>CALWCS010000088.1 GCA_944376425.1 uncultured Lachnospiraceae bacterium | reverse complement strand
AAGACATCACCATCTGAGCACGATTCGATACCTTAATCTTTGGCATCGGCACACCGCGGTCTACAATACTTTTAATTTCCTGAAACAATACCGGAATATTCAGTGCCACTCCGTTTCCAATCACGCTCGTTGTATGATTATAGAAAACTCCTGAGGGGAGCGTATGCAGAGCAAACTTTCCATAATTGTTTACAATGGTATGTCCTGCATTTGCGCCGCCCTGAAAACGAACGATGATATCAGCCTCTTTTCCGAGCATATCTGTGATTTTTCCTTTTCCTTCATCTCCCCAGTTTGCTCCTACTACTGCTTTTACCATAAATCTTTCCTCCTGTTGTTATCTCACAACTTTCTATTTTCCTGTTTTTTGAAACTTACTGCGTCAAAAACAAGAAGGAATGCTGCCACTGCGTTTTATACATGAATCTCCGCTTTCATTCCCAGAATCTCTTTATGTGCCTCCAAAACCGGATTTACGATTTTAGCCAAAAATGCTTCTACCTGTTCTTTTGCTCTTCCTGTATATTTTTCAGGTTTCATCGTCTTTTGCAGATCTTCCAAAGACATATTAAATGCCGGATCAGCGGCAATCAATTCCAGCAGATTATTCTCAAGTCCTTTTTCTTTTACATTTTTTCCTGCTTCCATGGAAAGTGTACGGATTCTCTCATGCAGCTCCTGTCTGTCTCCGCCTGCTTTTACTGCATCCATCATAATATTTTCTGTTGCCATAAACGGCAGTTCTGCACGCAGATGTTTTTCAATTACTTTTGGATACACTACTAAACCATCTACAACATTCAGGCACAGATCTAAGATACCGTCGATTGCAAGGAATCCTTCCGGCACAGAAAGCCGTTTATTTGCGGAATCATCCAGTGTTCTCTCAAACCACTGCGTTGCAGAAGTAATTGCCGGATTTAAGGCGTCCACCATCACAAATCTTGACAAGGATGCAATTCTCTCACTTCTCATCGGATTTCTCTTATAAGCCATTGCGGATGAACCAATCTGTGTTTTTTCAAATGGTTCTTCTACTTCTTTTAAATGCTGAAGCAGACGGATATCATTTGAAAATTTATGTGCGCTTGCGGCAATTCCCGCAAGAACATTAAGCACTCTCGTATCTACTTTTCTGGAATAAGTTTGTCCGGAGACCGGATAACATTCTTTAAATCCCATTTTCTTTGCAATCATTGGATCAATCTTATCAATTGTCTCCTGATCGCCATCAAATAATTCCAGAAAACTTGCCTGTGTACCTGTCGTTCCTTTTGATCCTAGCAGTTTCATTGTGCTCAGTACATAATTAAGATCTTCCAGATCCATCAAAAACTCCTGCATCCAAAGCGTTGCACGTTTTCCGACTGTCGTCGGCTGTGCAGGCTGAAAATGAGTAAATGCAAGAGTTGGAAGTGCCTTATATTCCTCTGCAAATTTTGCAAGTTCTGCAATTACGTTAATTAATTTTTTCTGAACCAGCTTTAATGCCTCTGTCATTACAATAATATCGGTATTGTCGCCTACATAGCAAGACGTCGCTCCTAGGTGGATGATTCCTTTTGCTTTGGGACACTGCACACCATAAGCATAGACATGTGACATTACGTCATGACGTACTACTTTTTCTCTCTCTCTTGCCACATCATAGTTGATATCATCTGCGTGTGCCTTTAACTCTTCAATCTGTTCCTCTGTAATATTTAATCCCAATTCTTTCTCTGTCTCTGCTAAGGCAATCCACAGTTTTCGCCAGGTACGAAATTTCATATCCGGTGAAAAAATATACTGCATTTCTTTGCTGGCATATCGTTCAGATAATGGGCTCTGATATCGGTCAGTCATTCTCTTTCTCCTTCTTCTTATAATCCAAGGCGTTTAAATACTTCCTGATAAGCTTCTTCTACATTTCCAAGATCTCTTCTGAAACGGTCTTTGTCGAGTTTTTCATGAGTGGTAGCATCCCACAGTCTGCAGGTGTCCGGTGAGATTTCATCAGCCAGAATGACCTGTCCGTGATATCTTCCAAATTCAATCTTAAAATCTACCAGTTCAATATTTGCCTTAAGGAAAAAGTCTTTTAATACTTCATTTACTTTAAATGCATATTTTACGATCGTATCAATCTCTTCTCTCGTAGCAAGCTCCATTGCAATCGCAAAATAATCATTGATCAGGGGATCTCCCAGATCATCATTTTTATAACTAAATTCAATAGTTGGCTCTTTAAATGGAGTTCCTTCCGGCACACCAAGTCTCTTTGAAAAGCTTCCTGCCGCAATATTTCTGATGATAACCTCTAGCGGAACAATCTCAACTTTCTTGACAGCTGTCTCTCTATCGCTTAACTCTTCGATATAATGGGTCGGTACCCCCTGCTCTTCGAGAACTTTGAACATGTAATTACTCATACGGTTGTTGACTACACCTTTTCCTACAATGGTACCTTTTTTCAGGCCATTGAAAGCTGTTGCATCGTCTTTATAATCTACGATCAGTACATCCGGATTTTCTGTCTTGAAAACCTTTTTTGCTTTTCCTTCGTAAAGTAATTCTTTTTTTTCCATTTAGTCCACCTATCCTTTTATTTTTTTAACTGCGATTTTTCAATCGTTCCGGCTACATTATACCTTGCATTTTCTCAGAAAGCAAGTCATTCTGTCGAAACCTTTTATACTTCGTTGAATTTTCCCAAAAATTCTTTCATGCGCGGGTTATCGGAGCCAAAAAGTTCTTCCGGTGTTCCTTGCTCGGCAATCACGCCCTGATCCATAAAAATAATATGATCAGCTACATTTCGCGCAAAATTCATTTCATGTGTTACAATTACCATTGTCATATGCTCTGCTGCAAGATCTTTAATAACTTTTAAAATTTCTCCTGTCAGCTCCGGATCCAAAGCAGAAGTCGGTTCATCAAAAAACAATACATTCGGATGAAGCGCCAGTGCTCTTGCGATAGAAACGCGCTGCTGCTGTCCTCCGGAAAGCTGAAACGGATAATACGATTCTTTATCGGAAAGCCCCATTTTTGCAAGCAATTCACGAGCTTCTTTGATCGCTTCTTCTTTTTTTCTTTTTTGTACACGAATCGGTGCGTCAATAATGTTTTTCAAAACAGAGTAATGGGGAAACAAATTAAAATTCTGAAAGACAAGCCCAAAATTTCTGCGGATTTTTTTTAACTCGGATGGTGATGCATAGATACTTTTTCCACCCTCTCCTGCTTTGACAGCTTCTTCTCCAAGATAGCTAAGACTGCCGCAGTCCATCGTTTCCAAAAGTGTCGCGCATCTAAGAAGCGTCGATTTTCCTGATCCGGAGGGACCGATAATCGCCAGTACTTCTCCTTTTTTTACGGTCAGAGAGATATCTTTTAAAACTTCCAGATCTCCAAAACTTTTTTTGATATGACTGATCTCCAGATAATTCATATGTTCTCTCCCTCCTATCGATAATAATTCAATTTCTTTTCTATATATTCCATAATCGTTGCTACCAGGAAATTAAATACATAGTAAAAAATACCTGCTGCCACATACGGCATCATACTGGTCTGCGAAGAGGCAATTGCTTTTGCCACAGTAAACATTTCAGATACAGAAATTACAAAAGCAAGAGAGGTATCTTTGACAAGTGTAATTACTTCATTTGTGACAGACGGTAAAATCCGTTTAATCACCTGAGGCAGAATAATCAGAAAAAATGTCTGGACTTTATTATAACCTAACAGCTGCGCTGCCTCGTACTGCCCCGCCGGCATAGACTCGATTCCGCTTCGATAAATTTCCGCAAAATATGCGGCATAATTTAACACGAATCCAATAATAACCGCAATATAGCGATACGATCTCGAAATCGGTATTCCAAACAGATAGTACGGTCCAAAATAAACGACCATTAACTGCAGCATTAATGGCGTTCCACGCATGACGGAAATATAAAATTTCGCGATGTTCCGCAAAACTCCGTTTTTGGACATGCGCAGAAAAGTAATTCCCAGTCCCAGAGGAAGGGAAAATAAAAGCGTCAATCCAAAAATTGTAATCGTAGTGACCATTCCATTTCCCAACTGGGACAGCATTGTTGAAAAATTCATTTATCGTCCTCCTCTTTTTTATCCGGCGCAAAAAGGGGCTGCTGCTCAAAACTGCGCAACAGCCCTCTCACTGTTTTCTGATTTTTTTATTTTCCAATCGTAGTGATATCTTTTCCGAACCATTCCTCTGAAATCTCTGCTAAGGTTCCGTCTTCTGCCATCTCCTCGAGTGCTGCCTGAACCTGATCTCTGAGTTCTTCGTTTCCTTTTTTAAATCCTACTGCATATTCTTCTTCTGACAAAGTCTCTTCCAGAACTACAAAATCTGCGTCTCTGCTTTCAATCTGGTAGCTTGCTACCACGTCGTCCATTGCAATCGCATCGACTGCGCCTGCTTCCAGATCCATAAATGCTGTATTGTAATCAGCCACTGTCAGCAAGGAACCAAAACTGCCGACCAAATCTGCATTTTCCTCTTCTTTTAAAGCTGCCTCTGCGCTTGAATCAATCTGAACATCAACTGTCATTCCTGCCAGATCCTCAAGAGATGTGATACCGGAATCTGCTTTTACAACAAACACCTGTCTGTTTGCCATATAAGGTTCTGTCCATGTATAATCATCTTCTCTTCCGGTCATCGTAAATCCGTTCCAGATACAGTCAATCGTACCGGAATCTAACTCCATATCTTTTGCATCCCATGCAATCGGCTGATAAACAATCTCTTTTCCAAGACGTTGTGCAACTTCTGCTGCCAAATCCAGATCAAATCCTGTATATTCTCCGTCATCTCCTACAAATCCCATCGGCGGAAAATCCTGATCAAATCCTACCACAAACGTATTGTCATCGGCTGTTTTCGTCGTCTCTTTTTCTTCTATCTTTACCACAGCCTTTTCTGCTCCTTGTGCTGGGGCACATCCCAACATCATAGAAGCTGCCATCCCTGCTGCCACTAACGCACAGATCATTTTTTTCTTCATACCCATATTTCCTCCATTGTTCTATTGCTTCGTCCTGCTGAAACCATTTTTCACTTGACTGATTGACTACTCTACTCTGCTAAATTACGAAATTTATCTTACCATGGAAGTATATTTTTGTCAACTAAAAGCCGTGGCTCTTTTCTCTACATTTTTAAGAACTTGTACTTTTATGATAGCTTTCTTTGCATTCCTCAAAAAATTCTTCCGGAGTCAGACTTTGTAGCCGCTCTACTAGTGCTGATTCTTCCGCGTCATCACATATTTTTTTCTGCTGCCCCTTAAGTTCTTCCCATCGTTCCTCTTTTTCACCGAGCTCTTTTAATCGTTTTTTTCCTTCCTTCTCTTTTAAATATAAGGGAAGCAAAAGCAAATACCTTTTGTAAATTTCTTTTGACTGCAAAATCTGGTACGCCTGCCACAGACAGTCTGCCGCTTCTTCAAACAGAAACATTTTTCCATATGCCACTGCCATATTGTTCAGAACAGACGCATAAAACTGTACTCCCAGCTTTCCCGGATTTCTTTCTTTTAAGATCTGATAGTATTCTTGAATCGCATTCATATACATTTCATATTCTACCAGATAATCTGCTTTTACTTTCTTTCGAATATCTGCAGGCTGAATTTCAATCTTTGAAATTTCCTCCTGCATTTTTCGAAATTCATTGTGGGAGAGATAATTAATTTCTTTAAAAATCGGCAAAATAAAATCTCCGATACTTCCTCCGCGCTCCAGTTGGTCTGACAACCTGCGGTATAACCTCTCCAGTCCCAGCTCATTTTTCACCCATCTGCACAGCTTTTCGTTCACTATGGTCTGATCAATCAGATAAATATTATTCTGGAGATAAAAGCAAAGTTCTTCAATCGAATAAATATTCGTACTGATACTCTCAATGTAATAGGGATTTTTTGCAAGACGAACCTGACATAGCCGACATCCACTCATATCTGCTCCCCCTTCTTTAAATTTATAATTTCTTCCCATACCTTTCCTGATGAACGATATAAGCCTCCAAATCCCTGATCCTCCAGTCTGATCTGGCACATATGCTGGTCTAAAAACCGTACCGTCATGCGCAGTCGCACCGTTCTGTCAGGACGGTTTTTGATTGGATCAATCCGTATTGTCTCATGACGGGTCTCTCCTGTTGTCATCTCTTTTGCCATCACTGTCACTTCATTTGTGTGATCCAGAATAAACTCACATTCATGGTATGCCTCATACCAGTTCGAACCTGCTGTGATGATTGGATAATATGTTTCTCTTCCTTTTACAATCATATCCATGCCAATATTAAAATGAATCATGTCCGGACTGTCATATAAAAAGCCATCGACTATTTTTTCTCCAACTCTCTGCATTGCTGCATAGCAGGCACCTTTGGTATAGAGATTTTTCCCTACAAAGCCATGACGCCTCCTACTGCACAGAGTTTTAAAGCATGGTTTGACCCATTCTTTCATGAACTCGTCTCCTACCAAATAGACAGACGAGTACGCCGCACCTTTCATCATAGATTCTGTCATATCCTGAAATCTGCGTGCCCGTTCTTCATTCCATCTGCTTTCTCCTACTCTCGTATGGAGTCTTTCATCAAGTGTCAGGAAACCTTTTTTTTCGATATGTACCATTGCCGGTTTCGTCTGATAGTCTGCATAAAAGTCATATGCTACAATGGTATCTTTCTCATATTCAAATAAAGCCACATGGTATGTCCACAGAGACTTTTTTTGGTTAAGCATAAAGTAGAAAAAACTTTCCATATGATCTTGAAAAAAAATCCGGTTTCGGGAAATTCCAAGATTGAGAAGTGCTTTTTTTAATATACTGATAAAAGGCTCCCGCATTTCCTGCATTGTTATCATAATACTGATCTGCTCCAGCGTTCCGGTGCCTGAAAGAAGTTCTAAACATCCCTTGATAAATGCTTGCGCCAATTCTATCGTAGGAATGCTTCCTTCTTCTAATTCGACGGGTTGCTGCAAATCCATCTGCCGGATCAGATCATCGCAAAAATATCCCTGTGCATTTTCTTTTTTTAATTTGACCGCATCTGCTCCAAAATACCATTCCTTCTCCCCTTTGATTCGAAACAGACACGTCGGAATCAAATATTTTTCACTTCCTGGAACGGGACTTACCGTTACGGGGTCTTCATGACTTCGATTAAAAAAAGTAATCTGAGAATATTCTCTTCCGATGTCAAGTCCCACAATCGTTCTATGTTGTTCTCTTATCACGCTAATCCCCCTTACATCATTTTTAGAATTTCATCTGCAAGCACCTGTTGTCTGATATAAGTTTTTATTGTCTGTTCCAGTTTTGTTGTATCACTGTGTTGCAAATGTTTTGAGATTTGATTGAGCAGCTCATATTTGCTGTTTCCTTCCATTGCTGTTTTACGGCACTCTAAGACAGAAACTTTACTCTTTTTTACCTTTCCGTTATATTCTTCTACAATATAATAAGTCAGTTGTTCTCCGTAAAACAAAGTAAATTCCTTGCTGAAAATCCCTTCATACATGTTCAGCATAGGTTCCCTACGGCTGATTTTTTCTTTTCTTTTTTCATCATTGATATAATAATACAGTGTCACAAATCCTTCCGGGTTTGTCCGATACTCTATAAATACTTTATCCTGAAGCTGATAAGGTCTTGTATATTGTTCTGGAAACTCCTGAAAAAACTGAAAACGCATTCCCCTGTGAGCATATTCTTCCAAAAGCATAGCAGCCTGAAGCTCTTGTTCTTCTGAAAGCGGTCCTCTGCTGCAAAGTTTCGCATAAAATCTTAACAGTGCAAGCTTACACACCTCTTCCATTTCTATTCCAAGTCCTAACTGTCTTTCCAATTTTTCAAAAATGATTTCTTGTGTCGGTCTTTCTTTGACAAAATACTCATAGGAACATAGATTCAAATAGGCACGGCAGATTTTTTTGTCTCCCATTGCTTTACTGTAGCTGTCATAGATCTGCTCTGTATTTTCTATACCGCTTCCGGTAAAAAGCAGCATTCCTAAAATCCTCTCTTCTATCTGAAAACTATCCAAATCAAAGCTTTTTCCTGCGTTCCATATTTCTTTCATTTCTTTGATCGGTCCCTCATAGTAAAACAAAAGATACGTCAGAATCTTTTTATCATATTTTTTCTTTTGAAAACAAACGCTGCAAAGAGAAAGCAAAATTTCATTTTCTTCATATTCCATCATGGAAACCATATTGCTGCACAGCTTCGTCAGTTTTGTCAGTTCCACTTCCTCATGTCCATAGACGGAAATCAGTCCGAATGCTTCTTGATAAAACTTCTGATCAATTAAAAGTTCCAGAAGTTCTTTAGAATCTGCTTTAAAAAACAGCTCATAATTCATAGTTTTTAAATATTCTCTGATTCCATCTGCAAATGGGTGAATGGTGTAAAAGTCAAGAATCTCTTTTCTAAGCAGCATACGGTATTCTTCTCTGATCTCACCAAGTTCAGCAAGTCTTTGTACTTCTTTAATGGAATCGGGAATCTTTTTTTCTGTTCTCATTTTTTCGCATTCCCAAAGAAGCATTCCGGGATGATCTGGTGACAATTCTTTTACCCATTCCATAAACTGGTCGTTTGTCAGCATTTTCTCCATCTCATATAAAGAAGAACACGCATAGCGGTTTCCCTCCTGATCTGTAAAGACAATAGAATAATCCTTCGTATAAATCTGTATCTGTGCTTTTCCGTTTACAATTGGAACCACATTTTCTTCTTTTAACTGTCGGTGTATGACAATCGCCGCTGTCACTTCCGGCATATGGCATGTCAGTTCATACGTAAACAAGATCCGCCCCAATCCGTCTGCAAGCCGTTTATTCAACAGATTTTTTGTCAAAAATCTCTGATACAGCAAGGCAAGATTTTGATTAATCCTTCCAAACATCAGTTGATCCAGCATAAATTTTTCAATTGATGGTCGGTAACTGCGGTAACTCTGCGGATCTTCCTCACGATTCTGAACCACACTGGCATACACAAATGCCTTTTTCTGGTAATTGAGCGTATTATTATAGGAAAAATACATCCGTATAATCTGAGGAAGTTTTTTTGTACTATTTTCATTCATAGATTCTACATACGCTTCATACAGACCGGTCACTCTTAAATCCTCTTCTACACCTTTCGCATACCAGATAAATGTGTCCTGTCCTTTCTTCTGTCCCTTCAGGAGAAGTTCACAGATACTCCTGACAAGCTGTTTCGACGGATACTGTTCATAGCATTCTTTTAATACCGAAAATGTCGTCTCGTCGTACTCTTTGCACCGCAAAGCAAGATCAGCCGTTTCTTCTGCGATCTCTTTTGTCAGAATTCCTTCTTTGCATGCAAATTTTAAAATAGCAATCGTAAATTCATCCAGTCTTTTCATCAGTACCGGTTCTCTTTCAAAGAGCTGATATACTTCCAGAAACAGCATTCTGCTGCGGCATCCAGATAGAAACTGCTCCCGCACAGCTTCTATTTTCTGTTCAGGATAATTCAAATATTTTTCCTGAAGATGAAGTAAAATCCACTGCAGTTTCCAGCTCTCTCTATTTTGTAAAAACAGACTGACAATCTCTTCTTCCATTTGATCTACATATTGTCTTTCATTGTGATAAAATGTGGTCAGATACAGGTAATATCCCCTTACTTCCGGAGAATTTAATCCTCTTTTTCTTCCTTCCACTCTCTCCAGTATATTGCTTGCTTCTAAGAATTTGCCAAGCGTAAAATAAAGCTGCGCCTGAAACAATTCCAAAATCGGATGGTTTCCTCCAAAATCCTGATATCTTCTTAATGCCTTCTGAGATTCCATCTGCCATTCTTCTACTGAAATTTGTCTCGTCTGAAGACGGATATATAGAGAAATCAGACGTTCAATCTGTCTTTGTGTCTCTAAAACCGTTCTTTTCTTATCCTTTGTCCCTTTTTTTGTGACAAATATTTCATATTTCAGCTCCTGAGTCCCTGTCTTTATATGAATAGAAGCATAATTCTTCCCCGCATGAAGTTTTTCTTCTTCAATAATATACTCCAGCTGATAACAATTTCCAATAAATTCATCTGTTGTCACCACGTTTCTCTCTAAGCGGATAAATTCTGCATCTGTTGTAATATCAAGTTTCTGAAATCCCCACTGATTCTTTACAATTACAATACTCTCCTTAATGGAATCTTCCAATTCTTCAAACTCTGCTTTGTTTTCCCTTATTCTGATCGAAATCGGTTCCTTTTTTTTACAGGCGACCAAAAATTCTTCCATTGATCGGTAGCTGACCGAAATCTCACGAATCCCTTCATAGAGAGTTAAATATTCCGGAGCATCTTGTTCCAGCATTTTTGCAAAATCATATTTAATAAAAAACACATATGCTTTCTGAAAATCTTTTTTTGCCATTTCGGCAAAAGCTTCCAGACTCTTTGTATATTCTTCTTTGTTTTCTTCCTCAGTCTCTAAAGCTTTTACATGATAAGGAAGTTCATATTCTCCAATACTGGAGCAAATCGTAAAAAATCCATTTAGCTCTTCTCCTGGCTGCATCCTTGTCATATCTGCTTCATATGCAATATAAATCTTCCGTCCGTTAAATTCTTTTGGCTCATAGTGAATTCTTGAATTGGAAGAATAAAGGATTCCTCTTATTTTTCTTTCTTCACTGTTTTCTATCTGAAAACTTCCTCTTACCCGTTCTCCCGCCTTTGCCGCTATTTCCAGTTTTTCTTTTGAAAACATCATAGTTGGCATCTCATATTCAAATTGTTCGCCCCGTAATTGGTCAATTCTTCTTTTCAAATTGTTCACCTTCACTTTTTTTCTACTGTTTTCGATTCGTCCTCATAGAAAAAACAGCCGGGGGAAATCCTCGGCCGCTTATTCACTCTAAAATTTTCTTCAGTTCATCCATAAAAGTATTGACGTCTTTAAACTCCCGATATACCGATGCAAATCTCACATAAGCAACCGCATCCAGCTCTTTTAATTTGTCCATAACAATCTCGCCAATCACTTTGCTTTCGATCTCTCTCTCTTCTCTGTTAAAAATTTCTGTCTCAATGCAGTCAATCGCATGATTCATTTCCTCTACAGAAATCGCTCTCTTATAACACGCTCTGAGCACTCCTGCCTCAATCTTGGAACGGTCATACTGTTCTCTTGTGGAATCTTTTTTTATCACGATCAGAGGAATCGTCTCTACTTTTTCATATGTCGTAAATCTTCTTCCACATTCATCACAAAGGCGTCTTCTGCGAATAGACTGACCATCATCTGCCGGTCTGGAATCTACCACTCTGGTATTATCATGACTGCAAAATGGGCATTTCATATTTCTTCCTCCTTGGCGGATTTCTTTTGTAAAGCGGATCTTTACCTTCCCTTTATCTGTTCTTTCCATGCCTCTGACTATAAGGCACAGATGGTATTCAGTCTGAGTATAGCGAATTCGACAAATACTGTCAACTTTTTTTGAAAAGGAATCACATTTTTTTTCACTTTTCATAAGATAATAGAAACGACAGAAATCATAGGAGAAGAATTTCTATGCGTATCTGCGATCTGCGTCAAAAAGAAGTGATCAATATCTGTACCTGCCGTTCTTTAGGCTGTGTGACAGACGTTGATATCAATCCGGAAACTGGCTGTATCTTGTGTCTGATTGTTCCAGGACCAGGACGTCTTTTTTCTGTTTTTGGCAGAGAATGTGAATATGTCATCCCCTGGAAAGAAATCGTTCAAATCGGTGACGACATTATTTTGGTCAATGTCAGAGAAGATGATATTAAATCTTCTCATCCATAAACTTTTTTGAATTATCCTAGATAACCTCTCATATTTTTTAATGCACTTTTTTCCAGACGACTGACCTGTGCCTGAGAGATACCGATTTCCTGCGCAACCTCCATCTGTGTTTTTCCCTCATAAAAACGAAGTTCTACAATATATCGTTCCCTCTCTCCTAGCCGTCTCATCGCCTCTTTGATTGCAATATCTTCAATCCAATTTTCTTCTTTGCTTTTTTTGTCACTGATCTGATCCATTACATAAAGAGTATCCCCACCTTCTGTATAAACAGGATCATAAAGACTGACCGGACTTTGAATTGCATCCATAGCCATTACGATATCTTCTTTTGGAACGCCGATTTCCTCAGAGAGTTCATAGATCGTAGGTTCTTTCAGATTTTTTTTCATATATAATTCTCTTGCTGAGATCGCTTTATATGCAGTATCTCTTAAGGATCTGGATACCCGAATACTGTTATTGTCTCTTAAATAACGGCGAATTTCTCCTATAATCATAGGAACCGCATACGTAGAAAATTTCACATTTAAAGAAGTATCAAAATTGTCGATGGCCTTAATCAATCCGATACATCCAATCTGAAACAGATCGTCTGCATTTTCATTACTGCCTGAAAATCTTTTTATCACACTCAAAACAAGGCGCAAATTCCCTTTGATATATTGTTCTCTCGCTTCCTCGTCTCCCTGCTTAATTCTGCGGAACAGTTCCTCTTTCTCCTCATGATTTAACACAGGTAGTTTCGCTGTATTGACTCCGCAAATTTCTACTTTATTCAGTCCCATTGCAAGAATCCTCCTATCTCGTTTTGTTGAAACTTCTGCTGAAACTTTTATTAGAATGATTCTCACAATTAAAATGAAATATACGATTTTCCGAAAAATATAAAAAATAAAAGCCCTTGACAATTCCATCAAGGACTTTAAAATTCTTTCTCTGTCTTTTCAATCTGAATTTTATATTTCGTTCCGTCATTAAATTGAATAAAAACTGCTTTTTTCCCTGTTTCTTCTCCCAGGGCAAGTGTCAAAATCCGGTCGTTTTCTTCTCTGTTCAATGCCTCAAAAATGATATCTCTTACCTGTTTTTGTGTCACTTCAAAACCTCCTTTTTAATTATTTTAGCCCATTTTGTTCCATAATGCAATAGTCTAATTTTTCTGACATATAATCTCGGTATGGAGGAATCAGTATGAAATATCAGCGAATTCAAAATCTACGTGAAGATGCAGATCTCACTCAAAAAGAAGTAAGTCAATATCTTCATATCAGTCAACGTACTTATTCACATTATGAAAATGGCACACGAAATATTCCTGTAGAAATGTTATCCCGTCTTGCAACCTACTATGGAACTACGATTGATTATCTGGTTGGAAGAACAGATGTCCGATAATGAAACAAACACTTTGAAGATTTGACTTGAAATTTTTTATATCAGACCTAAAGGATAGGAATCACTAAAAATAGATTTTTTAAGTTTCTTGTTTTACAGGCAGGATAACAAAAAGATGCGGAACTGATATTTTACCAGTCCCGCATCTTTAGACTTACCGTATCTAAATTAGTCGATATCACAGATATTCAGCCACGAATGGAGTAATTTTTCTTCTTGCTTTCTTTTCTTTGTCAGCTGAGCTGCCGCAACAATCGGAAGCCACTCCTGGACATATCCCTTTTCTGTTCTTGTCCTTGCACAGAACAAAGCAAGATATTCTTCTGCCATCTCTTTGTCCTTTAAATCGAAAAGCAGATATGTTCTTGCTACATCTGCACTCACATTTCCATTTGCCGCATGAATCCAGTCTAACACATACCAGCCTTTCTCGTTGACAATAATATTTTCCGGATACAGTTCTCCATGGCAAAGTTTGCGATGATCTGGCATTCCATTTAATTTTGTCATAATTTCAAAGCGTGTAATATCATTGATTTCTTTCAGACCTTTAATCTGACTCGCCATTTTTACTTTTAAATCCGGAATTAAAGGAGCCTCTTTCGAAGAAAGCTGCACTTGAAGCTCTACCATCTGTTTTAAATATTCTTCTTTCTGGTTCGGATTTTCTTCCATGAGCTGTGCCAGTGTCTTTCCTTCTACATATACACTTTGCATTCCCATGCATCCGTCTTCTAATTTCACAACCCCTAACACCTGAGGTACCAAAATGCCAAGTTCCTCAGCAATTGCCTGATACATCGCTTCTCTTAAAACTTCTGATTTTGAAAATCCGTCGCGATAAACTTTCGTCACAATGTCGCCATCTCTATAAATTTCATGATTTCCCGATGCCAATAATACTTTTTCTCCCATAAAAACACCCCGTTCTTACTGTACCTCTTTTGTTGCTGTTTCGTTACATCTTTATCATACTCCTTTTTTCAGAAAAAGTCACCTATTTTTTAAAAAATTTCTGAATTTTTTAGGCTATCCTAACTCTAAAATCTTTTTTCTCTATCTGTTATTCAAACCGTACAATTTCTCTTTTTAATCGTTTGATAATTTTCTTTTCCAGCCTTGAAATATAAGACTGTGAAATTCCCAGAAGATCTGCCACTTCTTTCTGAGTTTTTTCTTCACCGTCCTGTGTATTTAGTCCAAACCGCAGCTGTACAATTGTCTTCTCCCGCTCAGACAATGTATCAATTGCTTTTCCCAGCAGATTTTTCTCTACTTCATTTTCCATATTTTTATAGATCACGTCTTCGTCCGTTCCCAAAATATCCGATAATAGCAGTTCGTTTCCGTCCCAATCTACATTCAGGGGCTCATCAATAGAAACCTCCATCCTTGTTTTGCTGTTTCTCCTCAAATACATTAAGATCTCATTTTCAATACACCGGGAAGCATACGTCGCCAATTTTATATTTTTCTCTCGGTTAAACGTATTGATCGCTTTGATTAACCCGATCGTTCCAATCGAAATAAGATCCTCTACCCCAACTCCTGTATTGTCAAATTTTTTGGCTATGTAAACTACCAGCCTCAGATTATGCTCTATCAGTTCTGATTTTGCTTCACTGTCTCCTGTCGTCCCTAATTCCTGAATGCACGCTGCTTCTTGTTCCGGTTCCAAAGGCGCCGGGAGTACATCGGAGCCTCCAATATAATGAACTTCTCTTGTATTTTTCAAGAAAAGATTTGATAAACTTGGTACCATCCTGAGTTGAAACCGGTCAGGCATCGCAATTTTAATTACCATACGTTTCCTCCTGTTTTCCTATTTCATTTTCATTCTCTATAAACAGCGGCTGAAGAATCACCTCATAACTGTCACACTTGCTGACCGGTATTCTACAAAGAGCTGCCGAAGGCTTTTGTATCCGAAATCTTCTCTTGTACCCCTTTATTATCACCTTATCCAGTATCACGCATGGGAGAAGTCCCCTTTCTTTTCCAATGCTGTGATAAGGAATGTAAAAAAAGCTCTCCGTTATCTTTTTTGGCGCTAAAAACTGAAACATCTGCTCTAGCTGCTGCTGCTCCTGACAGGAAAAAAGATCTTTTACTGCCTCATAGTAAACCACCATTACAGGCTGATGGTTCCATGGATTTCTAAGACGGTTTCCTGTATCTAAAAAACCTCTGCATCGTTTTTCCTTTCCGTTCCAATATAAAATCACTTCGTATTCCTGTGCGGTTTGCTGACGAATTTCCCGAAAGGTATCAAAAATCCCCTCCAGCAGAAGCGCTCCTGGAATCATAAGCTGAAAAAAAGAAGCCGGAAAAATGTTTTTTATCATTTGAAAAATCCCTCCCGCACAAAATGTCACCAGATACAGTGACAAGAGTTCTTTTCCCCATTCCACTTTTTCGTCCCCTGAGCTGCTGATTTTCAGCATTGCGATACTGCCTGCTATATTTCCTATTACCATCCGCACCCTTCTTTTTGGAAAAGGAAGCACCGTCATCAGGCATACGATCCCTGATCCGGCGAGCGCCGCAAGCAGTATCCTTCTTTTTCTTATTTTTTTCCGAAGTAATCGTTTTACTGTAAAAAGAAGCAGGTAATCCATGATCATATTTTCCAGAAAAAACAGATCTATGTACCATTCATAGTACAAAAAATCCCCCCTGCCATCTATTTTTTTCTGCCCTGTCAGGCATCTTATATTATAAAGCAGAGAGGATCATAAATTTGTCAAATATATGGATTGATTTTTTTAATTTTATCGACATTGACTGCTATCTTTTTCGTTTTTTCACGGTTCTCTTACTTTATTATGCAAAATCTGAAGGATATCCTGCAATTTTTTTGCCGGAATCTGTCCCGGTGCAGAACAAGCTCCTGCACTTCCAAATGTCACTGCTGAGCCAAACGTCTCTCCTGCGACCCTGCTGATCATCCCGATGTTTCCCATTGCCATTGTGATAAGCGGTGTATCAGGATCATACAGATGAAATTCCCAGGTTGCCCTTAAAAGTTCCAGCACATCGTGTCCATCGTAAGGCATGACAGCTATTTTGGGAATATCAGCTCCATTTTCTCTCATCTCTATTAATCTTCTGATCATTTCCTGTGAAGAAGGAGTCTTTTTAAAGTCATGGTTTGATCCGACCAGTTTGATTTGATACTTTTCCATCACCGGTTTTAGTACTTTGCCAAGCTCACTTTTTCGAAACAGCTCGACGTCAATCAGATCAATTTTTTCTGTCTGTGCTGCAAAACAAATCAGATTCTGATACGCCTCCTCCGAAATTTCTTTTTCTCCTCCCTCCCATTTTGTGCGAAAAGTAAAAAGAAACGGCTTTTCTCCAAGATAGGAACGAATCAGATCAATCATTTCTGCCACTGCTTCCGGTTCAAACACATTTTCAAAAAAATCACATCTCCATTCCAGAAGATCAAACGGTTGTTCCTGTATCTGTGCTAACTGTTCTTGTATTTTCTCTTTCGTGCTTCCTGTTATTGGAATACATATTTTAGGCATTCCGGTTCCAAGTTCTATATTTCTGATTTTTATACTCATATCCATTCCTCTCTTTAAGTTTCTTTTTGTTCTTCTTTTCCATTCGTTGTACTCCTATCTGTTGACATCTCTTCTGCTTTTTTATAATATGGAGTCAAAAGGTTATACATTTTCTGCCCGCTGCAAAATGTATGGCTTTAGGATCTACAAAATATGAGAAAGGAGTAATTTATCTTGAGTTATTCTATTACAGGTCATACTAGACTGACGGGACTTCTTGGCAGTCCTGTCGCTCACAGTATCTCCCCTTTAATGCATAATAAATCATTTCAGGCACTTGGGCTTGACTATGTCTATCTCTGCTTTGATATCAAAGAAAATCAATTAAAATCCGCCGTGGAAGCACTAAAACTTCTCAATGTACGAGGTTTTAACTGTACCATGCCTGATAAGACAAAAATGTGCGAACTTGCCGATCGTCTTTCTCCGGCTGCACGTATTATCGGAGCTGTTAATACCGTGGTAAATGAAGATGGCATCCTGACCGGTCACAATACCGACGGAATCGGTTACATCCAATCTCTCTTTGAGACAGGATTTTCAGTTGCAAAAAAACACATTACTCTTTTAGGAGCCGGTGGTGCGGCGACGGCAATCTGCGTCCAGGCAGCCCTCGACGGAGCTGCTTCTATTCACGTCTTCAATCGCCATGGGCGTTCCTGGAATCATGCGCAAAATCTCGTTGACTCTATCAATCGAAATACACCATGTCATGCAGAGCTTTTTGATCTTATGGATGAATCTTCTTTGAAATCTTCCATCCATGACAGCGATCTTCTGACAAATGCCACTCCAATCGGCATGGCTCCCAATGAAAAGCTCTCTCCGATTCCTTCTTCAAAATTTTTGCATGAGTCCCTTCTCGTATCCGATATTATCTATAATCCTCGTGAGACTCTTTTCATGCGTCAGGCCAAAGAACGTGGATGTAAAACCTTTAACGGGCTGTATATGCTGTTATATCAAGGTGCCGAAGCGTTTCGTATCTGGACGGGACAGCAGATGCCGATTCAGCTGATCAAAGAGACGTATTTTTCCTGAATATGTCTCTCCCAAAAAAATAAGACTGCTGCAAATTTAAAATCTGCAGCAGTCTTTATTCTTTTTTTCTTTTTATCTTCTTTTTAAGAAATCCGGGATCTGTATTTCTTTTTCTGCTACGGTACTTTCAGGGGTTCTGTATTTTCCAAAACCTGAGGATGGTGTTCTTGTTGTCTGGGAGGCTGTTGGATTGCTTCTTGAAGTGTTGCTTGTCGTGCGCTGGAATGTAGTCGTCTTTTTCTCCTGTCTTCCATAATTCGGAAACTCAGGTACAATTTTCTGATTTACAGACGGCTGCGTTGCCGTTGCCGTGTCAAGTCCCGTCGCAATCACAGTAATGCTTGCCTCATCCGCGTATGTATCATCATACATCGCGCCAAAAATGATATTTGCCTCATCGCCGGCAAGTTCCTGAACATAACTTGCTGCATCGTTGGCATCCATCAAAGAGATATCTCCAGAGATATTAATGATGACATGAGATGCACCGGAAATTGTAGTCTCCAGAAGAGGACTTGCCACTGCCATTTTAACAGCTTCCAGAGCTTTGTCATCTCCTTTTGCATGTCCGATACCGATATGAGCAATTCCTTTATCCTTCATAACTGCCTGCACACCAGCAAAGTCCAGATTAATCACAGCCGGCAGATTGATCAGGTCTGTAATTCCCTGGACTGCCTGCTGTAAAACTTCATCCGCCTTTTTCAATGCTTCAGGCATGGTTGTTCTTCGATCCACAATCTCCAACAGTTTGTCGTTTGGAATTACAATTAATGTGTCTACATTATCCTTTAATTTTTCGATTCCTGCAAGCGCATTGTTCATACGTGTTTTTGCCTCAAACCGAAACGGTTTTGTGACAACACCTACCGTAAGAATTCCCATTTCTTTGGCAATTCCTGCCACAACAGGTGCTCCTCCTGTTCCAGTTCCTCCACCCATTCCACAGGTAACAAAAACCATATCTGCTCCCTGCATTGCCTGACGCAGATCTTCGGCACTTTCTTCTGCCGCCTGTGCGCCAATCTCAGGGCGTGCTCCAGCTCCCAATCCTTTTGTGACTTTTTCCCCGATTTGAATTGTCGTAGGAGCTTTACACAACTGCAGCGCCTGTTTATCTGTATTGACTCCGATAAACTCCACACCTGCAATTGTCTCTTCAACCATTCTATTTACTGCATTATTACCTGCACCGCCGACACCAATGACGATAATCTTTGCTGCAGATTCCGATTCATTTGTCATAATTTCTAACAAGGTGTATTTCCTCCTTTTTCGTATCCCTTATATCCTCAAATCCATTTACAGCTCCCTGTGATACCCTCTGTTCGGTATCTAAACCGTATTTATTATATCATATAGTTTTTTTGAAAATTAATCAAGCTAATTTTTCAAAACTATCTAATATCCATAATAAGTCCCATCGCCGTAATAACTGCCGTCACCGTAGTACGTCCCATCGCCGTAATAACTGCCGTCACCGTAGTACGTCCCGTCGCCGTAATAACTGCCGTCACCATAGTACGTCCCATCGCCGTAATAACTGCCGTCACCATAGTACGTCCCGTCACCGTAATAACTGCCGTCACCATAGTACGTCCCGTCGCCGTAATAGCCGCTGTCATCATAATAGGTTCCGTCATCATAGTACGTTCCATCGCTGCCGTACATATCGATACTGTTAGTTTCACTCTCTGTCTCAGTTTCGTTCTGTGCATCTGCAGCAGTTGCCGTCTCTTCTTTTTTCTGGAAGCGAATCCTGGTTGTATCCGAATTAAAATTTTCCATTCGAAGTGTTCCTGACATTCCTTCCATATGCGGATAAATTCCGGCAAGATTTGTAATTTTTTCTTCTAAATAATCTGCCTGTCCTAACTGTACCGTTACTTCTGCGAATGTCAGTGTCATATTGCTTTCCTCATCGAAAGAAATCAAGTCAGGAATTAAATTTCTCTCGCTTAACATCTGAGTCAATTCTAACATTGCCTCTAAGACATCCTGATTTTCAATCGGGATTGTTTCATACAGCACAGGTGTTCCGATCTCTACTCCAACAACTTCCGGAATATTTTCGTTTTCCTCTTGTGTACATTCCAGCACGCATCCTGTTTTGTCAAAATAGATATTTTGTCCATCTTTATTAATATAACCGACTCGTGCTTTTTCATAAACCTGAATCCTTACACTGGAGGGGGAGAGCATTATGACGTCTACCGCGCTGAAAAAAGGCATTGACGAATCCGGCTGTGAATTCCGATATTTCCATGCCAGATACAAAGAATTCGAAGTCAGTACGTCATTGATAACCGTTTCTGTCACTTCTTCCTCTGTCAAATAAACATTTCCGGTCACTTCAACCGTCCTTACATGAAAAACTGCAAGCAAAATCAAAAAAATAATCAGCAGAATTCCTGCGGTAATCAGCCCAATTTTCCGCTTCTCCCCTTTTCTGTTTTTCTTTCTGTCCTTTGCCATATTTCTGTCCTCTTCTAACTTGTTTCTATCGCTGCTCCCAGATTTCTTAAGTCTCTACCGATATCTTCATATCCTCTTTGAATAAAGCAGGCATTCTCAATCGTAGTAACTCCCGATGCTCCCAATCCTGCAACGATCAGTGCTGCTCCGCCTCTTAGCTCACATGCACGTACTGTTGTTCCCGTCAACTCTTCTACTCCCTCAATCCATGCCTCCTGCGCCACAATTTTAATTTTAGCCCCCATTTTTCTCAGTTCCGGCACAATTTGATATCTTCCCTCAAAAATTGTCTCGACAATCTTACTTCTTCCTCTCGCTTTGCAAAGCACTGCAAGAAGCTGAGACTGTAAATCTGTCGGAAATCCTGGATAAGGATGGGTCGCGACAGAGACAAGCCGGCAGATTTTTTTTGGCGCTTTAAGACATATCTTATTTTTTTCCATCTTCATCTGCGCTCCCATCGCTTCTAGTACCTGAAGCTGTGCTGTCATTTGAGAAACCGGTGCTCTCTTCAGACTGATTTCTCCTCCTGCACTCATAGCCGCCATCAAATACGTTCCTGCGACAATCCGGTCTGACATCAGAAAAAATTCACTGTCTCTTAACTGTCTGACTCCTTCAATCACAATGACTGATGTTCCCTCTCCTTTTATTTTTGCCCCTTTTTCCTTCAAAAATCTGCAAAGCTCCATAATCTCTGGTTCTCTTGCCGCATTTTGAATCCATGTCGTTCCTTTGGCAAGCACTGCTGCAAGAATAATGTTTTCTGTCGCTCCTACACTGGGAAAACGAAGGGAAATCTTTGCCCCTTTCATCTTCTCGGTGTCCGCATAGAGTACTTCTTTTTCCTCTTCAATTCTTGCTCCCATCCGCTTCAAAGAATCCAGATGAAGATCAATTGGTCGTTTTCCGATGGTACAGCCTCCCGGAAGAGGCAAGATCGCATTTCCTTTTCGTCCCAGCAAGCTTCCTAAAAAAATAACGGAAGATCTCATCTGGGTTCCATACTTAGACGAGATCCTGGTATTTTGAATATTTTCTGCAAAAATCATTAAACTGCTGCCCTGCCATTTCACAAGGCATCCTGCTTCTTGCAGAATCTGCACCGTATTCTCCACATCCAGAATACGAGGACAGTTATGGATCACGCTGATTCCCCGATGTAAAAGTGAGGCTGCAAGAATTGGCAATGCTGCATTTTTAGAGCCTTGGACACACAATTCCCCGTATAAAGGGATGCCGCCCCTCACTACAATATCTCCCAATCCGTTTCCCCCGTCCTTGTGATAAGCTGAACTCTTTGCTCAGCTTACTAAAATCTGTTTTATTATATGCGGAAAGATTCTTTTTGACACCGGCTGACAGAAAGGGCAAGCCCCATCTCCGCCATCAAAAACAGTATGGAAGTTCCGCCGTAACTGATAAAAGGCAGAGTAATTCCTGTATTGGGAATCGTATTCGTTACAACAGCAATGTTCAGCATGACCTGTATCGCAATATGTCCCATAATACCTGCCGCAATCAAAGATCCGAATAAATCTGGAGCATGAGTCGATACAACCATAAATCTCCAGATCAAAATCAAAAAGATTATAATCAGGATACATGCTCCGACAAGACCAAATTCTTCACAGATAATCGAAAAGATCATATCGTTTTGAGCCTCTGGAACAAATCCCAGCTTCTGGATGCTCTGACCGATTCCTTTTCCAAACAGTCCTCCAGATCCAATTGCATACAGACCTTGTATCGTCTGATATCCCTTTTCATATTCTTCCGGATTTCTCCAGATTTTCAGTCTCTCCAGACGATAAGACTCCATACTTAAAAAAATTGCGATAAACCCAATTCCCGTCACTCCGATTCCAATAAATGGAAGATATCTGGGATTTGAGACAAAAACAAGGATAACAGCAATTCCAAGAATAATAATGGCTGTACTTAAATTATTCGTACCTACCAATCCTACAATCGGCAAAATCAAAAGTATAACAAAGATCAACGTTCCAATCCCCGTCTGTTTCTTTTTTCTGTTGCTGACGATATGGGCAAGAAACAAAATGACAGCTAATTTTGCAAACTCTGACGGCTGAAAAGACAGCGGTCCAAGAGAAAGCCATCGTCTTGAACCATTATAGGAATCTCCGAAAAAAAGTACAGCAGTGGACAGTACAATGGAACACAGATATCCAGGCACTGCAAATTTTTCGAATACATGGTAATCCATCTTTGAAATCATCCACATCAATACGGCTCCTAAGACAGCCGCAAATAACTGTTTTTTAAAATAATAGGCAGAATCACCAAACTTGACCTGCCCATTATATGCGCTTGTACTATAGAGTGTGATCAGACCGAAGCTTATCAGAAATAAGATGACAAGCAACATGGTCATATCCTGTTTCTTCCTTCGGGTCATAGTACCACCCCTTAGATCATGTCTTAAAGCTTATTTACAATCTCCTTAAACATTTTCCCGCGCACTTCATAATTTGGGAACATTCCCCAGCTTGCACAAGCCGGAGAAAGTAATACCGCATCTCCCGGATTTGCTTTCTCTGTGCAGATATGTACTGCCTCTTCTAAAGTTTCTGCAAATATAACGTCAAAAAAGCCGCATTTTCTGGCTGCTTCTGCTATTTTTTCTTTTGTCTGTCCAATCAGTACCAGATATCTCACTTTTCCGTCAAAGGCACGAATCCATTCTTCATAGGAAGAATTTTTATCGTATCCCCCTCCGATTAAAAGTGTGGGACGATCCATTGCCTGAATTCCTTTGATCGCTGCATCTGGATTTGTTCCCTTAGAATCATTGTAATAAACAACACCATTTTTTTCCGTCACGTATTCAATCCTATGCTCCACAGCCTGAAATCTTTTTACAGCATATTGTATTTCAGAGAGCGGTATGCCATAGGCAAGTGCCATTCCTACTGCCGCCATCACATTTTCATAATTATGAACTCCTAAAAGTTTTAATTCTTTTATATTGCAAATAGTAACGGTATTGGTGCCGTCATGATATTGGATGATACCGTCTTTTAAATAGATGCCTCTTTCTAGTGTACGCTGGCTGCTAAAAAATAGAACTCTGCACTTTAAATTTTTCCCGAATTCTCTTAAAACTTCATCCTCATAATTTAGCACACACGTATCATCCGGACCTTGATTCTCTGTAATTCGTTCTTTTACACGGATATATTCTTCCATTGTATGATGGCGGTTTAAATGATCCGGAGTTATATTTAAAATTGCACTGACACATGGATGAAATTTTTCAATTGTTTCAAGCTGAAAGCTGCTGATTTCTGCCACTGAAATTGTTTTATCATTCATCTTTAACGCCGCTTCTGTATATGGCGTTCCAATATTTCCAACTATATAGACATCTTCCTGGTGATGTTTCATAATTGCCCCTAAAAGACTTGTCGTCGTTGTCTTTCCGTTTGTACCTGTAATCGCAAGAACGTCTCCTTTTGCGTTTTCATAGGCAAGCTCTACTTCTCCCCAAATTTTCAATCCCGCATCCCTTATTTTATTTACTATCGGAAGATCTGTAGGTACTCCAGGACTTAATACAACCAAATCAAGTGTGCGAATGATTTCTTCTTTCAATTCTCCAATCACAATCTCGGCTTTACTGTCTTTGGGAAGCTTTTTTCTGACGTCCTCTTCTTTTAAATTTTCATTTTCATCATATAAAATCGGAAAGGCCCCTACTTTCTCTAAAAGATCTGCCGCACCGATCCCACTGATTCCTGTTCCAAATACAAGAACCTTTTTCTTTTTCCATTCCATTGTTTATTTCCTCCTAACGGTAGGCAAGCAATCCTACCAGGCACAAAATTGCCGTAATTACAGTAAATACTGCTACCACTCTCGTCTCCGACCATCCGCAAAGCTCAAAATGATGATGAAT
>CALWCS010000087.1 GCA_944376425.1 uncultured Lachnospiraceae bacterium | reverse complement strand
TTCTTTTCTCTTTATTTAATTGCGGCCGGTTTTCCAGACATGGGTTATCCATATCCGGGTTTTCCGTATCTGGACAAGCCGTATCCGGCTCGTCCTCACACGGCTGGCCCGTGTCCGGGGGATGGGGTGTCTCATAGATGACATACTCTACATCCACGATCTTGCCTTTGCTGTCCCGCAGGCGGTTACGAACTATGTACCCGGACCGCTCCAGCTCCTTTAGGGCGGAGCCGATGCTGTCCGTGCCCTCCTTGCAGATTTTGGCCAAGCCCCTGGTGGTGTAGTTCCAGTCCTCCGGCAAGGACAGCATCATGGAGAGCAGCCCTTTGGCTTTCAGCGATAGCCCCGCGTTGCGCAGGTGGTGGTTGGACATCACCGTGTAGTTGCGGGTTTTCTCAATGCGAAATACCGCCATGGTATCACCTCCTTTCGGCGGTCTGGAAAAGTGTTCGTTTTTGGGGAAAAGTCGGCCTCTACGCCGCCCGGATACCCCGGAGAGGAAAAACTATGGGCGGTAGCCTTCCCATCGGTTATAGAAGAGAAAACATATAATTTTTGACTCCTTTTGGTGCAATTTTGTCCTGCCTGTTACAGATAGAAAACGCCACAGGTATATTCCTATGGCGTACACAGATGATAGCTTAATAAATATTGTGGGTTTCGACAAAATATGGTATATTTTATAAGTGGAGGCGATATGGAATGGATGAAACTAATTTGGTTGCAGGATTTGCCAAAGCAATTCTTGAAAAATATACAGACCCACTTCTTAAAAGTATTTCTAATTTTTGTAAGGATGAATGGGAAAAATTTATGATAGACTTTGATCTTTCTTTTAAAAATTATTTGGAAAATTCCGTTAAAAAATATGGGAAGATTAAAACTATTTTATACAGAACAGAGCCTAAGTATATTTATGATTTCTTTGTATGTCCTGACTTAAGAAAAGGTGACAACCACCGTATAAATGGTAGCTCCGTTAATAATATTCTGTCCCTATCTCATTTTGTCATTATTCAAGGAACAGGCGGCATTGGAAAATCAACATTTTTAAAGCATTTATTTATAAATGAAATTTCTAATAAAGATTTAATACCTGTGTTCATAGAATTAAAAGATTTAAATTCAATTAACGAAGATTATGATATAAGTGACTTTGTTTTTCAACGCCTTTATGATTTGGGAAGTACTCTTAAAAAAGAATATATGGAATATGCTTTGCGTTCGGGTTGCTTTTTATTTTTATTGGATGGTTACGATGAAATATTTACAGATAAGAAGGATTTGTTTTTCCGTAAACTAGATGGTTTTTGTGATAGGTATTCTGAAAACTATTTTGTAATTTCGTCAAGACCATATTCTGAATTTGTAGAATTTCAGCGTTTTTCTGTACTTGCATTAGAAAGTTTAAATAAAAATCAAGCCTTAGAATTAGTAGAAAAAGTAGATTTTGATGAAGAGATTAAACAACGCTTTTTAACAGCTTTGGATGAACGCTTATATGACAAGCACACTTCTTTTGCATCCAATCCATTGCTTTTGAGTATAATGCTTTTAACGTTTGACAATTTTGCAGAGATACCAGAAAAGTTACATCTTTTTTATGCAAATGCCTTTGAAACACTATATTCTAAGCATGATGCCACAAAAGCTGGCTATCGTCGAGAATTGCGTTGTTCTTTATCTTTTGATTCTTTTAAAAAAGCATTCTCATATTTTTGCTTTTTAACATACTATCAAGGGAAAATTGAGCTAACTTATGATGAAGTTAGTGTCGTTCTAAAAAAGATAAGCCCGCATGTCCCCCCTTTTGAACCCACCAATTTTTTATATGATCTAATAAACTCAGTGTGTGTGCTTTATAAAGAAGGCTTAAATTATAAGTTCACACATCGTTCTTTTCAAGAGTATTTTACAGCAGTTTTTTTAAAAGAACTTTCTGATCAGAACATGAAAAAACTAGGAACAGAACTCGCCAAGAAAGACCTGTTTCGTTTGTCAAGTGATAGCGTGTTTCCTATGTTGCTAGATATGACGGAGCAAAGATTTGAACAAAATATCTTATTGCCACTAATTATTGAAGTTGAAAGTACATGTGAGGATGCAGATAAATACGACTTTTACTATAAACTACTATCACCAGGTATTTCTTATCACCTCCATCCTTCCAAAGGAGAAGTTAGGTTAGTATTATGTATAGGTGTTAACGCAGAAAACCGAATGGGTGATTTCCTATTTCAAATGTCTAGGCATTATGTGGATACACAAACTGAACATAGTCAACACCTTGAGGATGCGAGCCAAAAATTACTTGATTATCTAAAAAGAGAGTTAAATTATGAAATTGATGTTACTGTTCCGTGTAATAAATCTCTAGAAAACAAAAAACTTTATTCTCTAATACGCGAAACATGGATTGGTTTACATATTGACACAATGGCAAGTCTGCGAACTCACCTAGAAAAAAAACATAAAAATGAGGAAATGGATCTTAATGCATTACTAATTGAATAAAAAACGGAACTGCCATTGGTTAAAAACCTGTGGCAGTTCCAGAACTTTATTCCATTTCGTCGTCCAGCCCCTCTGACTTCAGCCAATCCTCAAAGGACTTCCTGGAGATGCGGATCATGTTGCCGATGCGGATTGTCTTGAACAACCCGGAATTGGCGAGTTTATAGGCCGAGGCGCGGCCGATACCGAGAATGGCGGCAATGTCATTCACGGTGTATGTTCTGCTTTGGGGCGTCCCTTTTTCGTTAGTGCTCATAAAATGATCCTCCCTGCTAACAGCATTTTGAAATGACCCCTGGAAGCCCTCTGTTACAAGGGGTTCCTGCTAATACCTTGCTAATACGACATTTGAAAAGCAGTTGTAAGGCAGCATATTTCAGGGGAATTTGTGCAAATTGACCTGCCTCCAGGCAGCACAATTTGCGAAGAAACAACACGGGAAGATATGATATGTACAAATTACGAAATGGTACGCCGTACTCCTAAGGGTTAGTTGTGAGTTCGATTCTCGCCGGGGGTTTGCTTATTGTAGATACATGTAAAGAGTTGTGGTAAAATAAACTAAATTGTCATCCGAAGAATATTTTAACAATAAAGATGCAACTTTAAAAGAAACTAGGTGAGAGAATGTTTATTGAATTTGACAATTTGATTCTTCGATTTCGTGATTTGGTAACAGAAGAGCATGGAACAATTGAACGGCATCAATCTGTTATTACACAATGTGGATATGTGTGGTGGGGATGGTGGAAAAAGGGAAATGAAACCACGCCATTTGTAGAATTTAGTGTCTGGAAATCAAAAGCTGAAAGTGATCCAATTGATCTGTTCCTTGTGG
>CALWCS010000086.1 GCA_944376425.1 uncultured Lachnospiraceae bacterium | reverse complement strand
AAGGGCATGTCATGTGAGGAATTTTGATTTCTCACATGACATGCCCTTTTTCTTTTACATCATTTTTTCTAAATTTTCACGGATCGCTAAAATAAAATCTTTGCTGTTTAGTACGGTCGGATTTTCAATCGTAGTAATCAAAGCAAGATCTTTTGTCATCTTTCCTTCTTCAATCGTCTGAATCGTCGCCTTTTCTAACTTATCTGCAAAGCTCATCAGATCTTTCAGTCCGTCTAATTCGCCTCTTTTTCTGAGTGCGCCTGTCCATGCAAAAATCGTTGCCACAGAATTTGTGGAAGTTTCTTCGCCTTTTAAATGCTTATAGTAATGTCTCTGAACCGTGCCATGCGCAGCTTCATATTCAAAATTTCCGACCGGAGAAACCAGAACAGACGTCATCATTGCCAGAGAGCCAAACGCAGAAGAAATCATGTCGCTCATCACATCTCCGTCGTAATTTTTGCATGCCCAGATCATTCCGCCTTCTGACTTCATAATTCTCGCCACTGCATCGTCAATCAAAGTGTAGAAATATGTGATGCCTGCTTCTTCAAAGCGCTGTTTATATTCTTTTTCATAGATTTCCTGGAAAATGTCCTTAAAGGTATGATCATATTTCTTGGAGATCGTATCTTTTGTCGAAAACCACAGATCCTGCTTTTGATCAAGAGCATAATTAAAGCAGCTGCGCGCAAAGCTTTCGATCGATTTGTCGAGGTTATGCATTCCCTGTAACACTCCAGGTCCCTTAAAAGCAGCAATCATCTCTCTGATCTCGGTTCCGTCTTCTGCCGTATAGACAAGTTCCGCTTTTCCAGGTCCCGGAACCCGGATTTCACTTGCCTTATAGACATCTCCGTAAGCGTGACGTGCAATCGTAATCGGTTTCTTCCAGTTCTTCACGCAAGGCTCAATCCCTTTTACTACGATCGGAGCGCGGAAAACCGTTCCGTCTAAAATCGCACGAATCGTACCGTTTGGACTTTTCCACATTTCTTTTAAGTCATATTCTTCCACTCTCGCAGCATTTGGCGTAATCGTTGCACATTTTACTGCGACTCCGTAGCGTTTATTGGCATGTGCGCTCTCGTACGTCACCTGATCATTCGTCTCATCTCTGTGTTTTAATCCCAGATCGTAATACTCTGTTCTTAAATCGATAAATGGCAACAGTAATTCGTCTTTAATCATCTGCCAGAGAATCCTCGTCATTTCATCTCCGTCCATCTCTACCAGCGGTGTTGTCATTTTAATTTTTTCCATTGAAATCCTCCTGTTCTTCTACAATCTCTTCAATTCTATATCGTTTTACATGTTTCATCGTGTTGAGAACATGCAGTGTGGCAAGCTGATCCGCATGATCCGGATTTTTTTCTTTGATTGCCTCCATAATAGCTTCATGCTCTTTTGTCGATTTCTCGGCTCTTTGCTGTTTTGAAAGAGAAGTTTTGCGCACTCTCTGTACATAATGATGAAAATCCTTGAGCAGATGTTCTAGCATTTTACTGTCGCATGCCTCGTAAAGCACTTCATGAAATTTACTGTCTAACACAAAAAGCTGTTCAAAATGCTGATGCTGTTCATGGTATTTTGAGAGCAGAATAATCTCTTCTAACTGTTCTAACTGTTCTTCTTTGATAGCGCTTGTGGCCATTCTGGCGCATAAACCCTCTAGTCTTGCCCGGATAGAGTAAATATCCAGTACGTCTTTTGCCGAGATTCCCCTTACATAAGCTCCTTTGTTCGGAATAATCCGAACCAGCCCTTCTAATTCCAGCTGACGAAGTGCTTCTCTGACCGGCGTGCGGCTTACGCCAAGTTCCTCGCCGATCGCCACTTCTCTTAGTTCTTCATTTGGCTTTAATTTTCCAGATAAAATTTCTTCTCTGACATGGTGAAACACCTTTCCTCTTAAGGAATATTTATCTTCTTTTTGTTCTTCCAACCCATTCAATCCACTCACCTCAGAGCTTACCTTGTCAGCATTTCCCGGTTCAGTTCTTTGCAGCATGACCGAATCATACTGATTAATTCTTCATCTGTCATCACCGTCACACGTCCGTCTTCATACTCTTTGTCCACAGCTTCTTTGACTTTGACGATCAGCGGATCATTTTTATCCAGTCTTTTTTCCTCTTTTAAGCTAAAATACGTATTGATCCAGTGTGCGATTCCCGCAAGTCCTGAGGTATTGGAGACGGAGACAAGAACCGGACGGTTTAAAAATTTATCGGTATCAAAAATATTGTAGATTTCTTCATTTTTCAAAAGTCCATCTGCATGGATGCCTGCTCTTGTTACATTGAAATTTTTTCCTACAAACGGTGTTCTCGACGGAATATGATACCCAATCTCTTTCTCATAGTATTGTGCCATCTCTGTAATCACTCTTGTATCCATACCGTCCAGATCGCCTCTTAGCTGAGCATATTCAAATACCATCGCCTCTAACGGTGTGTTTCCTGTGCGCTCTCCAATTCCAAACAAAGAACAGTTGACTCCGCATGCTCCGTACAGCCATGCAGTCGTAGAATTTGTAACTGCTTTATAGAAATCATTGTGTCCATGCCACTCGATCAGTTCGCTTGGAACTCCGGCATGCGTCATAATTCCATAGATAATTCCCTGCACCGAACGCGGAATGACTGCGCCGGCATAGTTGACGCCATATCCCATCGTATCGCAGCAGCGCACTTTGATCGGAATTTTATATTCTTCCATCAGTTTCATCAGTTCCAGGCAAAACGGAATGACATATCCATAGATGTCGGCTCTTGTGATATCTTCAAGATGGCATCTTGGACTTACTCCTGTTTCCAGACATTCTTTAATCACAGAAAGATAATGTTCCATCGCCTGCTTTCTGGTCATCTTCATCTTATAAAAAATATGATAATCTGAGCAGCTGACTAAGATTCCGGTTTCTTTTAATCCGATCTGTTTTACCAGTTCAAAATCTTTTTTATTAGCACGAATCCAGCTTGTTACTTCCGGAAATTCGTATCCTCTCTCCAGACACTTATAGACTGCGTCTCTGTCTTTTTTGCTGTAAAGGAAAAATTCACACTGACGGATCTTTCCCTTTGGTCCTCCCAGACGATGCATATAATCATACAATGTCACGATCTGCTCTGTTGTGTAAGGTGCTCTTGACTGCTGTCCATCGCGGAATGTTGTATCGGTAATCCAAATCTCATTTGGCATATGGTGCGGTACAATACGATCATTAAAAGCAATTTTCGGCACTTCGCTGTAGGGGAACAGATTGCGAAACACGTTTGGCGTTTCCACATCTACTAAATGATACATATGCTCTTCAAGCTGCAGCAAATTTGTATGCTGATCCATCATGACTCGTCTATTTTCCATAACTTTTATCACCTGCTCCTATCTTTTTCATGTGGTTTCTTCCTGATCGTCTTTTCTGACACAGGCAGACAGCACGTTTGTTATTTTTGTATCATTGTATACAATTATACTTTTTCTGTCAAGTAAAACTTTTTTCAGACATCTCCTTCTTCTTTTGCCCAGCCAAACGCATAGCGCACGGCCCGTCTCCATCCTTTTAATTTTTCCATCCGCAGCTGTTCTTCCATTTTCGGATAAAATACTCTGTTTTCTATCCAGTTTTTCTTTAAATCTTCTAAATCTTTCCAGTATCCCACCGAAAGTCCGGCAAGATATGCCGCTCCCATTGCTGTCGTCTCCAGGCAAAATGGACGCGCTACCGGAACCTGCATGATATCTGACTGAAACTGCATCAAAAAGTTATTCGCGCTTGCTCCTCCGTCAACTTTTAAACTTTTCATTTTGATTCCGGAATCTGCCTCCATTGCCCGCAAGACATCGTATGTCTGATAAGCAAGAGATTCCACCGTAGCGCGCACAATATGATTTTTATTAACCCCTCTTGTGATTCCGACAATCGTGCCTCTTGCGTATTGATCCCAATAAGGAGCTCCAAGTCCGGTAAATGCCGGAACGACATAACATCCGTTGGAATCCTCTACGGCTCTTGCCAGATATTCACAGTCTGCCGAACATTCAATCAGTTCCATCTCATCGCGCAGCCACTGAATTGCCGCACCCGCCACAAAAACAGATCCCTCAAGTGCATACGTAATCTTCCCGTCGATCCCCCATGCAATTGTCGTTACCAATCCATTGTTCGAAAATACCGGTTTTTCTCCCGTATTCATCAGCAAAAAGCAGCCTGTCCCATATGTATTTTTCGCCTCTCCCGGTAAAAAACAGGTCTGTCCAAACAGTGCCGCCTGCTGGTCTCCCGCTGCTGCACTGATCACGATCGGAGCTCCGAAATAAGAAGCGTCTGTATATCCATAAATACATCCTGACGGTTTTACCTTGGGCAGCATTTCTTTTGGAATTTCCATTTCTGCTAAAATTTCTTCATCCCAGCAAAGGGTTTCCATGTTAAACAACATTGTCCTTGAAGCATTTGAGTAATCCGTCACATGGACTTTTCCCTTTGTCAATTTCCAAATCAGCCATGTCTCGATTGTTCCAAACAGCAATTCTCCTTTTTTTGCGCGGTCTCTCGCTCCTTGTATATGATCCAGAATCCATTTTACTTTTGTTGCTGAAAAGTATGCGTCAATCATCAGTCCCGTTTTCCTGCGGTATGATTCTGTCAGTCCCTTTTCTTTTAAACTGTCGCAGTAAGCTGATGTCCTTCTGCATTGCCACACAATTGCATGGTATATAGGCACTCCTGTGTTGCGGTCCCACACTACGGCAGTCTCTCTTTGGTTTGTAATCCCAATCGCTGCAATATCTCCTGGCGCTGCATGAATCTGATTCATTGCTTCCTGGGCAACGAAAAGCTGAGTTGCCCAGATTTCTTCTGCATCATGTTCTACCCATCCCGGTCTTGGGAAATACTGTGTAAATTCTTTCTGTGCCACACTGCAGACTTCTCCTTTTTCATTAAAAAGAA
>CALWCS010000085.1 GCA_944376425.1 uncultured Lachnospiraceae bacterium | reverse complement strand
TGAACATTCTTACATAACCCTATTTTTGGCTATGCCCCTTCGCTCCACAGACATTACTCTGCTTCATCACTACTACGGGCTGCTGCCACCCGAATTCATAAGTCATTTCCTGCTTATTAGAAACTTTGGTGCTTAAACACCTTAACATTTTCTTTCGAGCTTCAATTGTTCCATTGATTTTATCCTTTTATTATAGCAACTTAGCTGCCGCCTTTAACCCGTAAGCTATTCTTTCTTCCGTTAGCTGAATGGAATCAAAACGCATATCCTTTACTGGATACACACCGTATTCGCAATGGACAATACGAATACCGCAACTTAAATCCCTACAGGGATGACCCAACTTTCGTCGGGGTCGTTAAATTACGAGCCTTTCATACGGCGGTTCCTGGTGAGTCAGCATATTACATTTTCCGGACCCCCGACCTACTTCGTCTTCTTATAACCTACTTTATACTTTCTAACGGGCGGGCTCTAGCCACTTTTGTACCAGCTATACTCATATATTTCGTTTACTTAGAATTCTTTTCAGCCGACTTTACCGAGCTTCATACCTTTTAGCTTTAAGACTAATTGGCATGTCGGAGTCTCAGGGATTAGAGTATCAGCATTTACTCTATAGTTGGGATTTCACCAACCTAATCAAATCAATAGTTAAGCAGATTTTATTCTGCTCCGCTAACTTGTTTCCATTTCTGGAGTGTTTCATTAGCGAACAATTCGCACATCCATTTTCAAAAGACCTAATTCCTCTAATGTTGTCATCGTAAACTGCGTAGTGATCGATCCGTCGGATGCTCTTGAGAGCGGCACATATTCATCCACATTTTTCTGACTGATTACTACGCCTGCCGCATGCATCGAAGTATGGCGCGGCAGCCCTTCCAGTCTTTTTGCCATATCAATCAGTTTCTTGACCTGTGCATCTTCTTCATAGGCGGTCCTTAATTCTTTACTTTTCGTAATTGCTTTGTCAATTGTGATATTCAATTCATTTGGTATCATCTTTGCAATACTGTCTACCATGGCATAAGGCAGATCCATCACTCGTCCCACATCTCGGATCACTCCTCGTGCCGCAAGCGTACCAAACGTTACAATCTGAACAACTCGTTCTTTTCCATATTTTCTCACCACGTAATCAATGACTTCCTGCCTTCTCTCAAAACAAAAATCAATGTCGATATCTGGCATGGAAACTCGCTCCGGATTCAAAAAGCGTTCAAACAACAGCTGATATTTCATCGGATCCAGTTTTGTAATATCCAACGTATAAGCTACAATACTTCCTGCTGCCGATCCTCTTCCCGGTCCAACCATAATCCCGTTTTCTCTCGCATAGCGTATAAAATCCCATACGATCAGGAAATAGTCAATATAACCCATTTCTTTTATGACACCCAGTTCATATTCCAGCCGTTCCACCAGATAAGGTTCCGGATTAGGATATTTTCTTTCCAATCCTTCCCGGCACAATTTATTTAAATATTCCCAGGCCGTATAGCCATCCGGCACATCGTATTTTGGAAGTTTTGTGACTCCGAACTCTATTTCCACATGACATCTCTTTGCAATCTGGTTCGTATTTTCCAATGCTTCTAATGCATATGGGAAAAGCTGTGCCATCTCTTCATATGATTTTACATAGTATTGACCGCCTTCATATCTCATTCTGTCTGCATCTGTCAGTTTTTTCCCGGTTTGAAGACAGAGCAAAATATCATGCGGTTCTGCATCCTCCGCATACGTATAATGTACGTCATTGGTCGCTACAAGCGGTATTCCGGTGTCCTGACTTAATATCAGCTGCTGCTGATTCACTGTCTTTTGCGCCGGAATGCCGTGATCTTGAATTTCCAGGAAAAAATTTCCTTTTCCAAAAATCTCTTCATATTCTAAAGCTGCTTTCTTTGCTTCTTCATACATTCCCCGCGTTAGATATTTCTGAACTTCCCCGGCAAGACATGCGCTTAATGCAATGATGCCTTCATGATACATGCGCAGCACCTCTTTGTCTACCCTCGGCTTGTAGTAAAATCCTTCTACAAATCCTTTTGAGACTATTTTCATCAAATTTTGATATCCTTTATTATTCTCTGCAAGCAAAACAAGATGGTAATATCGGTCGTCTCCTGCTCCCCTGCTTTCCCGGTCAAAACGCGAATTTGGCGCCACATAGACTTCGCATCCAATAATAGGATTAATTCCCTCAGCCTTTGCCTCTTTATAAAAGTCAATGACTCCAAACATGACTCCGTGATCCGTAATCGCCGCACTATCCATTCCCAACTCTTTTACACGAGCAATATATTCTTTAATTTTGTTTGACCCATCCAACAGACTATATTCTGTATGGGTATGTAAATGTGTAAAATTCACGTTTTTCTCCCTTCTGAAAATTTTGTGTCTTGGATTTACTTTAGATGTCCTCTACAGACAATCTCTTTTTTCCAAAACACTTGTATCCTTTTTTATACGAAATTATAAAGAAAAAACAGAGAAGTTTGTTTTCTCACTCTCGCGCAAACATTTTTTCTACTTCCCTGTTTTATCGTTTTTAACTTATCTTTTAAATATTTCTTATGCAAAAACCGATTCAGACCATCCATTCCGTCAAAAGCATATATCCTATTCCAAACGCCATTCCTATCACAAAAGATGGAGTGATTACTTTTATTTTCTTTCCCTCCTCAGAACAGTTTGATACAAATATTTGCTTCATATGTTCTGTCCTCTTACAATGCTGAACAATCCATAAAAATATACCAAGTGCAATGATGGCTGCAATACACGCAGTAGGAGTATAGCTCACCAGCATGTCTATCATATCTCCCTGCGTGATTTCCTGTATTATTTCCTCTGTTCCCAGATATGCAGCTTCACTTTGCAGATGTGTCAGGACCACACTGTATCCATTAAAGACAAAATGTACCATCATAGAAGAAAAAATACTTCCGGTTGCCTCCACAAGAAGAGCCATAATCATACCAAGTACTACCGCATAGGAAAACTGATTAAAATTCATATGCATCATTCCAAAGACGATGCCGCTCATCAACGCTCCTTTAAAAATTCCGCTGACTTTGTACTGGTGGAAATATACTCCCCGAACCATCAATTCTTCTGACACGGAAGGCATCACTGCCATCAGCAGTAAATTGACAATCAAAGAATTTCCCTGAACCTGTTGATCCAGAACTGCTACGGTATTTTCCACAAAGATCATGGAAATCATGTTGATCCATGCCATAACCGGAATCAAAAATACTGCAAATAAGACAAGCATTCCAACTGTAGAGATCGAAATTTTTCGAAATGGAACTAGTTGAAACAGATTGATGCGTTCTATTAAAAGATACACTGCAATCGGAATCCAAAATAACAGTTGAGAGACAATCAGGCTTATTTCCACAGAAAATCCGATTCCCATCCAAGCTATTCCGTAAGAGGAAAGAACAACAAAACAAAGACTGATTAAAAATAAGCGATTAGCACTTTTGACTCTTTGAGACGGATTTTTCTGTCTACCGCTCATGTCGATCCCTCTTTTCTTTCTTTTTCGCAAGAGCATTTACCCAATTTTTATCTTTTCTTCTCGCATCTTTGTCTATCCAGATCTCCAAAATTTCCAATTCTTTTTGTCTTTTCAGCATCTTCTCCAAAGAATCCGGAGTGTAGTCATGAAACAGCCGCTGGTCACGGATTTGCTCTTTTTCTCCATATTGAAAAGATACGTACAGAATTCCTCCCGGTTTCAGAGCAAAACATACTTTTTCCATAATCTGGTCAATTTCCCTTTCAGGAACATGAAGCAGCGAGGCACAGGCCCAGATTCCATCAAATACTTCTTCAAATTCCATCTCTTCGAATCTGAGATTCAGCACTTCCTTACCCGTCGTGATTTCTGCCAGCTTACACATCTGAGCAGAACCATCCAGCAAGGTTACATAACATCCTGCCTCCTCCAAAGCTTTTCCGTCCCTTCCAGAACCGCATCCTAAATCCAGTACATCGGCATTTTCCGGAAGCAGTTCTAAGAACTTATCTCTTATTTTACTCATATCAATATTTACTGTATCTTCATAATATACGTTTGCATACTGTTCATAATAGTCTATCGAGTCCAAAATTGATTCTCCTTTTTTCTTTATAATTTCATTGTATTTATTATATCAAACTTCTGAACGAAGGTAAAGTAACCGTTTTTATTTCCTAGTACCCGAAACTTTCCCGTGTAAGTTAAAAAGGAACCATTTAAAATTTTTCAGTGTTCCTAGCAGATCATTACTGAATTTTGCTATATAATCAAAATAAAGAAAGCAGCAAATCTTTTTCAGGATTTACTGCTTTCTTTTTCTTATGTCAGTAGAAATTTTTCTATTACAATTTCACAATTCTTTTGCCTGTTTCGATGAGCAATGCTTATTCTGCACCGCTCTCCATCATAAATTCAATCAATTTATCAATATCTTCTTTTTCATGCGCAACAATTTCCAATTCTGGAATTTCGCCGTTGGAGAAGATATTTGCCATAGAAACATACTGAGAAAGTTTTGACTTTAAGTTTAATCTGTCTCCTTCTCCTGTCAGTAATTCTACTTTTCCTTTACAGCTGTCAATTACCTGGAAGAACTTATCAATATCTTTGATATTTTGTACCTTCATAAAAAACCTCTCCTTTCAAAAATCCCTTCTTGTTACGCCCTAACTATAACCTAATTTTCTTTTAAAATCAACCACTTTTTGGCATTTTCGGAATATTTTCATATTTTCCTTATTTTCCTGTCGCGGCTGCTGTGATTATTCCACCATTTTTTTTGTTTTTTGGGGCTGTCTGTAGGTAGTTTCTGCTGTACTTTCCAGCCTTTTTCTGTACTTTCTTCTTCTATTTTTGAGCAATTGCTTCAATTTCCATTAATACATCTTTTGGAAGTCTTGCCACTTCTACGCAGGAGCGTGCCGGGTATACACCGGTAAAGTACTTGGCATAGATTTCATTAATCTTTCCAAAATCATTCATATCCTTAATAAATACCGTTGTCTTAATTACTTTCTCTGTGCTGCTTCCTGATGCCTCTAAAAGATTAGAAAGGTTTTTTATTGCCTGGTCTGCCTGTGCCTCTACTCCCTGAGGAATTTCTCCTGTCTCTGGATTCACAGGAATTACGCCGGAAGTAAAAATCATATCGTTTACTTCGATTGCCTGAGAATAAGGTCCGATTGCAGATGGAGCTTTGTCTGTACAGATTGCTTTTTTCATAGTGATCCTCCTTATATTTATTAATATATCATTCGTTAGTAAATGATCGCTTATTCTTTTATCTATTTTACTTTTTTTATTCTGTTTTCTGTAATTTCAATTTTTCCTTGTTTCAAAAGACGTCCTACCGCACGCTTAAATGCATTTTTACTCAGACCGAATTCTCTCTGAATCATTTCGGGAGACACTTTATCGTTAAACGGAAGTACGCCTTCAAACTCTTCTATCACTTCCATAACTGCCTCGGCATCTTCGTCAATCTGAAGATATGCCTTTTCTCTGGCACTTAAATCCAATTTTCCATCCGGTTTTACTCCCGTCACACGAAGTTCCACTTCTTCCCCCGGATAATAACGGTTTACAGCTTCCTTTGCCTGAATCAATCCGGAATATTTTCCGTCAACTGCTACAAAGGCTCCAAATTCTTTGCTGACTTCATAGACAATCCCCTTTACATGATCCTCTTTCTGATAAGGAGAATTTTGACAAAGATACGGATAAATTTTCATTGTCGCACAAAGTCGGCTGCTTTTGTCAACGTACAAAGCAACTAATACTTTTTCCTGCTCGTGTACCTTTTTGGTCTGTTCTTTAAATGGAAGCAGCAGATCCTTTTCCAGTCCCCAGTCTAAAAATGCACCTATTTTTCCTACCTCTTTGACTGTCAGCTGTGCAATCTTTCCGATTTCCAAAGCTGGAGTGCGCCTTGTCGCAATCAGCCGGTCTTTGGAATCTTTATATAAAAATACTTCCATCTTTGTTCCGATTACTGTCTGTTCAGGAACTTCCTTTTGTGGAAGCAATACTTTTTCTGAATCCTCTTCGTTTTGTGCAAGATAAACGCCAAAGTTCACCTTTTTAATTACCGTTAATTCCTGTTTTTTTCCTAACTGCAGCATATTTTTTCCTCACTCTATTTCTTACTTTTCGCCACATATTGTTTCTTTTCGTGATATCATCTTTTTAGACAGATATTTTTTTGCTATCCATTGCTCTATCATCGAATGATCTGTTTTTAGAAGTTGCATCATAAAATTTTACAATCGCATAAGGCTTTTCTTGTTCACTGCAAAGTGCTACTGTAATTCCATCCTGATCTTGCTTTACCACAGGAATCATCCAGTCGTGCAAAAGTGCCGCTTTTTTATATTCTGCCCTCATAGCTCTAAGGCAAAACTGCTCTGGAAGATATTCCTGTGCCATCGCAATATACTGTCCGTTATTTACATGTCGGTTTGTGTCGAGATGATGTTTTCTGACCTGAAATTTTTCCTGTCGTATGCCTTCCTCCGGAAATGGCAGTTTTCTCGGAGCATATGTCATTTCATACGGTTTTTCTAATTGATAGCCTTTTATCTCTTCCTGATCGATCTTAGCAGGATGTCCCGTCTCCAAATCCATAAACACCCAATTTGTATTGGCATATGCCATCACTTTTTCTTTTTCATCTAAAAGCAAAAAATTTCTTCCGCCATAAAATCCTTTAAAACTGTGCGCCCATGTCTTTACTATGATTTTCTCACCCATCACAGGGAGAGATGTAATCTCTATCTGCCAGGAAGAAAGTACCCATGCACGTTGTTTTTCGTTCAAATATTTCCATCCCAGACCTATTTCTTCTGATTGAAAGGTACTACAGTCTTGAAAATAATTGACTAGTCCTGTCAAACTTAACCTTCCATCCGCTCCTGTTTCACTGTAGCGCACTCTGCTTTTCCATTCATAAGTCATTCTTAATAACCCTCACTTGTTTGACGCTTCTTTTTTATCCATTTTTGTTTTCTTTGAAAGCAGTCTTTCTTTGCGAATGCCGTTTATGATACTCATTTTATTTTGAACTTTCAGATACGTCAACTATATTTTGACAGCAATATCTTTTGATTCTTCAAAATATAGGACTAATTTCGATAAAAAAAATGGTTGCCTTCCAATGAAACGAAATCTGTTTCATTAAAGACAACCTTTAGAGCTGGGCTAGAAGGATTCGAACCTTCACAATGACGGAGTCAGAGTCCGTTGCCTTACCATTTGGCGATAGCCCATTGCCTCAAGACAAGTTGTATTATATACTAAGTTTTTTAAAAAAGCAAGTACTTTTTTATTTTTTTTCTATTTTTTTATTATCCCTGACTTTTAGAACAATTTATGATATAATACTAAGCATCCAAACAGTGTGCTTCTGCGCAAAAACAGCTATCTGCATAAAAATATGCGTTTTTCTTAAAATGAAAGGAGCCTTTCTATGAGTACTATGAATCTGACGCTATTAACAGATTTTTACGAATTAACCATGATGCAGGGATATTTTAAAAATCCGACTGATCAGACTGTTATCTTTGATGCCTTTTATCGCCGAAATCCGAGTGACGGAGGATATGCCATTACGGCCGGACTTGACCAAGTGATTGATTATATTCAAAATCTTTCCTTTAAAAAGGAAGATATCGACTATCTCCGCAGCCTCAATACATTTGACGAGGATTTTTTAGATTATCTCTCAAATTTCCATTTCAGCGGTGATATCTATGCAATTCCTGAGGGAACTGTTGTATTTCCTCATGAACCTTTGATTAAAGTGATCGCCCCGATTATGGAGGCACAGCTAGTAGAAACTGCAATTCTTACGATTATCAATCATCAAAGTCTGATCGCAACGAAAGCTTCTCGTGTTGTCTATGCTGCAAAAGGAGACGGAATTATGGAATTCGGTCTGCGGCGTGCACAAGGTCCTGACGCAGGGGTATACGGGGCACGTGCAGCCATGATCGGAGGATGTATCGGAACTTCTAATGTACTTGCCGGTCAGCTTTTTGATGTTCCGATCAAAGGAACTCATGCACATAGCTGGATTATGAGCTTTCCTGACGAATATACGGCATTTAAGACGTATGCAAAACTGTACCCCAATGCCTGTGTTCTTCTCGTTGACACTTACGATACACTAAAATCTGGTGTTCCAAATGCAATTCGTGTTTTTCGCGAGATGAAGGAATCCGGCATTGAACTGAAAAATTATGGCATTCGTCTTGACAGCGGCGATCTTGCCTATATGTCAAAACAGGCAAGAATGATGCTTGATGATGCCGGTTTTACCGATGCAGTGATTTCTGCTTCCAGTGATCTGGATGAATATCTGATCCAAAGTTTAAAAACTCAAGGTGCAGCTATTACTTCCTGGGGCGTCGGTACCAATTTGATTACTTCAAAAGACTGTCCTGCTTTCGGAGGCGTTTATAAACTTGCAGCAGTACGTGATAATGAAACAGGGGAATTTATTCCAAAAATCAAATTGTCAGAAAACACAGAGAAAATCACAAACCCTGGCAATAAAACTATTTATCGTATCTACGAAAAACAAACCGGCAAACTAAAAGCGGATCTGATCTGTCTGGTTGATGAAAAATTTGATTCTTCCAAAGATATGATTATTTTTGATCCTCTTGAGACATGGAAAAAGACAAAAATACATGCCGATACTTATGAGCTGCGCGAACTTCTCGTTCCTGTATTTTTAAACGGAAAATGTGTCTATCAGTCTCCGTCTGTCATGGAAATCCGCGATTACTGCACAAAAGAACTGAATACTCTTTGGGATGAGACAAAACGTTTTACGAACCCGCATGAAGTTTATGTCGATCTCTCAAAGAAATTATATGATATTAAGTCTTCCCTTCTGGAAAAACTGAGTACAGAAGCATTAAAATAACTGAAATTACCGCCGGTATTTTAAAACCTAACGGATCTGTGCAAATAGACTTGTACCAACGTCTCATCCATTCGGTTTGAAAATACCGGCGGTATCTTAAATACCTATTTATTTTACAAGATTCCGAAAATAATCGGATCTGTCTGCGTTCTCACGATTCCATCTGTCTTCCCATAAATCCGGAGGCACACTTTGCAAGAATTTTTTCCGTTTCTCCCATATGTTTTCCATTTTTTCCAATGAAAATAACTGCTCCGATTGCATCTCCTTCACTGATAATCGGCCAAATCACTTCTCCTGTATCATTTTCCGTATCTTCCGCTGTCACCTTAACGTACTTTCCCTCTTCTTTATTGATCACGGCATTTTTTCTTTCACTAATCATAGATTCCAATTCCGAACTGATATTTTTTCCAATCAGTTCTTTTTTCATGCCTCCTGCCGCTGCAATAATCTGATCTCTGTCACAGATACAAACGATATGTCCTGTCCCCTGCGCAAGTGCCTCTGCATATTCTTTCGCAAAACTTCCCAGTTCTCCGCTCGGAGAATATTTTTTCAAAATAATTTCTCCTTGCCGGTCTGTAAAAATTTCCAACGGATCTCCCTCTCGAATCCGCAGTGTTCTGCGAATTTCTTTTGGAATTACGACTCTTCCCAGATCATCAATACGTCTTACAATTCCTGTCGCTTTCATATTGTCTTCTCCTTATACATGATTTTATCGATAACAATCTGCTCTTAAAATGTGCAAAAAGTTTTATATTTGCAAAATTTTGGATGAGCGGTGATTTTCTGCTATTAGTATCGCCTATTTTTTAGAATTTATGAGTTGTTTTACCAATTTTTGAAAAAGATTTTCAAGTGTCCGCAAAAAAAAAGAAATCTGCCTGTCAAAAGCTGATTTCTTTTTTCCTTTTTATTTTTATCTTTATTTTCCGCTGTCTCCATAATTTTTCAGGACTCTTGCGCTTGGATCGTCTACATCGCATCCTTCCCATTCCTTGTTTGGCATCCAGTAATCCGGGATCATATGAGACTGTCCTTTATAATGTTTCTCAAAAATTTCACGATATAGTAAGCTCTCTTTTGTAAATGGCTCCGGGTCTTGATACTGCTTACATTTTTCTTTGAACTCTTCATCTGTGTAATATTCTTCTGCATACTGCTTTAAATCATCTACCATGCTGTGACCTACCGCATCGCTAAATGCAGCTTTTTCTCTCCACAGAATGTTTTCCGGAAGCCAGTCTCCTTCTTCGAATGCTTTTCTCAAAAGATATTTTCCTTTTCCGTATACGTTCATCTTTTTTGACGGATCAATCGCCATCACATAGCGCACAAAATCAAGATCTCCAAATGGCACTCTGGCTTCAAGACTGTTTGCCGCAAGACACCGGTCTGCTCTTAATACATCATAGCAGTATAGCTCACGCAGTCGTTTCTGTGCCTCTTTCTGAAATTCTGCTGCGTTTGGAGCAAAGTCTGTATATTTGTATCCAAACAACTCATCGGAAATCTCTCCGGTCAGCAGCACCTTTAAGTCAGTCTGTTCATGAATTGCCTTGCACACAAGATACATTCCTATGCTGGCACGGATCGTTGTAATGTCGTACGTGCCCAGCACATCGATGACCGTTTCCAGGCTTTCAAGAACATCCTCCTTCGATATGATTACTTCCGTGTGATCTGCACCGATATAGTCGGCAACCTGTTTTGCATATTTTAAATCGATCGCATCGATATCCATTCCTATTGCAAAAGTGCGGATCGGTTTCTTTAAAATTTTTGCTGCGATTGCACAGACTAAGCTAGAGTCAAGTCCTCCTGAAAGCAGGAAGCCAAGCGGTGCGTCGGCATCCAGACGTTTTTCGACTCCTGCCACTAGCTTTGTTCTGATGTTCTTTGTGATCGTATCCAGATCATCATGGTAGTATCCTCTGACTGCTGCAATATCTTCATACTGTACAAATTTTCCGTCAATATAATAATGTCCCGGCGGAAACGCATGAATCTCGTCTACCCATCCGGCTAAATTTTTTGCTTCACTTGCAAAAACAATACTGCCGCTTTTTGAGTATCCATAAAATAGCGGTCTGATTCCGATCGGATCTCTCGCCGCAATGACCTGTTTTTTCTGCGCATCATATAAAATGCAGGCAAATTCCGCATCAAGATGAGCAAACATCTCTAATCCATATTCTTGATAGAGCGGAAGTAAGATTTCACAATCTGATCCGCTCTTAAACTGATATCCTTTTTCTTCTAACTCTTTTTTCAGAACACGGAATCCATAAATCTCTCCGTTGCATACTAACAAGTTGCCATCTCTTTCAAAAGGCTGCATCCCTTCTTCTGTCAGTCCCATAATCGCAAGTCTGGCAAATCCCATTACTCCAAATTCCGTTTCTCTTACGCGAAGATCATCCGGTCCTCTTCGGTGTGTACGTTTTAAATATCCTTCCAGTGTCTCCGCAGAAATATCTTTTCCTACATATGTCATAATTGAACACATACCATTTTCCTCCCGTTTTTTCTGTTTTTTCCTATTTGGAAATAAAAAAAGCAGCCTATTCTCCTCTCATAGGACGAATAGCTGCTAATCCGCGGTGCCACCTAATTTGCCGCACATCCTCGTACGACCCCTTTTCACGCTCTTCTATAAATCTGATCTCCTTCCCTTTTGACTGGCATTGGTTTTGTCTGTTTTTTCTTTCAGTCATACGGTTTGGTTTTCATCTTTCCATTTAAACGCTAGCTCTGTAACGTGAGCACACGGCTCTCCTACTTTAAACCTAAAGTTCATTTCAGTTCGCGGCTCGGAAGTGTTCTTTCAAATAAATTCTGTACAAGGTTCTCAGCTTCCCCTGTTCTCTGTGACAGTTTTCTATTTTACTTTTCTTCGTCATCACCATTTGTTTCAAGATATCATAAGCTTTTTCAATTGTCAAGGTTTTTCTTTTGTGACAATTTTAAATTTTTTCTTTCTTACAGCATAGCTGCCAGTATTGACAAACTCTTTTTTTTATGTATACTACAAGATAGAAAGAAATAGCACAGATTATATTTTTGTGTAATTCCTGTCAAAATTTCTAACAAGCAAAGGCGCTTTGGATATTACGTCCGAAGTGTCTTTTTTTATTTCAAATAAATAGTGAGGTATGATCATGTATCAGAATTATTCATCTTTTTCCTGTTTCGATTCAAACGATCTGATAGATTCAAAAATTAAAGAAGCATGCGGTGTTTTTGGAATTTTCTCTCCTCCCGGAGAGGAGGCAGCGCCTTCTATCTACTATGGTCTGTCTGCTTTGCAGCACCGCGGTCAGGAAGCATGCGGCATTGCAGTTTCTGACACTTCCGGACCTCTTGGAAATATTTCTTTTCATAAAGATTTAGGTCTTGTCAGTGAAGTGTTCCGCGAAGATACGTTAAGACAACTCCATGGAAATATCGGAATCGGTCATGTCAGGTATTCTACTACCGGAGCGAGTACTGCTGAAAATGCGCAGCCTCTCGTCTTAAAATATCTAAAAGGTACTTTGGCGCTTGCACACAATGGAAACTTGACAAACACCGCCTCTCTTAGGGAAGAGCTTGAAAGACAAGGCGCTCTTTTTCACACTACCACTGATTCGGAAATTATTGCTCACTATATTGCACGGGAACGTCCCAATACAACCTGTGTAGAAGAAGCCGTAAAAAGAACTATTTCTAAAATTCAGGGAGCCTATGCTCTTGTCATCAGCAGTCCCAGAAAGCTGATCGGTGTGCGTGATCCCTTTGGATTAAAACCGCTCTGTCTTGGAAAACGCGGCGATACGTGGATGCTTGCCTCAGAAAGCTGCGCTTTTTCTGCCCTTGACGCTGAATTTGTCCGTGATATCCATCCCGGTGAAATCGTAACGATCACACAGGACGGAATTTTTTCTGACTGCTCTTGTTCTCAGGAAAAACATGCGCATTGTATTTTTGAATATATTTACTTTTCGCGTCTTGACAGTATCGTAGACGGTATCCGTATCTACGATGCCAGGATACGCGCCGGTGCCGCCTTGGCTGCTTCTTATCCTGTCGATGCTGATATTGTCACAGGAGTGCCAGACTCCGGTATCCCATCGGCAATCGGTTATGCCCAGGCTTCCGGTATTCCATTTATCCCTGCTTTTTATAAAAACAGCTATGTCGGAAGGACTTTCATTAAGCCGACTCAAAAAGAGCGGGAATCTGCTGTTCATTTAAAACTGAATGTCCTTGACTCTGTTGTAAAGGGAAAACGGATTGTACTGATTGACGACTCCATTGTCCGCGGCACTACGATTGCAGGATTAATTCAAATGCTGAAAAAGGCAGGAGCTTTGTCAGTTCATGTCCGAATCAGTTCTCCGCCTTTTTTATATCCTTGCTATTTTGGTACCGATGTTCCTTCAAACCGTCAGCTGATTGCTCATCTCCATACCCAAGAAGAAATCTGCCATATGATCGGTGCCGACTCTTTAGGTTATCTGAAATTGGAAGATCTGCAAAAAATGGTCGGAAATCTTCCCCTGTGCAAGGCATGTTTTGACAATCAATACCCTTGCCCTATTCCGGATTCTTTGTCCGGTACCGAATTTTAAAAAGTTTCGCTTTTCAATCGCAGACGTTCCGAAGATTTTCATTCCTCTAATCATTACGACTGCTTTGTTTATTCGTCTTCTTTTAGACGAATCTGACAAAGCAGTCGTTTATGAATCCGCAAATCTGTGTTTAAAGCGAAACTTTACATGGTCTGTTTTTTATGAGTTTTAAAAATTAATTTTCTGACTACATCAATCGGATACATTGTCAATGACATCAATATTACAATAGCCCATCCTTTTAATCCAAATCGTTCGCAGCTGAAAATTTCTCCAACTACTCCCCCGATCGAAACTAAAACAACCTGTACCGCAATGATGGCGAACCAAATCTTGACAAACATCGGATTTTCTTTTAAATGTGAAAAAACGTTCAGTCCATCGGTTCTTACGTTAAATGCATTTACCATGAAACTGAAAACGAACATACAGAAATATCCTGTATAAAACTGTCCTTCATTTGCAAAAAACGTTCTGAATACCGGTATTTTAAACCAGAGAATACTCATAATCGTAAGCCATCCGCCCATGACTAAAATCTGATTTGCCATTGCTTTACTGATAATCGATTCATCTCTTCTTCTCGGCTTATCACGCATATATTTCTTAAGTGCAGGTTCACCGGCAAACATAATCGATGCAAGACTGTCCATACAAAGATTAATCCAGAGCAGATGCGTTACTTTCAGCGGTGCCTCGATTCCGATAAACGGACAGATTGCTGAGACTAAGACCGCAGCAACGTTGATCACAAGCTGCATTTTACAGAATTTCAAAATATTGATATATAAAGTACGTCCATACCAGATTGCATTCTTTATGGAATTAAAGTTGTCATCCAGAATAACAAGTTTTCCCGCTTCTTTTGCAACATCGGTTCCGCTGCCCATTGCAAATCCGACATCTGCCTGTTTCAGAGCCGGACTGTCGTTGACACCGTCTCCTGTCATTCCGACTACGAGATTTAATTCCTGGCAAATTCTGACCATACGGCTCTTATCTGTCGGTAATGCTCGCGAGATGACACGGATATCTTTAATAATTGCCTTGATCTCTTCATCACTCATGGCATTTAATTCTGCGGATGTCAAAGCCATATCGCTTCCGCCTTTAAACAATCCTGCCTCTTTTGCAATCGCTACAGCTGTCTCTTTTCTGTCACCTGTAATCATGACTACCTGAATTCCTGCTGCCTGAACTTCTTCAATCGCTTCTTTGGCTTCCGGACGGACGTCGTCACGGATTCCTACCAGTCCGATCAGGACAACATCATCATGGATTACATTTTCCTCCATCCGTTTTTTGCTGTATCCAAACGCAAGGACACGCATTGCACGGTTGGCAAGATCATCAATCTTCTTGTTAATCTTTTCTAAATCAAGCGGAACTTCTTTTCCTTCCTGATTCAGATAGTACGCTGCCTTTGCCAGAATTCGCTCAGGTGCACCTTTATAGAATGTTTTTCCAAGCGTCTCAATATATGCCTGGCTGAATTTATTGGCGCTGTTAAATTCCTGCTGTTCCGTAACCGTATATTCATCCTGTTCTGCAAGCATTTTATACGTCTCCTCACCGAGGAATTTCAGCAAGGCCTGATCTGTCATATTTCCGCCCACTACTTGATGGCGGTTGTCAAACATGGCTCCCGTATTTTTTCCAATCGACAGCTCCAGATTGCCTTTGATTTCAGTTGCTGTCTTTGTATTTCTCACATCCAGAATTTCTGCGTTTCCATCCAGAAACTCTACAACTTCCAGCTGTCCTTTTGTGATAGTTCCTGTCTTATCGCTGAATAAAATATTTAAAGATCCAGCCGTCTCTATACCGATTGATTTTCGAACCAAAACGTTGACTTTATACAGTTTTCCTGTATTCTGCATCAATACCAGAGCAATTACAAGAGGCAGTCCCTCAGGCACTGCACAGACAATGATCGTAATCGCCACTGTCACTGCATTCATAACGCCTTTTAAGACTTCAATCCAGCCCATTGAAAAATAAGCGCTGATACTTCCTGCTAAAATGATATAGTGTACAAAATATGCAATTGCGATTACAATCGCTCCGACATATCCAAAGACTGAAATCTGACTGGCCAGTTTATTCAGCTTTACTTTCAGAGGGGAATCCGGCTCTTTATTTTCCATATCTTTTGCCATTTTTCCCATCATCGTTGCCTCTCCGACTTTCTGGACAACCATATATCCTTTTCCGTCAAGCACCGTTGCCCCGCGGAATAAGCTGTGTGCGTCTACGAACGTATCTCCTGTAATATTTTCCGGAATTTTAAATCCTTCCGGAGCAGGTGTTTTTTTACATTCCTCTGCCTCTCCGTTGAGAGCACTGTTATCTACGAAGAGATCGCCGTCAATCAAAATTCCGTCGGCAAGAATCTTATCTCCCGACTGAAGTACCACAATATCGCCAACTACGACATCATCTACTTCTACGACAGTCAGAACGCCGCCGCGAATTACTTTTGCCGTATCCTTTTTTTGTGACTCTTTTAGCTTTCTGTATGCATTGTCATTTGAAACTCCTGTCTTTGCAGAAACAAAGTTTACCAGCAAAACAGCAATGATTGTTCCGACCGGTTCATACCATTCACCCTGACCGGCAAGGAACATAATAAACATAATCACGGCAATCACACAGAGAATACGAATCATCGGATCGTTAAAACCATCCATAAACTGCTGCCAGAAAGTTTCCGGTTCTGCTTCTTTGATCTGGTTCGATCCATATTTTTTTCTGCTCTCTTCCACTTGCTGGTCTGTCAGACCTTGATATTTCTTGCTCATTTTTCTTTTCTCCATATTCATTTTTTAAAGTCAATTTTTGTCCTGCAGCAAAAAATCGGCAGATGGTATTGATACCGATACACTGCCTAAAAGCCGCAGGACATTTTGAATTTTTACAGATATCTCTTGGCAAGCTCACTTAAGCTTGGATCCTGAGTTCCCTGTCCGATCGCATTAAATTTCCACTCTTTCTCACGACGGTAAATTTCTCCAAAAATCATTGCCGTCATCCCATCATAATTTTCTGACAGATTATATTTACACAGCTCTCTGTCTGTCTTTGCATCTACAATCCGGATAAACGCATTTTTGATGATTCCAAAGTCCTGGCGGCGCTGCTGTGCCTGATAGATATTGACAACGATCACAATTCTGTCATAGGAAGCAGGAACACGCGAAAGCTCCACGACAATCTGTTCATCGTCGCCTGCCCCGTTTCCTGTCAGATTATCTCCCATATGGATCACAGAGCCGGAATCATGTTTTAAACGTCCAAAATAGACAATGTCTTCGTTTCTTACTAATCTGCCATTTTGCAGAAGAATTGCAGAAGCATCGCAGTCAAAATCAGCCGGCTTTGCTTTAAACATCGATAAGAAACCGCCTTTTCCTTCTTTTTCTGCAGCATCCCATCCAAGTCCTACAATTACGCGGTCAAGACCTGCATTTTCTTTTGTCAGGCTGACCTTTTGCCCTTTCTTTAAACTGATTGTCATAAAATCCTCCTATTCTGTCTGGATTCCATAGCTTGCACAAAGCGCGGCAAGACCACCTTGATATCCACTTCCAAGTGCATTGAATTTCCATTCTCCGCCATGTTTGTACAGTTCTCCAAATACAACGGCTGTCTCAATAGAAAAATCTTCCTCGAGATCGTAGCGTAGAATCTCCTGTCCGCTTTGTTCGTTGTAGATACGAATAAAGGAATTGTTTACCTGACCAAAATTCTGTCGACGGCTTTCAGCATCATAGATAGTAACGGTGATCGCAATTTTTGTGATATGTTCCGGAACCTTGGTCAAATCAATCGTAATCTGCTCATCGTCTCCTTCTCCTACTCCTGTACGGTTATCTCCCATATGCTGTACTGCACCGCTTGGGTCTTTTGGATTTCCATAAAATACAAACTCTTCCTGTTTTGATACTTTACCGCTGTCTGTCAGCATAAATACGGATGCATCCAAATCAAAATCTCCGCCTGTATCATAGCGGTTTACATCCCATCCAAGCCCTACGATTACTTTCTGTAACCCGGGGTTATCCTTTGTAAGACTTACTTTCTGTCCTTTTGATAAACAAACTGGCATCTTTCATTCCTCCTTATTCTGCATCGATTCCATAGCTTGCGCAAAGTGCGGCAAGACCGCCTTGGTATCCGCTTCCAATGGCATTAAATTTCCATTCCCCATTATGTTTATAAATTTCTCCGACAACAACTGCTGTCTCGATAGAGAAATCTTCCCCTAAATCGTAATGGATGATCTCTTTTCCTGTTACATCATCCACCACGCGGATGTAAGAATTGCTGACCTGACCAAAATTCTGTCGGCGCATATCTGCCTCGTAAATCGTAACGGTAAAAGCAATTCTTTTGATATTTTCCGGAATTTTCGACAGATCCAGCATAATAACCTCATCGTCGCCTTCTCCTTCACCGGTCAGATTATCTCCCATATGTTCCACTGCTCCGCTTGGATGTTTCAAGTTTCCATAGAAGACAAACTCATCGGTTGTAGGACACTTGCCGTCATCTCCCAGCAAAAATGCTGCTGCATCCAAATCAAAATCATATCCGCCATCATACTGATTGACATCCCATCCAAGTCCTACCATTAATTTTTTTAATCCCGGATTTCCCTTTGATAAACTTACTTTCTGTCCTTTTTGAAGATTAATCGGCATATCGTTTTCCTCCTTTTTTATTTTTTTCCTCATTTTGTTAAAGTTTTTATTTCCTGTTATTGGAAGATTTCAGCATCATTGTCTTATATTCTTCCTTCATTGCGTTCAGGCGTACTTTGTCTTCTTCTCTCTTTTTCTTAGCATTTTCCTGAATCGTTTTTGTCTCCTCAATTCCATTGACAATCGTATGCCAGGTAGATTCCAGAGTTTCCATTTTGATCGAACTTCCCGATGCAAGCTGTGCTGTCATTTTAGACTGATTGACCGTATTTTGAGCATTCTTCAAAAGCATCTCATTTGTCTTGGCATCGAGCGCTGCCATCGCATCTGCCTGAATCTTCTGCCGTTTCAGCAAAATTGCCTGTGTCAGTGCCTGTTTAAACACAGGAAGCGTAATAATAAATGCGGAATTAATCTTTCTGACCAGATTCATATTGCTAAATTCCATTGTTTTAATCATTGGAATCGACTGCATTGCCACATTCTCTGCAATTCTCAGATCCTGAACTCTTTGTTCCAGCATCATTTTTGCCTGTTCCAGAGAAGTCAGATCAAACTGTATGGACGCTTCCCCGGTATCTTCGTATTCCTGCCGTCTTTGGTCATAATACGCAGTAATTTCCTGAATTCCCTGTTCTCCGGCGAGAATATATTTTTCCAGTTCATGAAAATATTCTACGTTTGTCTCAAACATGGTCTCTAATTTTTGATTCGACTGTTTAATCTCATTTTCATACTGTTTAAGCTGAACATAGATCTTATCCACTTCCTGTCCCATCGTATGATATTTATCCAGAATTTTATCCACCTGTTTTCTTACGTTTCCAAACATCTTGCCAAACAGTCCCGGTTTTTCCTGAATTTCATCAATATCAAATTTTTCCATAATTTTTGCCAACGTATTAAGCATTTCACTTGAATCATCTAATTGGCTCATATTGATACTGTTCAAAACACTGTCAGAACATTTAGAAATATTTTCTGCCACTTCGCTTCCAAAGCTGACAATAGTATCCAGCTCATAAACTGAAATTGTACTGACAATCTGGTCAACTTCTTTTGAATTTACCATTTTTTCTGTCAGCTGCTGTTTATCTGCCTGAATATTAAACGGTACAATTTCCATCTCCTGCTCTGTCTGTCCCTGTGTCACAGGAGCTGTAGGAGCAGGCGGATTTTTAAAATTAAGTCCCATAACCTTTTCATCCTCTCTTAAATATTCGATTAAAGAAGCCCCCGATCTGAGAAAGCCCGCCTTCTTCCTGCTTTAATGCCGGAATGTGCAGATCATACAGATAATCTCCTGCCTGATGCTCTTCCCAAAAAACTTTATTAAAGTTTTGTTCAAACACCTGATACCCCGTTGGAACGAACAATCCCACATCAAATCCCATAACGGAAAGTAATGCAAATCCGATACAATCTTCCACCGGAAACGTCTTTTCATTGACAGAAATCACAAGAAGTTTTGGATTTTTTTTCGTAAAGTCAAATTGCTGAATCAATCGGACAACTTCTTTTTTTAAATCAAGCGCTACTGCTAAAATCCGATATTCCATTCCTCTTTCGAATGTACCGCAGATCAGCTTTTGTTTGATGACTTGTTCCGTTTTATCCAAAATATAATCCTGAACTTCTTCCCGCAAAATCGCATACGCATAAGATCTGCTTTCTTTTGCCTTTTTCTTATCTACTTTTCCGTTTACAATCATTTTAGGGGTTTCCCCCATAAAGGAATCTCCTTTTTGGAACCAGCCAGGCTGTGTGACGACCAATGTTTCAGCGGTACAAAGTTTTCGAATCTGCTTCCAGTACACATCAACCTCTTTTTCTTTTACGCCGCAGATTTTAGCCGCCAAAACAGGCATCATCACCTTATCCTGAATAATTTCAAATCCCGGTCGGTATTTCAGCTCCTGATCCCAAAGCTGCCCTACTTCTTCATACATTGTCTTTAACAATACTGCATCTGCCTTTTGATACTGGCGATCCCGATACATTCCGGTATCCTGATAAAGCATTTCATTTAATTCCTGCTCTGCATGATAAGCAACCGTTCTTGCTTTACATGCTCCCGCTGTTTCCGGAAAATGATCGATTCTTAAAGTATCTGTATAACTTTTCTCCAACAGTCTCTTATCTGTCAGGCAACACTGCACATTTGCATCTGGTGATAGAATGACCACATCCAGCGGCATCCATGCAAGCATTCGAAAAAAACATGCCTCATACTGATTTTTGCAAGCTCCGAAATATACAACAATTCCTATCTTTCCTTTTTGGTATCCTGTAAATATTTGATTAAAATAACGGTTAAACCAGCAAATCAAATAAACTGCCGCATTTCTCTTTTTGTGAATGCTTCCTTCCCATTCTGGATCTTCTGCCATCATCTGTTTGGCAAAAGCCATCCTCACCTGATGGTCCAAGCTTTCCTGACCTGTCGTTTTCAAACGCGGAGTCAAATCTAAAATCATCTGTTCCATATCCGTATAGTTCTTCGCACTTACCATACGAATTTCCTCATTTTGAGGAGCAAATAAATCTTCAATTACAAAAAAATTTCTTTTTTTTGTCTCCAGTTGAGTTTTCCAATGAAATAAATCCTGAACATAGGAAACTTTATCCCAGACTCCCCTGATTCTCACAAAAAGATTATAAAAAATCTCTTTGTCTTCTCCTCTTTCCCTTGGCTCTTTGAGAGACTCGGTAAAAAGCTCCCAGTTTTCAGGCATCCAAACATTTGTACATGGCTGCAAAACTTTCTGTCTGTCATAAACCATACTGATTCTTTCATTTCTTTGTCTTTTCCTGATTAAGTATTCTATGCAAAATCCTTCCGGAAACGTAAGCTGTTCTTTTGGCAGATACGGATTTGTTCTTTTATTTTCCGGATCCAGTTTCTGATATGAAGTATCTCCTTCATATTCCAGACATATAATATCGCATCCTGCATCTGCCAAAATACACAGTAAGTCTAACTCATACCTGCTAAGTCTTCCCTCATACAAAATTTTAGGAACAGCATCTTGTCCCAAGAGATGGAGAATCCTTTCAAACTTATAATAAAGCCAACACATAAACTTAATATAAGCATTCCGAATCATATCCTGGCTTTTTCCTTCTTTTTTCATCTCATCCAGTGTGTTTATCATAGAAGACACTACACTTTCTCTTTGTTTCCCATTTAATCTTGGAAGCCATTTTTCGATTGCTTTCATAAGAAATGATACATCCTGCGAAAATGCCTGTCCCATCATCTCAGTATAATAGGAAAGCTGCTTTTCATCAGGATTTGGAATTTTTCCCTGAATTACGACTCCATAGCGTCTTGCCGTATCCAGATATTGTTCTACGAATTCTGAAATTTCTGCATTCCAGCAAAAAATTCGATAAAAATAAACTCCCTTTCCTGGTCGTTTGGAAAGATTGAGAAAATAATCTGTTAACTGTCCAAGCTTCTCTCTTTTATATATCATTCTTCTACCCTGTCGCTTTCCATCATTTTTTATTGTTTTATTATATCACACGCCTCACTTAGGTTCAATTCTTTTCACTCAATTCCTAAAAAGCCCTCATTTTTTCAGTAAATAATAAAAAATTAGATTTCCAATTCTTTCTTCAATTGTTCAAGAAACAATTCAGAGGCTCTGGAAAAGATTTGATACTTTTTCCATACAATACATAACCCTGCTTCCATAGCAGGATACAGGGGTCTGAAACAAAGATCGCTTTCACCAGCTGTATTTACTAATTTATCTAATGCAATAGCATAACCCACGCCCTTTTTTACAAAATGAGACGCATTATAAATCAGGTCATACGTTGCCACTATCTTCAATTTGGACATTTCTTTTTGAAACCAAACTGACATTTCACTGCTTTTAGATACCTGACGCGACATAATCAATGGTTTGTCCCGCAAATCTTCGGCTAGAATATGTTCCTTTTTAGACAGAGGACTGTCTTTGCGCATTAAGACTCCCCATGTATCTTTTATAGCCAATCTCATATAATGATACTTTGAGATATCTACAGGTTCCACTAACAGTCCAAAGTCGATCAATCCCTTATCTAATTTTTCTGTCACCCGACTGGCATCTCCACTGTAAATATGATAGGAAATATCGGGATACATCTGCTGCAAATCTCTTGCTGTCTGTGCCATAAAAGAAATCGCATCCGTCTCTCCGCTTCCGATATGGATCTCTCCATTTATATTTTGGTCAGAAGAGGTAAGCTCTGCTTTTGTTTTTTTCATTAATTCCACTAATTCCTCTGCACGTTTACGCAAAAGCATACCATCTTCTGTCAGAGTGATTTTTTTATTGCCGCGAATGATCAGTTGTTTTCCCAGTTCTGTTTCTAAATCTTTAAGTTGTCTTGATAGCGGCGGCTGTGTCATGTGAAGTGTTTCTGCCGCTTTTGTAATGTTTCCTTCTCTCGCTACGGCAAGAAAATATTCTAATACGCGAATATCCAAATCCGTTTCCCCCTCTGAAAATTTTTCCGTCATTTATTGTAGATTATCTTATCATACTTTTTTAATATATTAAAATAGTTTTTATATGTATTTGATATTAATAAATAGAAACTTTATAATGAAAAACGCAAAGAGTGAAAAAACAGTCAAATATGTTTTCAAAAATGCGAGATTTTTAAATTTTTTTGATAAGGAGAAATGAGATATGGATCTTGAACATTTTTTAAAAGATTTAAGACAAGGAAAAGCAGTGAAAGCCAATTCAGATCTTCATAAATGGATGCACATCCTTGCAAACGATGCTATGCGCAAAACCGCCGAACTAAATAATTCCTATCATGATCCCCAGGAAATACGCAATTTATTTTCACAAATCATCGGAAAGCCTGTTGATGACTCTTTTTCTATGTTTCCTCCGTTTTATACAGACTGCGGCAAAAATATTTACGTTGGAAAAAATGTTTTTATCAATTGCTGCTGTCATTTTCAGGATCAGGGAGGAATTTATATCAGCGACGATGTTCTGATTGGTTCCCATGTTGTGCTGGCGACCATTAATCATGATTTGTCTCCGTTAAATCGCGGCAATAATCTTCCTGCTCCCATTCATATCGGAAAAAAAGTATGGATTGGATCACATGCTACTCTTTTGCCTGGAGTAACTATTGGCAATCATGCCATCATTGCTGCTGGAGCAGTTGTCACTAAAAATGTACCTGCTAATACAGTTGTTGGCGGTGTTCCTGCAAAAATTATTAAATTTTTAGAAGAGGGAAAAAAATGACATGCATTCTAAAAAATTAAACCGGCATGTTTGCTTCATGCCGGTTTCTGCCAAAAACGATTTACTTTTTTAATCAGGATACTAAAGATTTTCCAAGACTTTTGCATGCTTCTTTTGCTTCGTCATCCGGTTCTTCCGTGCAGATTACACTGTCACATACCAGCTCTGCTCCCTTTTCTTTACAATCTTCTTCCCATGTTCTCATCCATTCACCGTCCCCCCATCCATAGGAGCCAAACAGTGCGATTTTCTTTCCCTGCAGCTTTTCTTTACAATTTTCAAACATAGGTGCAAACTCTGTTTCTTCTAATTCTTCCGCTCCCATTGCCGGGCATCCAAAAGCGATCGCATCAAACTGATCTATTTGATCGGCAGAAAAACTTTCCGGTTCCATAACGCTTGCCTCTGCCCCTGCTTCTTTGATTCCCTCTGCAACGCTGTTTGCCATCATTTCTGTATTTCCGGTTCCACTCCAATATACTACTGCAATCTTTTTCATTAATCTTATCTCCTTTTCTGTTTCTTGTCTATATGCCAAATACACTTTTCTTTGCCGTCTTCTCTCTAAGACACCTTGTAATCTGTCTGTTTTTGTATTTATTTGGAAGCGCAAATTGATAAAATTTGCATCATGCATTTCATTTTGTCTTGTATTTGATCCAAATTTCTTTTCTGATTCCTTAAATGCGTGAAAAACTTTCTACATTTTCTATGCAGCCACTGTCAGCTGTGAAATGGTTCTTCCTTCTGCAAACAAACATTTATAAACATTTTTACATTTTTTGAACTGTTCAAACAAACGCATTGCCTGATCCTGATCTCCATATACTTTCCAGCATCCGCTGCATTTGCTGTTTTTCCCCCCATTTTCCACAAATCCTATAACATCCTCCAGAGGATATCCCAGAAATAACCCTATTTCATGCGGAAAGCCTTCATTTTCTTGCAGTCTTTGCTTTAAAAAATCAAGAATTTCCTGTTCTGTTCCGTTACTGTATCCACATTTTTTCAAAAAGTCGCAAACTCCTTGTTTTTTCAAATCTTCTTTCAATTTTTCTTTTCTGTAAACATAAATGAGAGCATCCTGTCTGCCTCTTTTGAGAACTTCAAGAAATACTCCTTTTATGGAGAGCATCTCATTCCATACATAAATGCAATTTTTTAATTCTTCTCTGGATGAATAAACATACCGAAACAAATTTGCTGTTTTGATCGAGGCAAGAGTTGGCGAACAATGTTCAATCAGTTGACGTTCCAGCATTTTTCAGCACCACCTTCTTGGTTAGTTTAATCTAACTTTTATTTCTAAAAAATGCGCTTTTGCGCGGTAAAAACAAATTAGTTAAGACTAACTATATCGATAATATACTATATTATATTTCGTTTGTCAATAAAAAATACCTCTTTTTCCTGAGTGAAAAAGTTTTTTTATTTTCTCTATACTTCTGCTTGACAAGAGAAGAAAATTGTGGGATTATAGTATCGACATATGAATTATTATTCATATGTTCATAAATTAAGATTGATTCTGTGAACTCCGTTTCACAGGCAGAAATTTTTTCAGGAAAGGAGAATTTCCTTATTATGAAGAAAACATATATTTTAGAACATCTTGGCTGTGCAAACTGTGCAGCTAAAATTGAGAGAAAGGTAGCTGCTCTTCCCGGAATTGAAGAAGCGACTATCACTTTTGCCACCAGACAACTTCGTATTACAGCTGAAAATCCAGATGAATTGATTCCGCAAATTCAAAAAATTGCCAATTCACTGGAACCAGATATTGAAATTACGGATGCCAAACGCGGTCGCCACGCTACGGTCACTCCTTTTCTCTCTTCTGTAAAAAAAGAGGATTCGCACAGAGAACACCACCATGATCACTGTGACTGTAACCATGAACATTCCCACGAAGAGCACCATCACGATCACTGTGACTGTAACCATGAACATTCCCACGAAAAGCACCACGATCACTGTGACTGTAACCATGAACATTCCCATCATGTTTCAGGTCATCCCGAGGACTGCCAGTGTGAATTATGTCATCCTCACGAAGAATATTGTGATGTCTGCGGAGAAAGTCTTGCAAATTGCACGTGTCATATGCCAGATGCTGACTGTGTCAAGAAAGTGTATCTTCTTGAAAATTTAGATTGTGCAAATTGTGCAGCTAAAATGGAGAAAAAAATTAAAGAACTTCCAGGTGTTGCTTATGCCTCTATCACTTTTGCTACCAAACAGCTAAGGCTCTCAGCACAAAATCTGGAGACTCTAATTCCCAGAATTCAGCAGATTTGTGCTTCTATTGAGCCAGACATTAAGATTATTCCACGTGAAAAATCTCCTGGAACACTGATTACTCGTACTTATACAGTGGAAAATCTTGACTGTGCGAACTGTGCGGCTAAAATTGAACGTCAGATTAACGCCCTTCCTGAAATTACAAGCGCAGTGCTTACTTTTGCTACTAAACAGCTCCGTGTCACTGCAAAGAATCCGGACGCTTTACTCCAGAAATTACAGACAGTTTGTACTTCTATCGAACCCGACGCCAAAATTATCCCAAAGGATACCAGACCTAAAAGTGCTGATGTTTTGCCTGTCAAAAAAACACTGCCTGCTGCACGGAGAATTTCTGATAATACAAAAACGATTTTAACACTCGTATCCGGAGCAGTCCTTTTTATTGCAGGTGAAATTATGGAACATATGGGAATTTCGATTCCCGCTGCCATTGTTTTTCTTGTCGCCTATTTCATTCTGGGCAGTCATATTTTGATTACAGCCGGAAAGAATCTGATAAGAGGACAGATTTTTGATGAAAATTTTCTAATGTCTATTGCAACTTTGGGTGCTATTGTCATTCGTGAGTATCCAGAAGCCGTAGGTGTTATGCTCTTTTATCGAATCGGTGAATTTTTTGAACATAAAGCGGTAGAAAGAAGCCGCAGTCAGATTATGGATGCCGTAGATATGCGTCCTGAAACTGTAACGCTTGCTATCGGAGACGATGTCCGCGTAATTCCTGCCGAAGATGCAAATGTCGGAGATATTTTAATCATTAAACCTGGCGATCGTATTCCTCTTGACGGTATTATTATCGATGGTGAAAGCCGAATTGATACCTCGCCAGTCACTGGCGAACCGATACCTGTCAAAGCCGGTTATGGAGACGAAGTTATTTCCGGATGTGTCAATACATCAGGACTTTTAAAAATACGCGTTGAAAAAGTATTAGAAGAATCCATGGTGACTCGTATTTTAGATTCTGTTGAAAATGCGGCTGCCAGCAAACCTAAAATTGACCGCTTTATTACACGATTTGCAAGAATCTACACGCCTTTCGTTGTTTTTCTCGCACTTGCCACTGCCATTATTCCCTCTCTCATCACTGGAGAATGGCATCAATGGATCTACACGGCCTTAACCTTTTTAGTTATCAGTTGTCCTTGCGCTCTTGTGTTAAGTGTACCGCTTGCATTTTTTTCCGGAATCGGAGCCGGTTCCAAACGTGGAATTTTATTTAAAGGCGGGGTCTCCTTAGAGGCAATGAAAAATATTACTACGGTTATTATGGATAAAACGGGAACTATTACTGAAGGAAACTTTGTACTTCAAAAGGTCATTCCTCTTCATGGCACCGGCAAAGATGATCTTCTGCGTCTGTGTGCCAGCTGTGAACTGACTTCCACTCATCCAATTGCAAACAGTATCGTGTCGGCAGCCAAAGACGAAGGAATCGAACTTGTCCATCCTGAATCAGTAGAAGAGATTGCCGGTCATGGAATTCGTGCTGTTTTGAGGGAAGGAACTATTCTGTGCGGAAATAAAAAACTGATGGAAAAATACCACGTATCGCTTTCCTCTTATCGTTCTGATTCTTTTGGAACAGAAGTTCTTGTGGCTAAGGATGGCATATTGATCGGATCTCTCATAATTTCCGATACCATTAAACACGATGCCAAGTCTGCAATTTCAAAGTTGAAAAATCTTGGTATCACTACTGTCATGCTGACTGGAGATTCCATAGAAAGTGCAGAAGCAGTTGCAAAAGAAACGGGTATTGACGAAGTTCACGCAAAGCTTCTTCCACAGGATAAATTAAATGAATTGCAACAGATCCGTGCTGCTCATGGAGCAGTTATGTTTGTTGGAGACGGAATCAATGATGCTCCTGTTCTTGCCGGCGCTGATGTCGGAGCTGCTATGGGCAGCGGTGCTGATGCTGCGATTGAAGCGGCTGATGTTGTATTTATGACATCGAGTATGGAAGCAATTCCTTCTTCTCTGGCAATCGCCCGTGCCACTAACGTTATCTCATGGCAAAACGTAATTTTTGCGTTAATTATCAAAGCTCTTGTTATGATCCTTGGTCTTGCCGGTATTGCTTCTATGTGGCTTGCGGTATTTGCCGATACCGGAGTGGCAATGCTTTGCGTTCTGAATTCTATCCGAATTTTGTATAAAAAGAATCACTAAATGAAAATGCTGCAAAAAACACTCGGGCAGATAAAAACTCTATTCTGTCCGGGTGTTTCTGTCAGTTTTGAGAAGATCCGTCCTATTTTTCCTGCTTATTTTCAAAAATTTTCACAATTTATTTTCTAATTTCATCAGTAAGTCCCTTTTTCATAAATTTTTAAGAAGTAAAGTTAAAAATAAACCATTTCTTTTCCTTGATATCTGTAGTAAAATGAGCTATAAGGATTGTTTTTCTTTTTTTCTTAATTTTGGGGGATTACAAAGTAAAGAGAAAGAAAATATCCTTCTTTCCCCGATATGTTTAATCAAAACATACTGGGACAAAGGTATATCAGACCGTTTTTATTTTTGATACGTGTATTCCTGTTAATTTTTTCATTGATTCAAGGGATAACAAAGTATAGCAAAATATATTTGAAATTCTATCTGTTCCGCCCGCATATGACAGATAGAGGTTTCAGACCGATTTCAAATTTGCTGCTTCATTGCTTTCACAAATAAAGACTATCTGACTTGCCGGAGAAGGCACTAAAAACATCATAATTTTGAGAAAAGGGGGATCCTATTTTCATGAAAAACAAAAAAGTAAGAACCATGGGCATTTGTCTGTCGGTCGCTGTCATCACAGGAGCGGCAGGAGCTGCATCTGTGCCCGCACATGCCTCTTCAGATTCTGTGCAGATTAGAACTGATCACTCTGAAGATGCCCGTCAATTGACTGCCGAAACACCAACAATTGAAAGAACAAAAGTATATGACGGTACAACAGATGCAAAAATTCTGGAGATGGGTGATATACACGGTTTTACACCCGGAGATGATGTATCTATTGAAGTAAGTGCACAATATCAAGACGCAAATGCAGGTTCTGGAAAAACAATCGTTGTCACTTATACTTTAACCGGAGATGATGCTGATAAATATATCGCTCCTCAGAGTATTTCTCTTGTGGGTTGCTCAATTACGCGCAAACCTCTGACCGTAACTGGTGCAAAGGCCACCAGCCGTGCTTACGATGAGACGCTTTCCGTGCAGCCGGACAGCTCTTCTCTCGGAACTTTAAACGCATCTGATATCGAAGAAGATGATGACGTATCACTTGATACCTCTAATGTTACAATGACATTAGAAGATGCCAATGCGGGCGAAAACAAACCTGTCACTGTTACAGGATATACTCTGACAGGTGAGGATGCTAAGAACTATTCTCTCTCTCAGCCTGAAGATGTAACCGTAACTATCACTCCTGCATCTTATGATATTTCTGCGCTTGAGCAGATTCAATGGACGCAGACTGAATTCGAATATAATGGTTCTGAGCAAAAACCTGAAATCTCAGAGGAATCTCTGCCGGAAAATATCTCCGTAGAAGGTTATACTTACTCTGAAGATTGTGTCAATCCTGGATCTGAAAAAACGGCTACTGCTACTTTGATCTGCACAGATTCTAACTTTACACTTTCAGACGGCTCTGTCTCTACTTCTTGGAGTATCAGTCCAACAGAACCTTCTGTAGAAATCGACTATGTAAATGAAACTGTCACTATTTCCTATCCGGAAAATTACTCTGAAATTCCTGGCGTGCAAACCGGTGTTTCTTATATTGCATCTGAAGAAGCTACTGATCAAGAAGCTGCTGAATCTTCTGATGAGGAAACTGCCGATCAAGAAACTGCTGATCAGGAAATCGTCAATGATGGCGTACAGCTTGTTCTTGATTTAAGTTCTTTAGGACTTCCTTCTTCTGAAGCAGCACAACTCAGAGCTATGCTTGTCATTCAGGATCAGGAAACATTTTACAGCGAACCGATCTCCATTCCTGCACGTTCTGCATTATCAGACAGCATAGAGACGGCTGCGGAACAAGTCGCCGGAAGCTGGAGCGCAACGGTAGACAGTCTGACTTGCGAAGGCTGGACCGAATCTGATATTGAAATCCGCCTTGTCCTTCCAGATGGCTCGACAACACCATGGCAGGATAGCGGGGTATTTTCCAATTTGGCTACTGCAAGCCATATTGAACAGGTACAGCTGCGTACAAAGGCTGTAGAAGGAGAACAGTTTGCTTCTGAGATCCGTACAGAATCTGTTGATTTATATGTTTTACAAGATGCTTCCATTTCCGTGGAAGGTGAATTAGGAAAGGCGTATGATGGAAGTGCTGCTTCCATTGACAGTAGTTCTTATACATATAACGGTGATGGCGAAATTTCCGTTGCATGGTATGATCAGGATCAAAATCCTCTGTCAGAAGCTCCTACAGAGGTCGGCAGCTATTATATTATGATTTCTGCTCCTCAGACTTCACAGTATATGGCAGCTTCTACTGATTTCATCCCGTATACCATTTCAAAAGCACAGGCTCCGGAAATTATCTGGCCTACCGCAAGTTCGATCACTTATGGACAGTCCCTTGCCGAGAGTACTCTGACTTCTGAAGATACCGCCGGTACCTTCTCCTGGCAGGATGATTCCATCGTTCCGTCTGTCTCTGACAGCGACTCTACCGAATATGTCATCGTCTATACTCCTAATGATACGGATCATTATGATTACTCTAACGTCTCTCTTGAGCATACAGTGACAGTTTCCGTGCAAAAAGCAGCTGCTTCTATCGATGTCAGCGGTATGACCTCTTCCTATACTTACTCCGGTGAACCTTTTGCTGTAAACTCCGGCGCTGTTTTAAATCATTCAGAGGCAGAACTGTCTTATTCTCTTGAGAGTGTCACGGAACCTGGAACTTACACCGTAACGGTTTCCGCTCCGGAGACAGATAATTATCTCGCCGCATCAGCAGACGTTGAAATCACGGTAAATAAAGCGCAGGCTCCGGAAATTATCTGGCCTACCGCAAGCTCAATTACTTATGGACAGTCCCTTTCTGAAAGCACCCTGACAGAAGGAAGTGCAGAATATGGAACTTTTGCATGGGCAGAAGCGTCCACACGCCCAGAAGCCGGAACTTCTTCTTATGAAGTGATCTTTACTCCTTCTGATACGGAAAACTATGACTGGTCTGAAGCAGAATATCGTTCTGAAATCTCTGTAGAGGTTGCTAAAAAAGATGCTACTATTACTGCTGAAGATACCGGTAAAATATTTAGTGCTTCTGATCCTGACCTTACTGCTGTGACAGAAGGAATCTTAGATGGTGATTCCATTTCCTATACTCTTTCCAGAGCAGAGGGAGAAGTTGCAGGTACGTATGACATCATCGTAGAGGCTGCTGATAATCCAAATTATAATATTAAAACGGTAAACGGCATCTTTACCATCAGTTCCAAACCGCTGTTTTCTATGAATATGACAACTTCCTGCACAATAGGATATGATCAGGAAAATCAGAAACAGACCGTTGCGATCGCTTTAACGGATGGTGCCACCCCTCTGGTAGAGGGAACGGATTATTCGGTAAGCTATACTGAAGCTTCAGAAGATCAGCCTGCCTCTATCATCGTAACTGGTCTTGGCAACTATACAGGAGAACAAAATTACACTGGTTTTATGCTGGATCGTTCCAATCAGCTTTGCTCCTTTAATGCTTCCGTTATCCTGGATGAAGAAACCAATCTGGTTACACTCAGTCTTCAGACATCCAGCAATCGTACTGAAACAGGTGAAGAAGCTTTAGATCAATACGGAGATCCTGTATACTCCCAGCATAATCTGTCATTAAGCCGTGAATTTCTTGATACTTTAAGTTCTCAGGGCATTAGACAGATCGCATTCCAGGTAAAAGAAGCGTCCTTGATCATTCCTATGGAATCTTTGACAGAAGACAGTTATCTTGTTCGTCTTGCTCCGATGAACTATGAGGATATGACCTGGAGAGAATATGTGATTCTGGATGAATATGTAGAATTATCCAGCGCTTATCGTTTCCGTATCACAAGACCTGCAAATGAAGAAGAGATTGCTCTTGCTCAGGCACAGGCGGCATCTGCTGCTGATGCTTCTCAGACTGATCCAAATGAAGAAGAGGAAATCTTGTCAGAAACAGATGTAACCGGACAAATTACAGGGCTGAAAGTACGAATTCCAAAATCAGAAGAAGACAAAGCTGCTGAGGAAGCAGGCACAGAACTTGCAGAACGCAAAGTCCTCGTTGTCCTTAGAAATGTTGCCGATTTTGATGAGTCAAGATCTGAACTTTCTGTTACCTCCACAGATGATTACTATGAGACTTCTCTAGAAGGAAGCGGTATGCTCTGCCTTGTTCAGGATCGTCCGGAAAATCAGTAATCGACTGGATTTTTGAAATTATGGAAGCTATCGTCTGGATCGTTTTTTGATTTCCAGAGCATGACAGATCCGTATGCAAATAGATTCGTCATTATGATTGTTTTCATAAATAACAAAATTTTCTGATAAAAAGCCCAAAATAAAAAGCAGATCGTTTTATGCTTTTATACAGTATAAGCGATCTGCTTTTATTTGTATGCTTTCAGTGTTGCATCAAATTGTAAAACTCTTAGCTGACAGCCAGTGAATAAATCTTATTTACCGTGTCTTCAGAAGACAGTGCCTCTGCATTGTTTAAGAAGATGATATCCTGAACATTGTTGCTGAGTGCCAGATAAGATAAACTGCCTTCATAATAGCGGTAATCTACTACATAGACATCTTGATAGTGGTCCACTAAAAACGGTACAAATGCGTTTCCATATGATTCCTTTACGACAATACATGCACTTCCGTCTGTAATTTCCGGATTATGAATTTCTTCATACGGCTGATCTCCTCCGATAAAGCACATATATTTGGAATTTTCATCGTATTCGGTTGCATCTGAAATAATATTCCACTGATATTCCAATCCATCATAGCTGATATAAGTCATATCATTCGTTCCATTTGGAACATACGCGATTACAGTATCCGGATTATTTCTCAATGCCTCCGCCTGATTGCTGCTTGCATAGAACGTTCCCAAAAATCCCGGAAATTCCATTGTCTGGAACTCATCCAAGGTATGAGGTGTAATTCCTTTCTTCGCTGCGAACTCAGTATACGTATAATATGCTCCCAGAGCAGTCCAGTGATGATCCGTACCGAAATATAAATACTCACTGTTATGTGATCTGAGTGTCTCATAAGGATTAACGACCTGAACGCCATCTGTCATTTTCTTTTCAATATACTGGAACGCATCTCCCTGATTGCTGGAATACAGCTCTTCCTGAAGCTGGTCATCCAGATTCACTCCTATACTTGTCGGAGCAAGAATGTCATAGACCGTAATTCCATTTGGCGATAAAATTGCGGAGCAGGTACTGATCGCCTGCGCATATGTATCCGCTGCTGTCTGATTAAAATAATAGACGCTGAACGCTCTGTTATCTGCGACATATACCGTACCAAAAGTTTCTCCTTCATCATGGATGGTTCCATCCACTTGAGGCTCTGTTTCCGGTTCGGTTTGCGCTTCTGTCTGCGCTTCTGTCTGAACTTCTGTCTGACTGTCTTGCTGAGTTTCCGGTTCACTTCCTGTCTGTGGTTCTGCCTGGGATGCTTCGCTTTGGTTTACCCCTGAAGTATCTACGCTTTCCACGCTGTCAAGATCCGGGATATCGTCTCCTCTTTTCATCTCTCCATAAATCTGCTGTTCATTTAATCCGTACAGAGAAGTTACCATATCATTCCCCGCAATCAATTGATCTCTCATTGGAAACGTGTCTGCAAACCAAAGAGAAATATTAGAAGTATACGTTCCGTCCAGAAAATCTCCTACGGAAAATTCAGGAAAAGAGGTCAGATTTCTTTTTTCCACCGATGAAACAGTCGGACGAATCGGTATGATCAAACCGATCACTGTCATTAATATCAGACAGCACAGAGGTACTAAGATTCTAAGTGCCGTATATTTTTTCTTGACCTGTTTCCTTTTTCTTAAGAACTCTTTCTTATTCATCAGCTTTTGTTCAACCCTTTCTTATCTGAAACACAAATCCTACAGTACTTTCTAAAACTGAAAATATAAAAATGGATGATAACTGCTTCCTGCCATTGCCATTGTCGATAAAATCAGTAAAAAAATCGGAAAAATTAATTGTGCTATATACAACAGATGCGGGATCGCAAATCTTCTTCTGCAAAACAGTGCAAATTTTTCTGCTGCCATCTTAGGAAGCGGTGTTGATCCCAAAATTACAGCGATAATGAAAAATATATTGCTTCGCAGAACAATCATAACCTGCATACTGGAAAATCCATTTCCATTTAGTCCAAACAATCCTCGAAATGCCGTCCCTACCGCGCTTAAATCCGTAAATCGGAATAAAATCCATCCGAAGAAAACTACAATCAGCAGATAAATATGCTGTATGACTCTTGGAATGTGTTTAAATTTATCGAGCAAAAATGCCTTTTCCAAAACCAGAAAACAGAAAAAATACAGTCCCCAGAAAATATAGTTCCAGCTTGCGCCATGCCACATTCCGGTTAAAAACCATACAATAAACAAATTTAAATACTGTCTTGCTTTTCCTTTTCTGTTTCCTCCAAGCGGTATATAAACATAATCACGGAAAAACGTACTTAAAGAAATGTGCCATCTTCTCCAGAAATCCGTTACAGAATTTGCCACATACGGATAATTGAAATTTTCGTGGTAATGAAAACCTACCATTTTTCCCATTCCAATCGCCATATCCGAGTATGCCGCAAAATCTAAGTAAATCTGAAACATATAACATAAGATACCCATCCAGACGCCAAGCGCTGGTGTTGACTCCAGCGTCGCAAGATCCATCGGCGCAAGTCTGTCAGCAAGAGTTCCAATCCCGTCGGCTAGAATCAGTTTCTTGGCAAGTCCTACCATAAAACGCGATATTCCTTCTGCCATCTCTGTCATTTTAATTCTTCTGTGATCAATCTCTTCTGCTACATGCTGATACCGCACAATCGGTCCTGCAATACATTGATGAAATAAGCTGGAATACAAAAGCAGTTTCCAGTAATAAGGCTGTGCAGGAACTTCTTCTCTATACACATCCACCACATACGACAACAGCTGGAATGTATAAAAGGAAATTCCGATCGGAAGCACAATGGTCGGTATCACTTCCGGAAATCCTGTAATTCCCTGCAAAATTTCGAGGAAAAAGCCTGTATATTTAAAATAACCCAAAATAGCAAGCATTAAAACAATTGTTGCAATTAAAATCAATTTTCTGACCTTTTCTTCGTCTTCTCGATCAATCAAAAGCCCGCCTGCCCAACAGATAGCTGTCATAATAAGCAGAATCAGCAAAAATTTCGGTCCGCCCCAGCTGTAAAAAATCAGAGAAGAAACCAGCAAAGAAATATTCTTCTGCTTTGTTGTCCGGCAAAAAAAATAGACAATCAGACTGATTGGCAGAAAGAAAAAGACAAATATCATACTTGAAAAAACCATTTATTACTCCCGCCTATTCTTTTAATATTTTTTTAACTGTCCTATCTGCTCCATTTTAAAGCCCCTTAGACAGTTATTATCATTTTTCATCAATTTTTGGTGATATTTTGCGTTCTTTTTCATTATCGCACATTCTTTTTAAAATTGCATCCCTCATTTTTCTTTTTTTCTGCAAAATTTTTCGTCTGTTTTTTCCACTTTCTCGGTCATTTTGACAAATAAGCCTCAAAAAAGAACTGACGTGTGGAAAATTTACACGCCAGTTCTTTTTTTCACCGGGTACCCGGCAAATGCAACCATTTCATGAAACATTTTCAAATACGATTCAGCCGAATTTTGTGTTTTCTTACTCTGTCTCTTCTGTTTCACTCTCTTGTACGGCAGAGTCCTCTGATGCCTCTGCTTCCGTTGCCTGACCAGCCGTCGCATCTGCTGGTGTTGTCTCTTCTTCCTGTGTCGAGATAATCGTCATGGTATCTTTAAAGTCAATATTATTCAAAACTCTCTCTGACACACTGATTTCCGCTTCTTCTTGCCATCCTTCCAGCGCTGTGCTGTACGCTTCTGACTGGCGTTCCGAGATGATCTCTTCTTTTCTCACATCTGTGGCATCGCGGTCGAGTGTCGTCGTCAGCTGTACAACATAATATCCGCTGTCTGTCTCTACCAGTTCCTCTGCTACCTGACCATCTTCTGTCAAAGCATCTGCTGCTTCTTTTACTTGCGCATCCAAAGTAGTCTCCTCATCATCTGTCCCGTATGTGGTATAAGTTGATGTCACACTGCTGTCTATCTCTGCCAGCACTTCATCTATGTCTTTTCCGTCTTTTACTTCATCCAGAACTTGTTGTGCCTTTTCTCTTGCTTCTTCCTGTGCATCTGATACTGTTGCATCTGTATCGCTTGCCTCTGATGCTGTTGCGTCGGCAGCCGTTGCATCTGCATCCGTTGCTGTACTGAAAAATGCAGTTGTAACTCCTCTCTGGGCTGCTTCTTCATCAGAGACTTCCGTATCGGCTGTGTCATAAAGTGCCTGCTGCATCTTTGTAGAAATTGTATTTAATTCAAGCATCCGAACAACAGTATCTTTATCTGCCGTCATTTCATCGAGTGTCTCCTGGGTATTCGCCGCAAGGAACTCATCTGCTGCCGTCTCCATTGCTTCTCTTTCTTCTTCTGTTATTGCGACATCATATTCCTCCATATGATCTTCCAGCAAATACATCTGTGCCAAAGTACTCACAATATTCTCTTTGATATTATCTCCAAGAGTTGTCACTCCATCAGAACTCTGTTCCCAGATACTTGTGCTGCTGTCTACCCCAAGATATTCTTCATACATCGCATAAAACTGCTCATACTGTGCCTGTGTATACCGCACCATAAAATTGACAAGACCGTATGGGATCTCATCTCCGTCTACAGTAGCTACTACAGAATCCGCCTCTACTTTTCCGCTGCATCCTGTCAGAGTAGATGCAGTCACACATAAACATACTCCTGCAATTGCAAGTTTTTTTGTAAATTGTTTCATCTTTTCCTCCTCACACCGGATTTTATTTTTTGAATTTTATCATTCCACCGGTCTTCTCATCATTTCTTTCTATTATAATCTTTTTTCATGATACGGGCAAGCTTTTCCTTTCTTTTGCACACAATTTACACAATTACTGAAGTGCGTTTATTTTTTCCACTAACTCTTCTGTCAGATGCAAAATATCTTCTTTTTCCTTTCCGCTTTTTGCAGGTCTCTGATATAAAAAATACGGGTTTGCCTCTATCACAAATTTCATTCTTCCTTTACTTTCTTTTACCAGTGTATCAATTTTTCTTGCGTCAATTTTTGCATGTTCAAACAGTGTCAGACGAATTACCTCTCCTTTTTGTGAAATCTCTGTAATATATGCCTCGTGCGCCTTTGTCTTTAAGCGTGCTACTGATAACAGGTTTTGAACCGATTTGGGTAATTCTCCGAAACGGTCGATCAATTCTTCTATCATGTCATCGTATTCTTCTTCCGATTCAATCGCTGCAATTCTTTTATAAAGATCTAATTTCTGATATTCATTGCGGATATAACGTTCCGGAATATAAGCATCGATATCAATATCAATCGACGTTTCATATGCTTCTCCCGGCTGTATCTCTCCTTTATATTCTCTTACAGCCTCATTGAGCATTTTACAGTACAGATCATATCCTACTGCTTCCATATGTCCATGCTGTTCTACACCAAGTAAATTTCCGGTACCCCGGATCTCCAGATCCCGCATCGCAATTTTAAATCCTGAACCTAATTCCGAAAATTCCCGAATCGCAGACAGTCTTTTCTCTGCTACTTCTTTGAGAACCTTATTTCTTCTGTACATCAAAAATGCATAGGCTGTTCTATTTGAACGCCCGACTCGTCCCCGAAGCTGGTAAAGCTGCGAAAGTCCCAATGTATCTGCATCGTGGATGATCATCGTATTGACATTTGGAATATCAAGTCCAGTCTCAATGATGGTTGTTGAGACAAGTACGTCGATCTCTCCATTGATAAATTCATACATAATTTTCTCAAGTTCTCTTTCCTTCATTTGACCATGCGCAAATGCTACCTGAGCATCCGGAACCAGCTTTGCTATTGTATTTGTCATCTCTACAATGGTATTGACACGATTATAGACATAATATACCTGCCCTCCCCTTGTCAGCTCACGATTGATTGCCTCTCTTACCATCTCTTCATTATACTCCATCACGTAAGTCTGAATTGGCATCCTGTCAATCGGTGGTTCTTCCAGCACACACATATCTCGAATTCCAATCAAGCTCATGTGAAGTGTCCTAGGAATCGGAGTCGCAGTTAAGGTTAATACATCCACAGTTGTTTTTAATTTTTTAATTTTTTCCTTATCAGAAACACCAAATCTCTGTTCCTCGTCTATAATCAATAATCCCAGATCTTTATACTGTACATCTTTTGAGAGTACCCGATGAGTTCCTATCACAATATCTACGAGTCCTTTCTTTAAGTCTGTCAGTGTTTTTTTCTGCTCAGCCGGCGTCCGAAAACGGCACAGAAGATCGACGCGAACAGGAAAATCTTTCATTCTCTGTGAAAAAGTATTATAATGCTGCTGTGCCAAAATGGTCGTCGGCACCAGATAGACTACCTGTTTACTTTCTTGAACCGCTTTAAATGCCGCACGGATTGCAATCTCTGTCTTTCCGTATCCCACATCACCGCATATCAGACGATCCATAATCTTAGGACTCTCCATATCTTTCTTTGTCGCTTCTATCGCCGCTGTCTGATCTTCTGTCTCCTCATACGGAAACATTTCTTCAAACTCACTTTGCCAGATCGTATCTTTTCCGTAACAAAATCCTTTCTTTTGCTGTCTCTTGGCATACAGCTCCACGAGATCTTTTGCCATGTCACAGACAGCTTTTCTGACTTTTGTCTTTGTCTTATGCCATTCCTGCGTGCCTAGTTTATTTAATTTAGGAACTTTTGCATCTGCTCCTGCATATTTCTGAATCAGATCAAGCTGTGTAGCCGGAATATAAAGATTGCTCCCGTTGCCGTATTCCAGCTTCATATAATCTTTTGTCACCTTATCTACTTCAATTTTTTCAATTCCTCTGTAAATTCCCAATCCATGATTTTCATGAACGACATAATCTCCAACGTTTAGTTCCGAGAAACTTTGTATTTTTCGTCCTTCGTACGTTTTCTGACGCTTCTTCTTCTTTTTTTCTTTTCCAAAAATATCACTCTCTGATAAAATTGCGAAGCGAATCATCGGATATTCATACCCTCTGGCACTTTTTCCGTAGATTACTAAAATTTCCCCAGGTTGAATCTCTCTTTCTTCTTCCTCTGTGTAGATACTGTTCAGCCCATTGTCCCTGAAATCTTCCGCAAGACGTTTTGCCCTTGTTCTGGAGCCTGATAAAACAATCACCTGGTATTTTTCTTTTTTCCATCTTTGTAAATCTTTTACCAAAAGATCAAAACTGCCATTATAGCTGCTGATTGATTTGACATTGAGATGAAAATGCGCAGAGATAGAAAAAGAACTGTGCGCCTGCTCTAATGTACAAAGCCCCGCGCAGTTCCTTCTGTTTAGTTTCGTTGTGATTTCCTCCAGTCTGTGCAAAACTTGCGCCTGTGTCGGCAGTACATATCCTCTCTCTAAACGATTTGCCATGCTTTCACGAAATTCCAGTTCTATTGCTTCTCCCTGCCGACAGACATTTTCTGGTTCATCTAAAAAAAAGATCGTCTCTTGATCCTCAAAATAATCCAGAAAAGAAACTGTTTCCGGATAAAAATATCTGACATAGCTTTCCAGTCCCATGGTGCCGTTAAACTGTTCTAACTGTTCTTTCGCTTCTTCCGTTCTCTGCTTCAGATCATATGCTTCCTCTGTCTTTTTTTCTTCCCGAAGTTTCTTTTCTAATCTTTTTTCCTCTTCTTCTATCTTCTTGATTCCTTCTTCCATTCTTGTCTTCTCTACCGTCATTTCTGTAACCGGATAGATAACGACTCTCTCTAGATTTTCAATCGACCTTTGAGAAACTGCATCAAAACTTCGAATGGAATCCACTTCGGTATCCCAAAGCTCCACTCGTACAGGATTTTCTTCTGTCAGAGGAAAAATATCCAAAATTCCTCCTCTGACTGCAAACTGTCCTGACATTTCCACCTGAGATGTCTTTTCATATCCCAGTTCTGTCAGCATTTTTTTCATTTTTTCCAGATCAATTTCACTTTCAAGAGAAATCTCAAATATCTGTTTTGAGAATTCTTGCAGTGGTACCAAATGATCCATACATCCTGCCATCGTTGTAACAATCGTCAGCTTCGGCTTTTCCAGCAAAGCCTTTAAGACAGAAATTCGCTGTTTTTCGATCAGATTTCCGTGAATATCCGCACTGTAAAACATCAGATCTCTTGCCGGATAGAAAACAACCTCTTTGTCAAAAGTACGGTAATCCTCATAAATTTCTTTTGCCTTTTTTTCGTCTCCTGTCAGAATCACACGATGTTTCTTTCCCTTCCCTGCCGCATAGATCAAATGGCATTTCTGAGAATCGAGACACCCTGAAATTTCTATCATTCCCTGATTTTTGCTTATTTTTTCTTTTATATTCTGAAATTCATTCAATTGTTCTAATGGGTGAATAAAGGCTCTCACAGTTTACACCTTCCTGTTATACGCATTCATTGCCGCTTCTATTCCCTGAGTCATAATCATTACTGCTGCTTCTGCCGCGCGGTCTAAGGCATGATCTATCAGTTTTCTTTCTTCCTTTGGAAATCTTCCCAATACATAATCGGCAAGATCCCATCCGGCAGGTTTTTCCCCTACACCTATTTTAATCCTTTTAAATTCCTGTCCTCCAAGGTGTGCAATGATATTTTTTATTCCATTGTGTCCTCCCGCACTTCCTTTACTTCTTAAACGAATCTGTCCTGGTTCTAAACTGATATCATCATAAATGACAATCAATTCTTCTTTTTTATCAATCTTAAAATAATCGACCAGCTCTTTCACACTTTCTCCGCTCAAATTCATATAAGTCTGAGGTTTTGCAAGGATTACTTTTTCTCCTGCTATGATTCCTTTTCCGTACAGTGATTTATATTTTTTATTTTCAACAGAAATACCATATTTTTCAGCAAGTACATCAATCGCATCAAATCCTACATTGTGTCTTGTTCTTGCATATTGACTTGTCGGATTTCCGAGTCCTACAATAATATACATTTCTCCACATTCCTTTCTACTGCAATGTATCTATGGTTGACATGCCTAACAGACCGTTAGGTGATTCCCCATCTAAAAATTTCTTGTTCAGAACAAACTTTTTTATCTGTATTTCCTGGTTTTTCAAGTTTTCCATCTTTTTTTCAGAATCGACTGACTCCGAATTATTGTATCTGAAAATCCATTCCCTGTAAAGCGGACATTGCCCTCTGTTTTTTATTTCTGATCTTTTTTCGGCAAAATCTGCCGGAAATAATCGCGCATCTCTCCTACTGTCATTCCCGTTGATTTTTTAAACACTTTATAAAAATAGTTTGAGTTACTATATCCGACACTTTTTCCGATATCTTTTACTGTCTCATCTCCTTGCCGGATCAAAAACAAAGCATGGCGAATACGAATCTCTGTCAAAAGATCTATAAAATTTTGTTTTAACTGCTGTTTGATCAGCCTGCTTAGATAGAAGGAACTAATTCCAATTTTTTCTGCAATCTCATCTAAAGAAAGATCCTGTTGATAATTTTTTTCTATATACAGCATTGCCTCCTCCACATAGACGTTTTGAACCTTTTTTGATTTTAATCGTTCCTGAAATACTTCCAGCCATCCGACTATCTTTTCACATAACTCTGACATGGTATGGCATTCCTGCATTTCCTGCATCGCCTTAATGCTGGAAAACGGAAACGCAGACAGTCCATACTTGCTTTTCAGTGTATCATATACCGATAATAATAAATTTAAAGCTGCCACTTCTGCTGTATGCATAGAGTATTGTTCCTCTTGCATACGTTTTAAAAACAGTTTCACCTGTTTTTCCATTTCTTCCTTTGAGCCTGTCCCCTGCATAATTTCATTCGTAATCTTCTCCAAAAAAGTATCGATCGGTATCGTAGGATATTCTTTTGCATGCGGCTCCTCAAAAAATCCTATCGAATCTTCTTTAGAATGAAGTGCTAAATTACACTCTCTAAATGCTTCGTACATTCTTGAAAAATTTTCTTTCCACTGACTAAATCCAAAACGTACTGTCATTTTTAATTTTTTCTGAATCTCTTCTGTCAGCATAGAAGCAATATTTCGTGCCCAAGGCTGATAATTGGATTCTGTCACCTTGGTACCAGGAATTAAGTACAGATAAAGAACATCTTGATATAGTTTTGTCTGATATTGGCAAAACGCATATAATTCCTCTTCCACAATTTTTTTTATTTCCGGCAGGCATCTGGACGGATCATGAATCTCCTCAGATGAGACTGGCAGAATCGCGCCAAAAATTCCTCCCTGATATGGTTCAGACAGTGTCTGACAATAAAGCTGAAAACTTTCCTCATTGGGCTGTCCTAAAATAATAGATGACATAATGTCATCTCCTACCGCCTTTTTCATTCGTTGCATCATCTGATTGGTTTCTTGAAAAATACGGGAATGGCGGCGTTCTTCGTCAATCGCATCGAGTACGCGATTTAAAGTATCAATAAAATTTTGATGTTCGATCGGCTTTAATAAATATCCAGAGGCCCCTAAAGTGAGCGCTTCCTGGATATATTCAAAATCATTATATGCTGTATTAATGATGATTTTCATTGAAAATGATTTTAATTTCAAAATCTTCAATGCTTCCAGTCCCGTAAGACCCGGCATATTAATGTCTACAATCGCAATATCCGGTTGGTATTTCTCTACACTTTTTAAAAAGTCAAGACCGTTTCGTACACTTGGAAGCAGTTCAATATTAGAAAAATGATTTTGAATCCTCATTTCCAATCCTCGGCATTCAATCGCTTCATCATCTGCAATAATCAGAGAATACATAGTTATTACCGCCTTTCTGTAAGTTTATAGGGAAGAATCATTTTGATTTCTGTCCACTCTTTTGGAATGCTCGAAATCTGAAACTGTGCCTTATTATCATAAAAAATTTGAAGTCTCATATAGACATTGGCAAGCCCTACTTTCTGTGTCTGCCCTTCCTGAGAGTGAAGTTCTTTTTGTAATTCTTCCACTTTTTCTGGCATCATTCCAAGTCCATTATCTCCAATAGAGATAATTCCCTGGGCATTTTCTTCATCATAAACTGTCTTAATTTGGATTTTTCCGTCTTTTGTGTACGATCCAACACCATGGGTAATTGCATTTTCCACCAGAGGCTGTAAAATCAGGCACGGAATCTGTATCTGATGGAAACGTTCATCCAGTTCAAATTCAAACTCAATTCGTTCTCCAAAGCGCTGTTCCTGCAGATAGATATAATTTCCAAGCATTGTCAATTCCCGTGCCAGAGTCACAGATTTCCCCATAAAATCCAAACTGTACCGCAAAAGTTCTGCTGTTTTTCCAAGCAGAAATACTGTAGTCTCAGAATCTCCCATATATGCCGTCTGTGCAATCATATTCAGTGTATTAAATAAGAAATGCGGATTAATCTGCATTTGCAGTTCCTTAAGTTCACTGCTCATAAACAGATTACTGATTTTTAAATTTTTCAGCTCTTTCTCATGAAGCGCTACCTTAGCATTTTCATTCTCCTTAATCTCTCTGATATAGGT
>CALWCS010000084.1 GCA_944376425.1 uncultured Lachnospiraceae bacterium | reverse complement strand
CAAAGTAGGAATGTCTGAAAAAAAAGTATTTTTAACTGGAAGTTATTAAATCAGTAGCTTCTTTTTTATTTTTATCCGGAGGTATATCAAATGGTAAAAATCAACGGAAGAGATATTGATATTGCTGGAAAAACCGTTATAGAATATCTTTCCGCCGCAAACTATGATCCTAAACGGGTCGCAGTGGAACGAAATGGAGAGATTGTACCAAAAGCCCAGTATGACAACACTGTCTTTTTGGACGGAGACAGTGTGGAAGTTGTCAGTTTTGTGGGAGGTGGCTGATCTGATTCCCTCACAAGAAGATATGCTTCGTGCCTTAGAGCAGCGACACGGTAAAAAACTGCAGGACAGATTTTCATCAGCTTCGGTTGCCATATGCGGACTGGGAGGACTTGGTTCCAACATCGCCGTATCTCTTGCCCGTGCAGGGATTGGAAGACTGATTTTAATTGACTTTGACCGGGTAGATATCACGAATCTTCACCGTCAGCAATATAAAGCTTCCCAGATTTGCCGCTATAAAACAGATGCACTGTCTGAAAATTTAAAAGAAATCGCTCCGTATATTCATCTTAAGACACATACAGTCTGTATTACGGAAAGGAATGCGCCAGAGCTTCTCAAAGATGCAGATATCATCTGTGAAGCCTTTGATCAGCCGGAAGCGAAAGCGATGCTGACAGATATCGTCCTCGAAAAGATGCCGGACAAGTATTTGATAGCAGCATCCGGTATGGCCGGTCTTGGCAGTGCCAATGATATTAAAACCCGAAAAATTACAAAAAAATTTTATCTTTGCGGTGATGAAGTCAGTGATGTATCCGGCGGCATCGGACTTGTATCCTCCCGCGTTATGCTCTGTGCCGCACATCAGGCACATATGGTTCTGCGGATTTTAGCAGATAAAGAAAATACAAAAAGTAAAGAAGGAAAAACAAATGAATAATGATAAACTTATGATCGGCGGACATGAATTTCATTCCCGTTTTATTCTTGGTTCAGGGAAATATTCTCTAAACCTTATTGAAGCGGCAGTCAAAGATGCTGGCGCTGAAATTATTACGCTTGCCGTACGCCGTGCAAACACCAAAGATCAGGAAAACATTCTGGATTTTATTCCAAAAGGCATTACCTTGCTTCCAAACACAAGCGGCGCCAGAACTGCTGATGAAGCCATCCGTATTGCCCGGCTTGCCCGTGAACTTGGCTGCGGAGACTTTGTCAAAATTGAAATTATGCGTGACTCTAAATATCTCCTCCCTGATAATCAGGAAACAATCAAGGCAACCGAGATACTTGCCAAAGAAGGTTTTATCGTAATGCCATACATGTATCCGGATCTCAATACAGCCCGGGACCTTGCAAATGCAGGGGCTGCTTCTATCATGCCTCTTGCTTCTCCGATCGGCTCTAATAAAGGTCTTTCCACAAAGGATTTTATCCAGATTCTGATTGACGAGATCGATCTTCCTATTATCGTGGATGCTGGAATCGGCAGACCTCCACAGGCCTGTGAAGCTATGGAAATGGGCGCTGCTGCCATTATGGCAAATACAGCACTTGCTACTGCCGGCAATCTCCCAATGATGGCTTCTGCATTCCGTCAAGCCATTGAAGCCGGACGAAAAGCATATCTTTCTGGTCTTGGCAGAGTTCTTTCCCGCGGGGCTTCTGCTTCTGATCCGCTGACTGGATTTCTTCGTGATTAGTGATTAAGAGGTGTATCTATGGAAAACCAATTTTTTATTGATTCAGAGTTTTTATCTCCTAAGGCATTAGAGAAAAAGCATCGTTTGGAGTCCGATCCTTCCTTTCGGAAAAATCACATGGAGTATCTGCCTGGAATGGAAAAAATAGAATCTGATGTCTGTTCCAATGTGATGGCACAGATGAATTCTTTTGATTACTCAAAATATACAGAAAAAGATGTAATAACTGCGCTCGAACACGAGACGTGTTCCATTGAAGACTTTAAAGCTTTCCTTTCTCCAGCAGCTGAACCGTTTCTGGAACAGATGGCACAGCGTGCAAGATTGGAAACGAGTAAGCACTTTGGAAATACGGTCTATCTGTTTACTCCGCTTTATATCGCCAATTACTGTGAAAACTACTGCGTCTACTGTGGATTTAACTGCTATAATCACATTCACCGCATGAAACTGACAATGGAGCAGATTGAACATGAAATGGAAGTAATTGCAAAAAGCGGTATGGAAGAAATACTGATCCTCACAGGAGAAAGCCGCAGCCAGAGCGATGTTTCTTATATCGGGGAAGCATGCAAACTGGCAAGAAAATATTTCCGGATGGTAGGACTTGAAATCTATCCTGTCAATACGGATGAATACCGTTATCTCCATGAATGCGGTGCGGACTATGTTACTGTTTTCCAGGAAACTTACGATGCCGACAAATATGAAACCCTTCATTTGCTTGGACATAAACGAGTATGGCCTTATCGGTTCGATGCACAAGAGAGAGCTCTTCGCGGAGGTATGCGCGGAGTAGCCTTTTCCGCGCTTCTTGGACTGTCTGATTTCCGCAAAGACGCCCTGGCAAGTGCTCTGCACGTTTATTATCTGCAGCGCAAATATCCGTATGCTGAAATGTCATTGTCCTGTCCAAGACTTCGGCCTATTATCAATAACGATAAGATCAATCCTCTGGATGTCCATGAAAAACAACTTTGTCAGATTATTTGTGCCTATCGTATTTTTCTGCCTTTCGTAGGTATTACAGTTTCTTCTCGTGAAAGCGCACAGTTCCGTAATGGAATTGTAAAGATTGCTGCTACAAAAGTTTCGGCAGGCGTTTCTACAGGTATCGGTGATCATGAAACTAAATACACAGGAAAGGAGTCGGACGCTGCTGCCGGAGATGAACAGTTTGAAATTGATGATAATCGCAGTCTTGAAAAAATGTATCATGACATAACAGAGGAAGGGCTGCAGCCTGTCCTGAATGATTATTTATATGTCTGATATTTTATGTATAACAAATCGTTTTCTCTGTAAAGAAAACTTTTTGGTCCGCATCGAAAAAATAGCTTCCGCTCATCCTGCCGGAATTGTGCTTCGTGAGAAAGATATGACAGAAGACGCATATGCAGAACTTGCCGCTGCTGTGATGGAACTGTGCAAGAAACATGGTGTCCCCTGTATTCTTCACAGCTTTGTAAAGGCAGCGAAAAAATTAGGCAGTTCCTCCTTACATTTGCCTTTGCCCGTCCTTCGCAGTCTTTCAGCAGAGGAAAAACGTCTTTTTCCTCTGCTTGGCACATCCTGCCATTCCGCAGAAGATGCCATTGAGGCCGAAAAACTGGGATGTTCTTATATCATTGCAGGACACATCTTTGATACAGACTGCAAGAAAGGTCTGCCAGGACGAGGACTCGATTTTTTGCAGAAAATATGTGAAAGCGTCTCGATTCCAGTCTATGCCATCGGCGGCATCAACAGTGAAAATATAAAAGCCGTAAGAAAAACAGGTGCTTCCGGTGCTTGTGTTATGAGTGGGACAATGCTTTGTAACGACGTGCCAACATATTTCTCACAGATGCAGCTATCTGCAAAATAACAGATTGCTTAAGAATATCTATCCATTTTTGCAGCTCTATGTTACTGCTATGCCTGTATCAGCAGTCACTCATTCAGCATTTGCAAAACAGCGAGTTGCGTTTCGTAAACAAACGAACAATAGACCAGACACCGTTTCTTACAGGCTACGATGCTGCCATACTTTACTTGTAGTATTAGCGTGGCAGCATCAAAAATCGATACAAAAGTACATAGTTTCATTCTCATAGAAAAATTTTTTCTAACGTGACCAGTACCCCATCCTCTTCATTGGAAGGACAGATATCTTTTGCAGCATTTTTTACTCTTTCAGGAGCATTTCCCATAGCATAGCTATGTCCGCAATATTCTAACATTTCTATATCATTTCCGCCGTCTCCAAATGCCACACATTGTTCAGGGGAAATCCCCCAGCGTTCTGCAAGTCTTTTCAGCCCTGACGCTTTATGACAGCCTGGCATAATTAAATCAATAGAACCATGTCCACTTGTGGTAGGTTCTACTTTACCTTTTAATTTTTCACAAAACATATCATAATATAGATCTGTTTTCTCTTCTGGAACTGTCGGGGCAAATTTTAAAATCTGATCATTTACTTCTTTCAAATCTTCCACCCATTTCAAACGATGATAATAAATAGCTGTAAGCTCAAAAAATTTCTGGCTTACAGTCCCTCGTTGACAATAGGCACTGTTGACGCCGCACAAAACGTTTAAGATTTCCGGATACTCTCTGCATATATCAAGAACAAGGTGTACCGTTTCTTTTGGCATGTTGGCAGTAAAGATTAATTCTTCACGATCTTTTACAAAAGCCCCATTTTCAGCTACAAAAGACATTTCATCGTAATATCCCGGGAAAAGATCTCTCAGCTGATAATACTGGTTTCCGCTTGCCACAACAAAATTACAGCCCACCCTTTTCATACGTGTAAATATCCGCTTAAAACGCTCAATATCGTAAGTATAGTCGGAATGTACAAAAGTACCGTCTATGTCAACAGCTACCATTTTAATTTCATTCGTCATATTATTTCCTCTCTGTTTCTTCTGAATCTGCTGCATACGAAAAAAGCAATTCTTTTCTTCTATTTCTTCCGCAGTTATTTTATCATACAACGGAATAAAAAAGCAGTATCTTTTCATCAAAAAAAGTTTTCTTGTGGAATCCACTCAGATCGATCATCTTTTCCAAGCAATCCTTTTGCAAATCATCTCTTTTCAATATCAATTGACAATAGTATAATATATTCTGTAATTAATCTAAGTTATCGAAGGAGTTACTTTATGAGTATCATCATCAGAGATGCAAACCTTAAAGATGCGGAACGTATTTTAGATATCTATGCGTATTATGTTGAGTGTACAGCAATCACTTTTGAATATGACATCCCAACACTTTCAGAATTTCAAAACCGAATGAAAAATACTATGAAACGGTATCCTTATCTTGTCATTGACAAAGAAGGCATCATTCAGGGCTATGCCTATGCCGGTCCTTTTGTGGGACGAGCTGCGTATGACTGGTCATGTGAAACAACAATATACCTAAATCATACTGTCCTAAAATGTGGATTGGGTCGAAAACTATATGAAGCATTGGAACAGAAATTACAAAAAATGGGGATTTTAAATCTATATGCTTGTATTGGCTATCCAGAAGTAGAGGATGCGTATCTTAACAAAAACAGCGCAAATTTTCATGCACATCTGGGTTTTTCAAAAGTCGGAGAATTTCATAAATGCGGTTATAAATTCGGTCGTTGGTACAATATGGTCTGGATGGAAAAAATAATTGGAAAACATCATCCCAATCAAGCTCCTGCCAGGCTTTTATCCATGTCAGATCAGAGCAAAAATGACATTTAAAACCGATATAAAATTTGGAAGTTGGAACTTGAAAGAAAATCTAGGTATCAATTTTGACAGAGATTGCTGTCACCTCTATGATTGGCAGACAGAAGAACTACAGATTTTCTCTGTCAGATACTATAGTGACAGAAAACAACGTATCTGTCAAAGAATCATTCCTTTTGTATTGCATCAGGATAAGCTTGAACTTTCATCGTAACTCACTTCTTTTTACCTGAAAATATTACCCCAAAAAGGAGGATAAGGATACCAATTCCTCTCACTATTTATAGAAGATAGAAGTATCCTTTGTAATTAATTTAATGAAACAAGAATATATCATAAATGCTTGTAGTGGAAAATGTATTGATGTAATAGCCGGTCAAAAGATAACTGTCATTGATATAGAAGGCGGACAAGTAGTTGATTTTTTTGCGGAAAATTCAGCAAATCAAAATGAATTTTTATCTCCGGGAGTTACCATTGACTGTAATGAATCTTTACGATTGCATGTGGGCAACTATATTTATTCCAATTTATATCATGCAATGTTTCAAATCTTATATGATGAGGTCGGAGAACATGATTTATTACATCCATGCTGTCGCCCAGAAATGTATCATTTTTTCTATCATAATGGAAAAGATCACCCGAATTGTCTTGAAAATATAAATCACAGTTTGGGAGAAGAAAGACCCATGATCCATCCGATCAATTTGTTTATGTACTCAAAAATTTATGAAGATGGAACTATCTCTGTCAAACGCCCTCTTTCTAAAGCCGGCAGTAAGATTGTCTTAAAAGCCGAAATGAATCTTCGTTTAGGAATTGCGGCTTGCAGTGTATCTGAGAGCGATTGTAATAGTGGAAAATGTACGCCGATCAAAATAATGATTGAGGACTGATTTATTGGATATTCTATCTTGAATAAAGCATGAAGCCCCAAACATGTCAGAATTTCTTGCACAGACTTCTGAAAAATCTAAAGATTGAGCAGCGTGGAGATTTTATCTTTATAATTAAAAACGGCAGACATTTGATACTGAACGTTGTCAACAACATATTTTATCATATGTATCTTTTTGCTAGAAACGGGAAACGAAATATGCAAAGAAAAAATTGGGAAGTCCCTAAATTCACACAAAATTGGGGCTTCGCAATTTTTTTTAAAAAAATTAGCACTCACCTCTTGACATTGCTAATAATGTGTGTTATATTACATCTAGAACAAAGGAAGGGACGAAAAGAAGAAAAAAGATATTTTAAAGTGTTCTGAATCCAGTAGTTCAAATTTGGAAATAGTAATAACACATCTGTAGCTACAGATGATGTTCATCATAAAATCCGTTGAGGAGATATAGGAAAGGAGATATGACTTATGATGATGCCTAGTATTTTTGGAGAAAATTTATTTGATGATTGGATGGATTTCCCATTTGAAAGAGAGTTCTTTAACAGAAAGAATCCATTATATGGAAAACATGAGAAAAATCTGATGAAAACTGATATCCGCGAGACAGACAATTCCTACGAACTTGATGTTGATCTGCCTGGATTTAAAAAGGACGAAATCAACGCAAAACTAGAAAATGGTTATCTTACCATATCTGCCACAAAAGGACTCGATAAAGATGAAAAAGATAAAAAAGGAAATTATATTCGCCGTGAGCGTTATGCCGGCAGTATGACAAGAAGCTTTTATGTCGGTGAAGATGTTTCTCAGGAAGATATTCATGCAAAATTTGAAGATGGTATCCTGAAATTGACTGTTCCAAAGAAGGATGCTAAGAAAGTGGAACAGAAAAAATATATTTCTATTGAAGGTTAAACAAAATTACAAGAGAATGATTTTCCATTTTCCTGTAAAAATAGACAGTTTTAAAAAATATTTTTATTGATTCATGATTTTTTACAGATTTTGATCTGATGATTTTGAAAGGAGATATGACTTATGATGATGCCTAGTATTTTTGGAGAAAATTTATTTGATGATTTTGAAAGAGAATTTTTTGGCGGAAGAAATCCGTTGTATGGAAAACATGAGAAAAATTTGATGAAGACTGATATTCGCGAGACAGACAATTCCTATGAACTTGATATTGATCTGCCTGGATTTAAAAAAGATGAGATCAATGCCCGTCTTGAAAACGGTTATCTTACCATATCCGCTGCAAAGGGACTCGATAAAGATGAAAAAGACAAAAAAGGAAATTATATTCGCCGCGAACGTTATGCCGGCAGTATGACAAGAACTTTCTATGTCGGTGAAGGTGTCTCCCAGGAGGATATTCATGCAAAATTTGAAGATGGTATCTTAAAGCTGTCTGTTCCGAAGAAAGATGCAAAAGAAGTAGAACAAAAGAAATATATTTCTATTGAAGGTTAAGTCTTCATAAAACTGAGGGTTTCCCTCCCCAAAAACAGCCGGGTATGGCTTTGATCATAAATAGAATAGATAAATTAAGTTAGTTCATTTTGCTTTTATTTTTTATAGCCGTTAGCATAATAATAAACATACAGAAAAGTAAACTTGTATCGTTGTCATTATGCTAATGGCATTTTTTTATTTAGTTAAAAGACTGCAATTCCTTGACATCATCAAAAAAAAATTCTATAATCCAATTAGTCCAAATATAGACTAATCGCCATAAAAGTTGAGGTGAACTATGATTTTGGATCATTTACGTATCCGTGATCAAGTTCAAACGTGCTACAAACTTTGGAGAGAAACAGACTTTAGAAGAGAACGCTATGAGAAAACTGGGATCAGAACAAAGTATGACAATGCTTGAAAACACCAGACGGTTTCTCGATTACTTACGAAAAGAACTTATATCTTATATCATAATCTTATCATAACGATGGAGGGAAAAATGAAGATTGAACATGTTGCAATGTATGTAAAAGATTTAGAAAAAGTCAAAAATTTTTTTGTTTCCTATTTTCAGGCAAAAGCAAATGACGGATATCACAACAAAAATACAGATTTTCGCTCTTATTTTCTGTCATTCGACGATGGATCCCGTCTAGAAATCATGACAAGACCAGATATCAGTGATCTCGATAAACCGTTATCCCGGACAGGATTTGTGCATATCGCATTCAGTGTAGGAAGTAAAGAAAAAGTCAATCAGATGACGGAGCAGTTTAAACTGGACGGCTATCAGGTAATCAGCGGACCTCGCACTACCGGTGATGGTTACTATGAAAGTTGTATGCTTGATTTTGAAGGAAATCAGATCGAAATTACCATATAATTTTTGATTTTAAACCTACTTTATCCTACGCATCTTTACAAAGCTGTTTATCAGTGGCAGATATCATTTTTCCATCTGATAAACAGCTCTTTTCAAAGAGATCAATTTTTTTATTTTCTCTCCCGCTGCCGATACTCCTGTGGTGTCATTCTAGTTTCTCTCTTAAACATCTTAGAAAAATAGGAACTGTTTGAAAACCCAGACTGTTCGTGTACTTCACTGATCGTCAGATCAGTGGTTTCTAACAGAAACTTTGCCTTTTTGATCCGTTCTTTTAAAATATAAGTCTGCAGAGAACTTTTTGTTTCTTTTTTAAAGAGCCTGGTCAGATAATCCGGATTGAGAAAAAACTGTTTTGCAAGCTGTTCCCTAGATAAATTGCTGGAAAGATTTTGTGTAATATATGTTTTTACCTGTTCTACAATCGTATCACTTAATAAAATTTTCTGTGTCTTTTCAAAGATAATCATACAAAGATTTTGAAGCAGCATTTTCATTCCTGCCATTGTCATCTTCCCTTTTGTCTTTTGCAGACGATCATCAGAAAACACCGTATAAGCACTGATATTTCTTTTTAACAATTCCAAAAAAACAGCCTGTACCAGAACGTCATAAAATTGTGTTCCTTTTTCTAAGTCTTTTGAAAAATATTGTTCAAACTTTGTTGTCAGCAGATCAGGACGATTTGAAAAAATAAAATCAAGCCATTCGCTCATTTTTGGTTCAAAATCTATAAATTTCGGGGTTTCCAAAAAAGCTGCATTTGATGAGGAATGATGCGGCACATTTATTTTATCATGCAACGTGCGGTATTCCTTTGGCAGTGTTTTGAACGTAACCTGATTTCCTGTGACAGTGGAAAGCTGTGCATGAAAGTATGTTTGAAATGTCTTAGAAAATGTCAGAAGCTGTGACTTTACCAGTTGTAAAAATTCCGTCTCAGGCAGACATGGCTCTGTCTCATTGGAATATCGGCTGATCAGAACCATTTTTTCATTCGGCGCAATTGTGGCTACTGCCACATAGCAGTCTTCTAAATCCAACAGTTCATAAATGATATTTCGGAATGCAAAATCCAAATCATTTCCATACCAAGAATCTAATAATTCCTGATAATTCTGTACCATAACGAGAATCGGAAGATATTCTACGTGTTCTGACAAAAAGATATCTTTTTTCTTTGCATCCCGAAGTAAAAAATCAGCTGAGTATTCAGACTTTTCCAGCAACAAATCACTCCAAAATTTATCTTGTACAATCTCATGATGAATAAACCATTTGTCTTTATAAGAGTTTAAATCGCTTCTTCTTTGATATTCTTTTAAGACCCGTCCCAGATAATCCTCTAATTTCTCATACTCCATCGGTTTTAGCAAATATTCAAAAGCCCCCAGTGAAACTGCTTCTTTGGCATATTGAAAATCAGAATGGCATGTCAAAAACAAACTGACTGTTTTCGGGAAATGCTCTTTCACCCATGCGGCAAGGTCAATTCCGCTGCCTTTTGGCATTTCAATATCACACAGCATGACATCAATCCGATGCTGCTCAAAAATATTTTTTGCCATTTTCATATTATATGCCGAAAATACTTCATCCACTTTTAGTTTTTCCCAGTTGATTGCACACAGAGTCGCTTCCACTGAAAAAATTTCATCATCTACAATCAAAACATGAAACATTTTATTTTCCCCCTCTTTTTGGAATCCAAATTTCAATCTTTGCTCCTGTCGGTAAATGATTGGAAATTTCGATCTGCTCTACCCCTCCATAAATCAGATGTAATCTATTTTTAACATTGATAATGCCGATTCCATGTTCCTGATTTTTGGGGAGATATAATTTTTTTTCTTTATAAAATTCTAAAAGCTCCTCTGAAAATCCTTCCCCGCAGTCCGTAACGGTAAATAGGATACCATCTATCTCTTCCTTCTTTTTAGAGACTGCACACAAAGTAATCGGTCTTGGATCGGAAAAATCAATTCCGTATTTCACTGCATTTTCCAAAAAAGTCTGAAGCATCAGCATTGGAATCTTATATTGATCCAGCCCCGGTTCAATCTCACAAGAAAAAATAATCTGTCCCGGGAACCGCATCGACTGAATTTCCATATAATTTTGGATATGATCAATCTCATCCCTCAAGTCGACCAGCTCTTCGTCATTTGTGGAAAGATATCTGAAATATTTTACAAGGCAAATTGTTAGTTTTTGAATTAACTCATATCGTTTTGTCTGCGCAAGTGAATAAATAATATTTAGGCAGTTTAAGAAAAAATGTGATTTCAACTGCATCCTCAAAAATTGCTTTGTCACTTTTTCTTTTTCCAGTTCTTTTTCATAAATCGCTTCTTTTAAATGTCCCATCTCATCTAACATAGTATTAAAAGTCTGATAAATCTCATCCGTCTCATGAACCGAGGAATGTTTTGAAATACGGAAATCCAAATTTCCCTGCGCTACAATTTTCATAGAACCAGCCAGATATAAAAACGGGCGGTACATCAGAAAAAGACAAATATAGATTAAGACTACCATCAAAATTAAAATTGCGCAGATTCCGATAAAACTGGTCACATTCGATGTCATCTGATTAGAAACGGCATTTTGGGGCACGGCAATGGCAAGCTTAATTCCAAGTACGTCTGCTGCCGCATACGATACGATATATCGTTCTTGCTCTGCTTCTATAACCGTGATATCCTGCTGATTTTGAAGCAAGTCCAAATTTTCAGGAAAAAATCCTTCTGAGATCTGCTGATTATCCATTGTAAATACGGCTGTATCACCAAAAGAATCCTGACAAAGCTTATTAAGCTGATTTTGTATCATATCCAGACGGATAAATCCGCCGCAAAACGTCTCTCCTACCGATACAATCCGCATCAAATAAGGAATATCTCTGATCGTATGAAGTGTCCAGTTCGAACTGGAAAACTTCTCTCCCCTCAAAGATGATTCACAAGTCGTAGCGGCATATTCCATCAAAGCATTTCCGTCTGCCGCTGACGATAATTTCGTGCTGTATAAGATAGATTCCTGTCCTGATCCTTGCGGAGAATAGAAAAATACACTGTCCAGCATTTCATTTGATTCATAGAGCTTTCTTAATTCCTGGTTCAGTTCCGTTTTTAATTCAAAAATTTTGTCTTCTTCCAATTCGATCTCTAGTCCGGAAACATTCAGATTATCTGACAGCAAATTATAAAATTCATTATCCAGGTGAGAAATCGTCTGATCCAAAAATTGTACAAAAAAGTCAAGTGTCGCATGATTGGAAGTATAAATCTGGTTGTATACAAATGAGACAGTAATATCCTGAATTCGGAACACTACAAACACAATCATGACAAAAATCATAAAAAATGTCCCGATCAAGATATGCTTTGCTGAAAAACCAGTTTTTAAAAATGATTTTAATTTCACTGCTGCCATAGTTTTCCCTTTCTTTTCTCTGTCTTGCCAAATATCTTCTGTTTTTTACTTTGTTTTCAGCCATTCATCAAGCTGACTCTGTTTTTCTTCGATGATCCGTTCTATTCCGGCTTCTTTCAGTTCCCGAATAAACACAGGCAACATCGTGTCTATATCGTAAACTCCGTGTAAAAAACCATCTTCATATTTTTCTACTACTGTGCTGCATGCGATGACTTCTGACCGGACTTTACTGTCATCATACTGAAATCCAAATGCTTTCGACCGTACAGCATTATCATTAAAACTTTTCATCTCTTCCCAAATGGTAGGAGGATTTCCCTCCCATATATGCGCTAAGTATTGATTTCCACTCGTATATTCCAAAAATATGGGAAAACCGCTGTTAGAGGAGTCAATTCCTTGTGGAAACCCGATAATATCCTTTTCTTCATCTAAAATCTCGTAGTGAATTCCTTCTATTCCATACGTCCATAAGTTGATTACTGTCTTGTCATGATACAATAAATTCAAAAACTGCATTGCTTCTTCTTTATATTGAGAATCCTGCGGAATTGCCCACATCCAGTAAGAGATACGGTCTGTGGAAATAGAATCTTCTTGCAAAGAAATAAATCCAATCGGACAGTTTAAATTTCTGATTTCCTGAACGACAAATCCCGGTTTTCCGTTTGCAAAGCAGGAAAAAACGAATCCAGAACTTAAGTAATAAGCATTCAATCCGTTATTACTTGATGTATCATACAGATATCCCTTTTGGTTCCAGTCTCGAATCAACGAGAGATACTCTTTGTACTCTTCTGTCTCGTAGAGATTTACTACTGTTGTATCCTTCCGATCATACATCAGTACTCCCAGACCATCCCCTAAATTATCCCAGTTTCTGTAAATTCCGTTCGGAGCCATCGGATAAATCATTGGCGCTTTCTCCTTTAATTTGGCGAACACCTCTGTCAAATCAGAAATTGTATGGACACTTTCCATGTCAAGCCCATACTGCTGTGCGATATCGCTCCTATATTCCAGTCCCGGACGCAGACTGTAGTCTCTGCATGTAGGAATTCCATAGTATTGCTGAGTTTCTGCATCATATCCTCCCTGCATATACTCTTCTCCGACTGTCGTCACAATCTCCGGCGCATATTGCCGAATCAGTTCATTCAATGGCGTCACTCTTCCACTTTCATATAATTGTTTTAATCCAGTGTTTAAATGGAACAAATCGAGCTGTTCCCTAGAGTCCAGCACCTGATTTAGACGACTCCGATAAGATTCCTGCGAGATAAACGTTACATGAATCTGCGCCTGAATTAAAGGTTTAATATATTCATTAATCTGGTCAATCACCATCTGACTGTCCGGTATATCAATTTCTGTATTTTTATAAGTAAAGATTTCAATCGTCGGAATTTCTTCTGTCTTTGAAACATTCTCCTGTTCTGCCTGACATCCTGTCAGAAACAAAGCCGCTATGCAAAAAGTCAGTTTCCATTTTTTCATTTTTCCTTTCCCCCACATCATTTCTTTGCATTCTTACACCATACATTTTTGACCCGGCATGGTACATTTTGGGCTTTTTACTTTAGTAAAATTATACTATAAAATTGTTATAAATTGTTGGTGTTTCCCTAAAAAGTCGGAATTATATCAGTGGAAAGTCGGGATTCTTATATCGTGCGATTTTTTTTCATGATAATATCTTCTTAACTAAAAAACCAAAATGAAGGAGGAGAACAAATGAAAAAGAAGAACGGAAAACTCTATAAGAGATCTTTGTGTGCTGTTATGTCTACTGCAATGATTCTGCCTTCCACTGTTATGGCAGCCGTAGAACCGCAGCCAGCTTATGACTGGCAGGTGGAACATCAGACACTTGCAAGACAGCTCGAAGAGGAGGCAATTTTACTTCTGAAAAATGAAGACGATCTTTTGCCGCTTGATGTGGAGGAAGATAAAATTGCTGTATTTGGTACAGGTCAGATTCAGCCGCCTACCGGGGGAGGCAGCGGCGGTGCTACCGGTGCTTTTACTTCCAATTTGATAGATGGCTTAAACGCACTGGGAGCTGACTATTATCAGCCATTAGCTGAATATATCCAAAGCAAATTTTCAGAAGAAGAAGTTGAAACCGCATGGGGTGTCATGACAAATACGGTAATCGACCACGGCTGGGATCAGGAAAATGAATATCCAGATGAATGGGGCGAAAATGCTTCTTCCGGAAGCGGTTGGAACCGTACCTCGGCAGTGCAGACTCCGGAAATTAAACTGGATAACGGTGAAATTACCGATGACGGTTTAGTTGCTGAGGCAAGCGAATATGCAGACACCGCTATCGTCTATCTGTCCCGTTCCACTGGTGTGGAAGAGATGGACCGTAACCCCGTTCCGCAGCCAGGCGACTGGTATTTAAATGCTTCCGAACGTATTTTGCTAGAACAGGTAAACGACAAATTTGAAAACATTGTTCTGATCTATACAGGAACAGCTCCAATCGATATGGCACAGTTTGAGGCATATGATATTGATGCTTTCCTGGTAGAATACGGTGCAGGTCAGTTCCACGGACTTGCCATGGCAGATATTTTATTTGGCAATGCCAATCCTTCTGCAAAACTGAATGATACTTTAACTTATCACTATGAGGATCATCCTACTGCTGAAAACTTCGGATATACTTCCTATGCAGACAAAGGATATGACTGGGAAGCAAATGAGTCAAAATACGGTTCCCGTAAATTCTCAGAAAATGATCCGATCAGTGCCTATGAAGAATATATCTACATGGGATACCGTTATTTCGATACCTTCAATAAAGAAGTAGCTTATCCATTCGGATTCGGCTTATCTTACTCTGATTTTACCTTTACTGATCTGGATGTAGAAGCAAACCAGGAAGAAAAGAATTTCACAGTAAGCGCTACCATAAAAAATGAATCGGATCCAGATGTAATCCCTGGAAAAGAAGTTATGGAAGTTTACGTTTCCAAGCCACAAGGAGATCTGGAACAAGCTTACCAGAATCTTGTTACTTTTGGAAAAACAGAAGAACTGGCAAGCGGTGAAGAGCAGAGATTAGAGCTTGATATCTCTTTCTATGAAATCGCCTCCTATGACGAAGAACTTGCCGCTTATGTTCTCGAACCAGGCGAATATATTATCCGTGTCGGAAATTCTTCCCGCAATACTCATGTAGCAGGAAAAATTTCTGTAGCAGAAGAAATCATTGTAGAACAGTTAAGCAATCAGCTTTCCATGCAGGAAGTAAATGAAGAACTGTATGAAAGCCGTCGTCTGAAATATGCAGACGCAGATCCGATTACTTATGAAGGGGAAGCAGAAGAAATTGCTTCCGCAAAAGTTGTAGAGATCGATGCTTCTTATGTAGATCAAAAACTGGAACCAAATGAAAATCCTGTTTACACATTTGAAGAATTGCCGGAAGACGCACCTACTTATACATTCCAGGCTGTTGTACAGGGAGAAATCACTCTCGAACAGTTTGTGACACAGCTGACTGATGAAGAACTTGCAATCTTCTTAAGCGGCGGTACAGGCGCTACTTATCTGGACGAAGAAGGAAACCGTGATCCTGAAATTGATCTGTACGCTTCTGACGAGCCAAATATTGGTCTTGGAAAAGTTTCTACCAAACAAAATGTCGGCGCCGGAACCTCACGTGCAATTCTGCGTTTAGGTATTCCATCTCAAGGATATGCCGACGGCGGCAGCGGTACTGCTCTTACCATTGACGGTGTAAGAAGCAATACAGGATGGATTCGTCCTGCTGCACAGGCTTGTACTTGGAACACAGAAGGTCTGTATCAGATGGGTGTTTACCAAGGAGAAGAAATGATTCTGAATAATGTTGATAACTGGCTTGCTCCATCTATCAACCTTCACCGTAATCCTCTGGTAGGCCGAAATCAGGAATACTGGTCAGAAGATCCGATCCTTTCTGGAAAAGGTGCTGCTGCTCTTGCTTCTGGTGTAGCAGAATCCGGCGTATCGGTATGCCTCAAACATTTCGTTGCAAATGATCAGGAATGGTTCCGCCGTGGACTGTATACATTAGCAAGTGAAGCCGAAGGAACTTCTAAAGCAGCTATCAATGTAATTGCACCAGAACGTGTATTGCGTGAAATTTATCTGAAACCTTTTGAAATTGCAGTGAAGACAGGCGATGTTTATAATGTAATGTCTGCATTCAACAGTGTCAACAGCCAAGCTTGTGCAGGAAGCCCTGAACTTTTGACAAACATTCTGCGTGGTGAATGGGGATTTGAAGGCTTTGTTGTAACCGACTGGGGTGATTTCGATGATATCGCAATCTCCGGTTATGAGATGCTTGCTGGAAATGATATGATCATGAGCGGTACTCACACGCGCTACAGTATCTATGATGAACTGGTACAGTGCTGGGAAGACGGACTGATTGACCGTGAAGTAATGCTCCGCAATGCTTACAACGTACTGAACCGTGCTCTGAACAGTTCTTTGGCAACAGATCCTTCTTATCACAATGAAATCGGAGATCTTGCCATCGTAACAACGACACTTGTAAACGCATGTGAAGGACAAGAATACAGCTTAGTAAAAGTAAATCCGCTGTGGGCAAACAGCAACTTAGATACTCTTAGCTATACTTTCTCATTAGATGAAAGTTCTGAAGAGCTGCCAGAAGGCATCACTCTTGCGCCAAACGGTCAGTTAAGCGGCGTACCAGCTGTAGGTACCGCAGGCGACTATAACTTAGTCTTTAAAGTAACTGATGATAAAGGTAACACTGCTACAAAAGCGCTGACTTTAACTGTTGATCCAGAAGGATCTGCTTCTGCTCAGGCTCCGACAGCCACAGAAGGATCTGCTTTGGAAAACGAAGTAGTGATAGAGAGAACCTCTGATTTATCTCCTGCAAAAGCTACCTACAACTATACAGAAACATATCTGGAAGTTTCCGGTGCAAGCGAAAATGCAGTTTATGAACTCACAGACGGCAGTCTTCCTACCGGTATGATTCTCGAAGAAGACGGAAGACTCTGGGGACAGCCAGCAGCTGAAAGCTCAGGTATCTATTCCTTTACTGTTACTGCTACTGACGGAGACAATCAGCAAAGCGCTACTTTTGAACTGTATGTAGAAGGTGCTCTTACTGTAACTCCAGCTGTAGGTACTGTATTTACTTTAAATGCAGGTGAAGAATTTACACAGAGCTTCACAATCTCTGACGGATTCTCAAATCTGCTTACAAAATTTGAAGTATCTGATCTTGGCGATTCTCTTCCAGAAGGCTTGGAAATCAGCTTTAATGAAGATGGAGCTGCTGTCGTTTCTGGAACTCCTGCTGAAGGCAGCGAAGGAACCTATGATGTTTATTTCATGGTAGATGAAGAATTTGCCGGCTCTCCTGTTTGGAGCTACGCATACTTCCAGTTTACAGTAGAATAAAATTATTTTCATCTACATACACCATTTGAAAGAAACGATCCCGGGAAATTCCCGGGATCGTTTCTCTTTTACTCTTTCTTTCTTTTATAGTAAAAAAACATACCTGTCACAACTGCCATCTGTATCACTGCTGTTATAATTAAAGTATAAAAGACTGCAATACTGAAATATGCCGCAATCGCTCCGATTAATACCATCACCATGGAAGTTATCAGTATCATCGGCATTCCTGCCTTCTCCCGAAACAGTTTTACGGTATCGTCATTTTCCTGTGCATACAACAATCGTACTTTTTCTTCCTCCCAGAGCGTACTCGTTAATTTTATCAGATAAATGCAGGCAAGGATTCCGATTGCTACTAAAATAGCAATCTGAAATCCAATCGCAACTTTCTGTGCCATGCTTTTTTCTCCCGTATTGCGGATCATAAAATAGTCATAAGCTCCGACTAATGCAATGGCAGCAATAAACCATCTGATATAAGCAATTCTTCTTTTCAGCTCTCGTTTAAATTCTTCCATTCTTTCTCCCCATGCCTCCTCTTTTGTCTTTATCCGTCCTTATTATCTTGATTCTAATATAATCGATTTTTTTTCATACGGCAAGTTTCTTGTCATTCTTTTTTCTGATGATCGCTGCAATTTCATCCGCCTCTTTCCTTCTCTCTATGAAGATTGAGTTTTCCAAATTCAATCTTAGTCTTAAAAATACCTTCTCATATCTCCTACTGTAAAACCTGTTGTTTTCTTAAAAACTTTATAAAAATATGTCATATTGACGTACCCCACACTCTGACTGATTTCCCGGACGCTCTTCTCTCCTTCTTTTATCATCTCCACCGCTTTTTTCATTCTCAAATACGTTAAAAGCTCTATAAATGTTATATCCTCTTCCTGTTTAAACAGACGGCTCAGATAAAAAGAACTGATTCCTACCTCTTCTGCAACTTCTTCCAGAGAAAGATCTCTCATATAAGATTTCATCATACAGGAAACTGCTTTTTGTATATAAGAATTTTCTGTTTTCTTCACTGCAAAATGATATTGATCCAATCCGCAGATTTCCCTTTCCATCCATTCCTCTAATCTCACACTGTCCTCTACGTTTCGAAAACCTGTCCAGACGTCCCATATTCTTTCTGTCTCTTTTTCTATTCCTTTTAAAAGACAGATTTTCTGATCAAGTTCAAACAGATATGCCAAAGCTCTGATTTTGTTTCTCTCTAATGATTCTCCATGGATGTTTCCCAATTGCCGTACTTTCTGCTTCATTTCCTGTAAACATTCTTCTCTGTTTCCATTTAAAAGTAGTCCGGTCGCTTTTTCTGCCTGTCCAAAAAAGGTATCTTCTTCCTTTATCCTTTCTCTTTTTGCAAATACAACTCCTGAACGGTCTCTGCCATGTAATACTGCTTTTGCTTCATACAGCCCGCTCACAAAATCTTCTTTTTTTCTCTTTAACCGTCCAATTCCCACTACAGTAAAGATTCCATCTTTCTCCAGATTTTTTCTGGTAAATTTTATGGTTTCTAGAACCCATTCTTCCCAGCTCTCTTCTTCTTTTCCATTCATCAGAAAAAGATAAATAATCCCCTTATGGGAAATACTGACACAATGGCATAAATCTCTCATATAATTTAAAATTTGTTTCTCTAAAACTTCTGTTTTTATCACTTTTTGTGATTCTTCACATGATGCAAGTTTCCATGCCGTGAAAACTCCTCCTTTTAAAAGATCTCTGTAGCACTCTGTCATTCTCTGATAACACGTTTCATCCATCTGTCCAAGAAGCAGAGACTGCATCCACTTACTCTCTGCCAATTCCTGTACAATCTCAGCTGCTGCCTGATTTTCCTTTGTCTTTTGCTCTGCCTGTCTTTTTTGATCTAGTTCCCGGCAAATCTTTCCGATTGTCTCTATAATCACTTCTTTTGTACTTGGTTTTAAAAGATAATCGCTTGCTCCTAATTTTAAAGCTTTTTTGGCATATTCAAATTCGCTGTATGCCGTATTGATCACAATCCGTATTCCGTTCTTTTTTATTCTAAGCAGTTCTATTGCCTCAAGTCCTCCAAGTTCCGGCATATTAATATCTACAATCGCAATATCAGGATGATATTTTTCTACACTTTTTAATAATTCTACCCCATCATGGACACTTGGAAGCAATTCTACTTCGTCCACATAATTTCGTATTTTATGTTCCAATGCCCTGCATACAATCTGCTCGTCATCTGCAATAATCAAACGGTACATACCGTCATTTCCTCCTCACATTTATTTACAAATAATGAAGCCTCCCGGATCTGAATCGTAACAGCAGTTCCTTTCCCCTGTTCACTTTCAATCTCCATTTTTATTCTGCTGCCGAAAAACTTTTTCATTCTTAAATATACGTTTCCCAATCCTATTTTCATATTTCTAACCGCATATTCTTCCATCTCTTTTCTGACTTCTTCTAACTTTTCACGGTTCATTCCTACTCCATCGTCTAATACCATCAGAATCATGGTATCACTTTCTTTTTGATATGCCGTTTTAATCCATATTTTGGCTTTTCTCCTAATCAGTCCTACTCCATGTGTGATGGAATTTTCCACAAGAGGCTGTAAAATAAAAGCCGGAACTTTAATCTTGTGGAAGGATTCATCTAATTCAAACACGAACCGTATCCGGTCTCCAAATCTTTGCTCCTGTACATAGACATAATTTCCCAACTCTTCAATTTCTCGAAACAGGCTGACCGACTTTCCTGAAAAATCTAAGCTAAATCGAAACATTTTTGCTGTTTTTTCAAGCAAGTACACTGTTTTTTCTGCATTTTCCAGATAAGCCATTTCCGAAATCATATTTAGCGTATTAAACATAAAGTGTGGATTAATTTGCATCTGCAGTTCTTTAAATCTGCTTTGTTCCAATTCTTGTCGGACACGCTCATTTTCTCTCATTGTCTCAAGCTGTTTTCTCAGTCCGGATACCATGTCATTAAAAACTTCCGTCAGCATCTTTAAATCCTGATCTATCAGCATTTCCGCCGATAATTTTTCAACTTTGTCCAGTTTTCCCTCCCGAATATGCTGTGCTTCCCGGATTAATTTCTGGATTGGTTTTGAAATAGAATGAGAAAGATTGCGGATCTGAAAAAACAAAATTCCGCACATTCCCAAAAACATTCCGGCAAAACAGCCTATAAAAACTTTACTCTTATTTTGCATCTTCTGATACATTTCATCGATATCATTTAAAATCATTCGATTTACTACCCGGTATTCTTCACTGATTGCCTGGTAAATTTCATCTACTTCCCCATATCTTTGATTCACCGGATTAAATGTGATTCTCCCGGTTTCCTGATATTTTTTCATATCTCCATTCACAGAATCAATCTTGTCTTTTAGATAATCCGTCATCTCCTGAATATCTTGTATCTCCCGGAAGAAAGAACTGTCTTCTGCCTTGTTTAAAAGTTCTTCGAGATAGTTTTCCACGATTCCCATATAAATTTCTACTGTCTGATATTCTTTTGTCTCTTCATACATTGCATAACTCTTCATATTTTCCATCACACGATCCAAATTTTCATAATATTCATTAAAAATCGTCATCTGTTCAATCGCATTTTGATATCGATAATTATAGACCATACTGAATATCATCGTAAAGACACTGATCGCCAGTGAAGTCCCGGCAATCAAAATAAAAAATCCTGTCAGCCTTGATTTCATCGTACTTAATTTCTGCATATTTTTCCCTCCCGTTTTTATTATATAATATTCTCAGAAAAAATAGGGAAAAGAATCTCTTTTATTGAAGATTTCCTTTTCTTTCTTTTTGTGAAAATTGTGTGAATTTTTTTCTTTCCTATTGACATTTTGATTTTATATGTTATATTACATATAGAACATAAGAAAAGGAAAAATTCCAGAACTTCCTCTTCTGATTGTTCGATCAACACCTCGGATTTCTCCGACAGTGCTAATTTCTATCAACCACGTCATTGGAAAGGAGATATGACTTATGATGATGCCTAGTATTTTTGGAGAAAATTTATTTGATGATTGGATGGATTTTCCATTTGAAAGAGACTTTTTTGGAGGAAAAAATCCATTATATGGTAAACATTCAAAACATATGATGAAGACAGATGTCCGTGAAACAGATCAAGGCTATGAATTGGACATTGATCTTCCTGGATTTAAAAAAGATGAAGTTTGTGTACAGTTGGAGAATGGTTATCTGACGATTTCTACTGCAAAAGGATTGGAAAAAGAAAAGAAAGATAAAAAAGGCAATTACATACGCCGCGAACGCTACAGCGGAAATTTAAGCCGTAGTTTTTACGTAGGCGATCAGCTGAAGCAGGAAGATATCCACGCTAAGTTTGAAAATGGTATTTTAAAATTGTCTGTACCAAAGAAGGAGTCTTCTAAGGTAGAACATCATAATAATATTACGATTGAAGGTTAAATAAATTCGTATCCCATTGAAACTAGAATTTCCTTTCATATTTAAAGAGAAGATACCGGGACAGCAAATTCCTGCCCGATATCTTCTCTTTTTTCTGAATGTTATCAGTGATGGAACAGACGAATGCCTGTGAAAGCCATCACCATGCCGTATTTATTGCATGTTTCAATCACAGCGTCGTCTCTGACCGATCCGCCTGGCTCTGCAATATATTTCACGCCGCTTTTCTTTGCACGTTCAATATTATCGCTGAATGGGAAGAACGCGTCAGACCCCAGCGCAACGTCTGTCATCTGATCTAACCACGCACGTTTTTCTTCTTTTGTAAAAATTTCTGGTTTTACTTTAAAAATCTTTTCCCACGCTCCGTCTGCCAGTACATCCATGTATTCCTCTCCGATATACACATCAATCGCATTATCTCTGTCTGCACGGCGGATATTATCTACAAACTGCAGATTTAACACCTTCGGGCATTGACGCAAAAACCAATTATCTGCTTTTTGTCCTGCAAGTCTTGTACAGTGTACGCGAGACTGCTGTCCGGCTCCGATTCCGATTGCCTGTCCTCCTTTGGCAAAGCAAACTGAATTTGACTGAGTATATTTCAGTGTGATCAGTGAAATCAAAAGATCTCTTTTTGCATCTTCCGGTAAATCTTTATTTTCTGTCACAATATGAGCGAGCAGATCGTCGTTGATTGGGAGTTCATTTCTTCCCTGTTCGAAGGTAATTCCAAATACTTCTTTATGTTCTACAGGAGCCGGACGATAAGAAGGATCCATCTCAATTACATTATAATTTCCGTTTTTCTTTTGTCTTAAAATTTCTAACGCTTCCTCTGTGTATCCCGGCGCAATCACTCCGTCAGACACTTCTCTTTTTATCAGCATTGCTGTATCTTTGTCACACACATCAGAAAGAGCGATAAAATCGCCAAAGGAAGACATTCTGTCAGCTCCTCTTGCTCTTGCATAGGCACAGGCAAGTGCAGATAATTCTCCCATATCGTCTACCCAGTAAATCTTTGCAAGAGTCTCGTCAAGCGGCAGACCAACTGCTGCGCCGGCCGGAGAAACATGCTTGAAGGAAGTTGCAGCCGGCAGTCCCGTCGCTTCTTTTAATTCCCGTACTAACTGCCATCCGTTAAAAGCATCCAGAAAATTGATATACCCAGGTCTTCCCATCAGAACTTTAATTGGCAGTTCTTCATTGTTGGCAAGATAAATTTTGGATGGTTTCTGATTCGGATTGCATCCATATTTTAATTCTAATTCCTTCATAATCATTTCCTCCTCTTATTTATTCTTATTAATAATTTTCGTCTCGCAGCTTCCTGTTTCAATATCAATATATCTCACAAAAAGGGATACTTTATTCTCTGCATTTAGGCTGTCCCATATCGTTGCTGCAAATGTTTCTATATCATCCGGAATCGAAATTAATTTCGGTTCTCCTTCAAAACTTGGAAGCGGATTGCCGTCACATTTATAGGTGTGAATAAAATGACCTTCTCCAGCAACACAATTTTCATATGCAAACGTATAACGATTGCATGCGGCAGGGTTCCCGTTATTGCTCTTTAAAATAGACATTGCATAGCTGTATCTTCCATTTTCGATATGCATAATTCCGGAGATACGCGGCGTATAGTTAGGAGCATCCGGCTCAAATTCTCTGCCTCTTAGAGACTGTTCAAATGTCATCTGACGGTCCATTCCTTCATAAATAGTGTCTGTCTGGTCTCCGTTTGTCACGATCGTTTTATTTCCCAGAACACGCACCGGAGCATAGATAATTAAACTTGGATCTGTCAGTTTGGACGGATCAAATGCCTGCGTGCGGATTCCTGATCCCTCTTCCACAAAAATACGATTTCTGCTGTTTTCGCTTCTTCCCATGATGAAATAAGCAACCGCTGCTTTTTTTCCATCAGGTGTTCTTCCGATCACAATTCCTCTTCCCGGATATGAGTTTTCCTTTAACTCTTTCTCAAGTGACAACATTTCCATGACTGTTCTCTCCTTTACTTTTTCATGTACCAATAACTCTCTACTGTCTCGCTTTTGATTTCAGGGTAAAAAAATAAGCCTGATCCGCGAGCGATTTCTTTCTGCCCAGACGGTCGGCTTTCTTAACTTATACTCCCTGTGGTCTATTCCACTTCCGTCAGTCGTATAATTATCTTTACCATATCATTCTTTCTAAAAAAAGTCAACTGAAAAGAAATATTTTTTTAATTTTCTTTTCGTTGACTTTTTATTGATCGGATTTCGTAAAAGTTCTTGTTTCCTTACATTTGTTTTCTCACAATCTGATATTCATCATCCAGACGGAAATAAGGGCAAAAAGAAAATGTTCCGGTGATAAAGCGGCTCATCTCGTCTTCGTCCAGATCGCTTTCACACGTGTAGCATCCATATTCTTCCTCATATCTATAATAAACACAGCATTCACAGTTTGTCTTTTTCTTCATATGCATTCCCCTCTGTTCTTTTCTTTTTCTCTTTCTCTTTCTTTTCCTCTGATGCCTCTTTTAATTCTGCAAGAACTTCTTTAAATTTAGAAGAGCTTAAAGTCGGATGAGATTTTAAAATACTTCGTCTGTAAAACCCAAACCATTCCCGAACAGAACGGCTTTTTTCACGCTCTACAATATATTTTTCCTTCATCTGTTCCAATTCTGTTTTAAATTGCTGAAGTCCTTTTTTCTCTTTTACGTCTCCTTGCTGATAATTAGACTGAAGCAGTTCTAATTTTTTCTTAATATCCTGAAGCAGTTCCGAAATCTGTTCCCGCCTTGAAGACTTTTTTTCTGTCTCTTTTAGATGTGCAAATGCGATAATTGCATCCAGACGGGACTGCATCCGTTCTAGTTCTTCTTTTGCTTTTTCCATCTTTACAAGAATATCTTTCAGATCAAGAGCAGCCTTAAAGGAGAGCGCAAAATCTGCGGTAACGCCAATCGTCAGTACAGTCACAAGAATATTTTGGATCATTTCCGGGATTGCCAATATCAATCTTTCTATCGGCGTATGGATCAAATCTACTAAAACCAGTGTCAGAGCTCCCCATGCAATCGATGTACTAAGACAGATATGACCATTTAAATTAAACTTATTCTTGCTGTAATCCCAATAGCGTACTTTAAAAATTGCCTCCATAACCGTACCGGTTGCGTATTCTAAAATACTTGCTGCCAGTGCTCCCGCAAAAAACATTGCGATCACATTATCCCGAAACGGGATCGTAACAAACAGAATCATGACAGCTCCTGATCCATACAAAGGCAAAAATGGTCCCCTCATAAAGCCTCTGTTTACAAACTTTCTTTTTCGCACTGAGACGAAGGTTGATTCAATACACCATCCTATCAGACAGTAAACATAGAAAAACAACATCCATTCCGAAACACTATATTGATATTCCATTTCTTCCTCCCTCTTTTATATTTATCTGTTAAATAATACCGGGTCAAAAGGTATTTTTAAGGTGTCATGCTGTTAAGTAGATTATAAACATTTTTTTCTTATGGCGCAATCCTATTTCCATGAAAAAGAATCTTGTGATACAGCTTTTTCCGTCCGCAAAAAAATAAGCGATTTCCTTCAAAGATAACCTTTGTTTTTATAAGAAATCGCTTGATATCCACTGATTTTTATTCTTTTTTGCTTTTTTTACAGTTTATGAAATCATTCCTTCTGTTTTCATCCACGAAATTTCATCTCTGACTGTTTCACTGAACGGACGGACATGATATCCCAATTCTCTTTTTGCCTTTTCTGAAGAAAAATGGTTATTTCTTATTAGATTATAAACTGCAAATGATGTCATTTTTGTGGATTTTCCTGTCCAATTTTGAATCAGGTCTCCCAGCTTTCCGATGATCTTTCCAATCCTGACCGGAAGAATGATTTTTCTGTCCTTACATCCTGTCAAACTTGATACGAGTTTAAACATTTCTCTCATTGAGACGAGTCGATTGCCCATGATATACCCTTCTCCTTTTCTTCCTTTATCAGCACATGCGATACATCCATATGCCAGATCCCTGACATCAGCCGCATTAAAATATCCTGCAATTCCTGCCGGTATCTTTCCTTCTACATATTTCTGAATAAAGGTAGTGGCAGGTCCTCTGGAAAAATCATTCGGTCCGCAGATTCCTGTCGGAAAAACAACCGACGCATCTAATCCTGTTTCTTTGACAGCGTCCAATACAATCTGAGTAGCCTGGGCTTTTGTCTGACTGTAAAATCCAATCATTCCATTTGCTGAAAAATGAGTAATTTCTCTTATTTCCTCATCTCCGGGAAGTTCCGGTATGGCGCCTGTGGAACTGACATAAATGAGTTTCTTTACCTTATGATCGACGCATTGACTTACTATTTTTTTTGTTCCATTTACATTCACATCGAACACTTTTTCCTGATATTCGGTCTCTAACGTCACAATTGCGGCACAGTGAATCACAATAGCTTCTTTCTCTTCCATCCCGTCAAAAAATTGTTCCAGACTTTCCCTATCTGTAATATCCCCATAGATCATTTCTGTTTCTTCCGGAAGATACTCCGCAGCCTGATCATTTGGGAGTCCCAATGCTCTGACCTTATCTCCGCGTTCCGTCAATTGTTTTACAATATTATTTCCTAATAGTCCTGCTGCTCCTGTGACAAGATATATTTTTTCTTTCATTTTGTCCGTTCTCCTTTTTCCTTTCCTATTTTTACTGAAATAATTTTAGAAAACCTGTATAAGAAGATTACGAACGAAATGTTATGGAAATATGAAATCTCATTATTGGTCAGCCTTACATTTTTTCTTTATTATCCGGGAGAAAACTCCAAACAGGAATTACTGTATCCACAGAAAAAATCTGTTTGTCTGTTGAGGATAACGGTACAGGTATGAGTCATGATATTTTAACTCAACTTCATGCAAAAAGTCTTAGCAGGATAGCTCTATTTTTTGTGTGGCACATTTTTCTCCAAACATCTTATCATGTTCTACAAGCAGCATGGTCGGCTGATACTGCAGTATCAGCTGTTCTATCTGCATTCTTGAGAAAATATCAATATAATTGAAAGGTTCATCCCAGATATAAAGATGTGCCTGCTGCAAAATACTTCCTGCAATTAATACTTTCTTTTTCTGTCCTTCTGAATATTCCTCTATTGGTTTTAAAAACTGACTTCTCTCAAAATCCAGCTGTCTCAAAATTGCTTTCATTAAATGCTCTTTTACTCCTATCTGTTCTATATAGTCATCGAGTTTCCCTTTTAACCAACTGGTATCCTGACTGATATAAGAAATTTTAAGTCCTCCCGCAATGGAAAGTTCTCCAGTAAACTTACTCATTTCTTCTGAAGTTTCTTCTGGAACCTTATTCAGTACTTCTGCCTCTTTCGCTGATAAAATCGTTCTTATGACGCTCGATTTTCCACATCCGTTTTTTCCTTGCAGAATGATTCTCTGTCCACGTTTTAATTCCATATTTAATTTGTGAACAACTTCCCTCTTTCCATAAAAAATACTTAGATCTTTCGCCAAAATATATCGTTCCTTATGGTGGATACACGGTATCAATTTTAATTCTACCGGTTCCTCTACATTTTTTAACAACTGTTCTTTTTCCTTGACTGCTTTTTCTTGTCTATGTTCTAGATTTTTTCTTCTCTGCTGCATTTTTCTCGATTTTTCCCCGAGATATGCTCTTGTCCCGATGAAGCGGTTTTTTTCTTTTCTTGGATCATATCCAATCTTAGAATCTTCTGCTTTGTCTGCCCAAATATGAGACTGGCTCGCTGCGGTCTGTAATCTTCCTATTTCTCTTTTTAGTTTTTCATTTTGTGACCTCTCAAATTCATCTTCTCTCCTTTTATTTTCCCACCATGAAGAAAAATTTCCCTTTTCCACCCGGATCTGATTTCTCTCTAAGACCAGTACATGATCAATGCACTGATCTAAAAGCGCACGGTCATGAGAAACCAGAATAAATCCTTCCTTATTTTTCAGGTAATTTTCCACTGTCTCTCTTGTCTCAATATCCAGATGATTTGTCGGTTCATCAATCAGTAAAAAAGAGTGATCTTTTGAGAATAAAACAGCAAGCATGACCTTTGTCCGCTCTCCATAGCTCAATGTTTGATACGGACGGAATAAAATTTCTGCATCTGTCTTCAAAAGATCCAATTCTCTGCAAACTTTCCACAGTTCATAATTTGGATCCATTTTTTCTACAATGTCGATCGTATCTTTTTGCATTTCTTGTCGATCCAGTATAAACGGAAAATAATCAAAATCGGTATTTGCTTTGATATTTCCTGTATATTCAAATTTTCCCATTAATAAATTTAAAAGTGTGGTCTTACCTTTTCCATTTCTTCCAATCAATCCCAGTTTCCAGTCTGTATCAATGCAAAAAGATACATTTTCAAAAATATTTTCATAACTTCCTTCATAGCAAAATGTCAAGCCTGACACTAAAATCTGTCCCATGATATCCCCTCCTACTGTCTTGACGTATTGGCAAATGCCATTCTACGATTCTTTTTTGTTTTCTAGGAGACGAAATTTGCCGTACAAAAAAAGAATCGTCTGGCGTCAAACGATTCTTTTTTATTGATCCTGTATTGCATTACACCGGCAAACTCTGTTTTATCTGCTTTCTGATTCTTTATGCCTCAAATACAAATATTCCATTTTATTTTTATGTTTCCACGTCAAAAATAATGGAGTGTTATTCAGACAATCTACAGTTTGCCTAAAACAATAATAGGTGAAACATATAATCTATCGTTTGATTCCATGACAATCGCCAATACAGATGGTATTGGTTTTCTTTTTTGCTTTTTCTGTCATTCAAAAAATAGATTATTTCTTCATTTTACACCTCTTCTTATTTTTCTGGCGTCATCATATCATAGCCCTCTTGCAATGTCAAGTCTTTCCTGATTGCTTTCCATGATCCTATGTCAGATCAGACTTCTTTCTCTTTATTCTGTCCTAAGTGCTGTTACAGGGTCTTTCTTTGCTGCAACTCTAGATGGGAATAATCCGGCAATCAAGGTCAGCAGAACACTGATAATTACCAAAATCAGTCCGCTTGTAAAAGGCAGTACTGCATTTACAGTTACTTCTCCTACAAGAGAATGGATCACAGAGTTAATCGGAATACACAGCAAACAGGAAATACCAACGCCAATCAGCCCTGCGCACAATCCTACTAAAAAGGTTTCTGCATTAAATACCCGTGAAATGTCCTTTTTAGAGGCGCCAATTGCACGCAAAATACCGATTTCTTTCGTTCGTTCGAGAACAGAAATATAAGTAATAATTCCGATCATAATCGAAGAAACAACAAGGGATACTGCTACGAATGCAATCAGTACATAGGAAATTGCATTGACAATCGTTGTAATGGAAGACATTAATAACCCTACATAGTCTGTATAAATAATTTGATCTGTCTCAGAAGCGGTCTCATTGTACTTGTCAATACAATCTGAAATGGCATCCTTATCTTCGAAACTGTCTGCATAAATGCTGACAGAAGACGGAGCATCTAAGTTAATTGCTCCAAACATACTCATATTTTCTTCATAAGTACCGGGAGAAATATAATAATCATAAATCATCAGCATACTTTCATCATCAGCTGACGTAAGATACTGATCTAAAAGTGCCGCCTGCTGTTCCTCTGACATACTGCTTATTCTTGATGACATCTGACTTGTGCTGTCCATGGCACTCATCATTTCTTTCAGCATAGCTGCTTTCTCAGAAATATCTAAATTAGAAAAATATTCTCTTGTCTCCTCAATCTTTTCTGCATCACTCTCAGGTGCAAATTTTAGTCCGTTTAATATATTAGTCTGCGGATCTGCTTCCTGTGCCTTTACGATCTCACTGTTATTTGAATACTCGATCAGATAGTCTGTCAGTGCTTTCGTATATCCGACCGGACTGGAAATAAACGAAGTATCTGCCTCATCATTTAATCGGATCACACCGCTTACTTTAAGTGGAATACTATCATCGATCAATTCTTCCAATGCCTGCCCGTCATCAGAAATATTTTGGAACGTTCCATTTTCTTGTTCCTGATAATAATCACATTCTGGAATCAGATAAAATTCCTTACTGCAGATCTCTTCATAGCTCCAGCTGTGTTCTTGATTCTCAACCGTCTCACCGTTATTCAATTGTTCCATGATTTCTTCATATTCTGCCGCTGGCAGCAATCCAATCTCATACAGTGTGGAAGTGGAGATTTCATTATTCTGATCCAGAACTAAAACGACTTCATCGTAATTCTTTGGCCATTCTCCGTACAAAAGATCATAGTTGTCTTTGATCACCTGGCTGATCAAATTTTCTTCTTTTCCAGGTAAAATCTCACTAAAATTTCCGGAAGATGTCATTGTCATAGAAGTAATTCCGGACTGCATGGTACTCTGATCCGGATTAATGGTACTTCCGTCTGTATTTACTAATGTTCCGTCCGGATCATACGTATAGACGTCAAATTTTATATCATAAGAATAGACGATCCCATTTTCTCCGATGTACTGTTGAATTTCACTGTCAGGATCATCTAAATATTGTTTAAAATTAGTCAGGTTATTTTCCTGAATGCTTGTCGTCATACTGTTTATCATCTCAAATGCCGTTCCGTTGGAATAAACGGCATCAAAATCATGCGCAGTCTCCTGACGGCTTTGCTCTGCCCCAGACTGTATCATACTTTCCAGGTCAATAGACTGAGAGTTAATGGTAATCGGATAAGAAGACATGGTATCTCTTTGGATATCGTTGATATAATTATTGACTCCTGTTGACAGGGATAAAATCAGGGCAATTCCAATAATTCCAATGGATCCTGCAAAAGCAGTCAGAAATGTCCGCGCACGTTTTGTCATCAGATTATTTAATGACAAAGACAAGGCCGTCTTAAAATTCATCGAAGTTTTTTTCGGGTTAAAAGCCGTTGCTGCTTCTTCTTTTCCGTCAAACGGATTGCTGTCATCTAAAATAGAACCGTCTCTAAGCCGGACAATTCTTGTAGAATATTTCTGGGCAAGCTCCGGATTATGTGTGACCATAATGACAAGCCGATCTTTTGCCACACGTTTTAAAATATCCATAACCTGAATACTAGTATCTGTATCCAGCGCTCCTGTCGGTTCATCAGCAAGTAAAATTTCCGGATCATTGACAAGTGCACGGGCAATCGCCACTCTTTGCATCTGTCCTCCGGAAAGCTGATTTGGTCTTTTATAGAGCTGATCTCCTAATCCTACCGCTTCCAAAGCTTCTTTTGCACGTTTTTTCCGTTCAGATCTGCCGACTCCCGATAACGTCAGGGCAAGTTCCACATTCGCCAAAACGCTTTGATGCGGAATCAGATTATAGGACTGAAACACAAAACCGATGGAATGGTTTCTGTAGGAGTCCCAGTCTCGGTTTTTAAAATCTTTTGTAGATTTTCCGTCGATGATCAGGTCACCGCTCGTATAGTGGTCTAATCCGCCAATAATATTGAGCAGTGTTGTTTTTCCTCCTCCAGACGGACCAAGAATCGATACAAACTCATTTTTTCGAAAAGAGATTGTGATTCCTTTTAATGCTTCTACTTTTGAGCTGCCTGTTATATACTCCTTTGTAATATTTTTTAGCTGCAGCATAGATTACTCCTTTCCTTTTTCATTTCTTGTCTTCATGTAGTATATCACATTTCTTCCTTCTTGAAGATGATAAAAGAATAAACTTTTGATAAACAATCTATATTGCATTCTATCATACAAAAAATCAATCCTAAGGAGTACGATCATAGAAAATTCCTCTTTAGTATGACAAAATCTTTCCTATGATAGAAAATAAAATATCGCCCGCCGCAAAATGCGGCGAGCGATATTCCATTTCTATTTTTTCCGTGCCAGAAATTTACTGAGCAATTTCTCCCTTTTCTACTTCTACAAAAGTCTGTAACTGATCTGCACGAGCAGCTGTATAAGATTCAGCTTCAATACCAACCAGATCTGCGAACTGAGTAGAGGATTTTACCATATTCAGAATGTTAATTACACTCTTCTGTAAATCACCCAATGTCAGTGTATTTTCATCAGGATCTCCGAAGATATCTGTTGTGCTTGGTGTCTGCTGTCCAGTACTTACGTTATCCAGTGCAGACAGTTTAATCAGTTTATACGTAATGGTAACCTGACCATCTTCTTCTGTATAGGAAGCTGTTCCGTCATCTACCATACCGTTGATATGGGTTCCGTTGATATCTTTTCCATCCAGAAGTTCACGGATTGTCCAATCCTGAAGTTCCTGTGTTGTAGTAACACCTTGTGGAGACTGCAGATAGTAATTTCCTTCTTCATCTACATACAGACGAACAGGTCTTGTCTCTGTATCAAATGCTTCTGTCGTTGTCACTACTTCGAAATCTCTTCCTTCTGCATTTGGCTGATAATCGCCCCAGTGAGCAACTGTCGTAAACGTTACGGATGTACCGCTTGCACGAGTCGTTCTGGAAACGTATGGATAACCGCCGTCTGTTGCAATACCGTTTTCATCGTATTCGATTGCCGGTGCTGCGTCAGTGATGTAACCTGTGATATTGGAAACTGTCTTTCCTGCACAGATTAAATCGTTACCTGCATGCATTGCACGTGCGTCAGAGTATCCGCCTGATCCGCCCCAGTCTGTCATAACGAGACCGTCGAATCCCCATTCTTTACGAAGGATGTTCTCAAGCAGTTCATAATTGTTAGCTGCAGTTACATTGTTAATCACGTTGTAAGAGGACATGATTGCCATAGGTTTGCTCATCTTAACGGCAATTTCAAATCCTTTCAGGTAAATCTCACGAAGCGCACGCTCAGATACCACGCTGTTGCTTGCATTTCTGCTTGTTTCCTGATTGTTAACTGCGAAATGTTTATAGGTAACGCCGATTCCAGGATTAGACTGTACGCCGGCACCTTCTGATCCAGCCATCATACCTGTCAGTAACGGATCTTCTGAATAATATTCAAAGTTACGTCCGCAAAGAGGATTGCGGTGAATGTTCATACCAGGAGCCAGCCATAAGGTAACGCCTGCTGCAAGCATATCTGCACCAACTGCTGTACCCATCTGGTAAGCTACATCAGTATCCCAGCTCTGTGCGATCATAGTTCCAACCGGATATGCAGTACAGAACTGATAATACGTTGTTCCATCTTCTTCATAACTCTGAGTAACACGAAGTCCGGCCGGTCCGTCTGCGTTTGTCGTGTTCGGGATCAGACGATCTTCAATATAAAGACCGCAAGTTTCTCCTGCTTCACCGCGAACCCATAGATCATCGATTGCCTGACTTGTCGATTCACTGATGTATCTTGTACTTGGGGAAGTTCCGCCTGCGGACTGTCCGTCTGCGTTTGGAGATTTATTTCCACCTTCTACAAAGTTAGCAAGTTCTTCGATTGTCATACCGGAAACGAACTGTTCGATTGTCAGTTCTCCGTTGTATACATCTAACAGAGTATAGTATTCTGCTGTGCCGTCTTCTTCGCTTCCGCTCTTTACGCGGTAGTTGGCAAGTTCAGCCGGTTCCTCTGATGTTTCATTTCCTTCTGCATCAAAGTATACAGGATTTACATTGTAATCAACGTTGTTCTCATAGTTGTATCCGTTGACATCTACATCTTCTGTTGTAGCAGAAATATAAACGTTGACATCTTCATAGGTCTCTCCTTCTTCCAGTTCCGGATAAACAGGTTCTGTATTTTCGATGTCTGCGCCGGATAATGTCAGAGCAACTGCATTTTCTGTTGTCTTTCCGTCATCATAAGATGTTCCGGATGCTCCTGCTTCTCTAAACTCTTCTCTTAATCTCTCGAAGTTTTCTACGTTTGTTTCTTTGTCAATTTCAATTGCCTGATTGTATGGAGGCGTACCGCGTCCGCTTCCGTTGCTGTTATCGGAACCACCGACATTTGCGCCGTCGCCGTCAACTGCCATCTGATTTGTCAGCTGCTCTGTCACAACGGTCTCATCCAGTGTAATGACAGCTTCCGGATTTGTATTGCGTGAGCTGTTTCCAACACGGATGATATAATCTCCAGCTTCCATAATATAAGCTGCTCTTTCTTCACTGTAGGAAGACATATCAGAAGTATTGAAGCTGATCGTCAATGTCTGGGATTCTCCCGGAGCCAAATTATCAGTTTTTCCAAATCCTGCAAGTTCCTGATACGGTTTATCCAGTTCTCCGTCCGGTGCTGAGAAGTATACTTCTACAACTTCTTTTCCGGAATATGTATCACCGGTGTTCGTAACAGTTGCTGTCACTGTTACTTTGTCTGCATCTACAGTTACGCTGTCTGTCGTAATGTCGAATGTTGTATAAGACAGACCGTATCCAAATTCATAATTTACTTTTTCCGGTGCAAACGTATCAAAGTAACGATATCCTACATAAATGTCTTCCATATAATACTCAATATAAGAACTCCACGGATCGTCCTCATTGATTGCTCCAAAGTACTCAGTAGACGGATAATCTGTAATATCAGATGCCCAAGTATCTACCAGTTTTCCGGAAGGTGTTACTGTTCCGTTGATAACCTGAACGAGAGCGTCACCACTTAACATACCTGGATTTGACATCAGAATCATTGCATCTGCGCCTGATTCTTCAAACCAGCTTGAGTCGATGCTGATTACGTTCAATACTACGATACATTTGTCAAATACAGAACTTAACAGCTGAATATTTGCAAGTTCAATGTCGCTCAGATAATAGTCGCCTTTTGTAGGAGTACGATCTGCGCCTTCACCTGCGTTACGGCGTACAACATAGATTGCCGTGTCTGTCTGCTGTGCTGTTTCTGCGATATCGGAATATGTCAGCATCCAGTCCTCAGCAAGACTGCTTCTTCCCATTCCGCTTACAGATGTAGGATTTGCCTCATTATATGCCTGCAGATAATCTTCTGTCAGAACGTTATATCCGGCATTCTTAAATCCATCCAGTACAGAAGATGCAATAGCTACACCATCTACTGAAGTACCATCCGGATAAACGATACGGTTATTTACCGCACCTGATCCTGTTCCGCCTTTAACTGTCTGAACAGCGCCTGCACCATACAATGCCACGTCACCACTCTGTGCGATCGGCAGCGCATTATTATTGTTCTCAAGCAGAACCATACCTTCGGTAGCCATCTGCAGAGAAATTGTTGCACTGTCAATCTCATGCTGCGATACTTCATCTGTTGTAACTGCACCTGGTCCAGCTGCAAATACGCTGCTTCCTGATGTCAGTACCACAGAAGTTGTAAGTACCGCTGTTAATACACGTTTGGCAATTTTTTTATTTTTGTTCATTCTTATTCCCCCTCTCAATTGCCGTTGACAACAGTATTATAACTGATTCTTTTTATAATTTCTTTCACATTTTCGACTTGTTTTTTAAAATTTCCGTATATAATTTTCTCTTTTTTCTGCTTTTTTTCTGATGCAGCCGAAAGCTTTTTGACGCCGGCGCGGCGGATTTTCCTTTTTCTGTATGAAAAAAAGATCTCCTCCCGCTTTTATCGCGGGAGAAAATCTTTTTAATCATATATCTATCTTGATATTTTTCTTTCTCTTCTGCAGCTCGCTGATCAGACGGTCTTTTTCTTTGACCGCCACCATCACATACCGGTCTTTTCCCTTTATAATCAGCTTTTCATGGGAAGGTGAATGCTTAAAGATCTTCGACGGCTTTCTCTTGACCTCTCTGACGCTGGAGAGACTGATCTTTTCCTTAAAAAATCCCATTTTCAGCCATACTGTCTCATTGTCAATCTCTACGACGTTTTTGATCACAATCGGCAGAAAGACAAGGTTGACCGCTACGAGTCCAAAGACAAGAGACTCTGTATTGTTCCGGTTAAAAATCAACTGGTGAAGAAAAATGGCGTTTCCCACAATCAGAAAAGCCCAGTACCAGATCGGAGATCTCCCTTTAATCTGCACCTTTTCCATCTTCGGCGCTTTCGAAGCCTCTTTCTTTTTGACCTGGTTTTTTTGCTCCCCCGTCTTTTTCAGCTCTGCTTTTTTGCTCTCTGCCTTCTTCTCCTGCGGCTTTTTTTCCTGCTTTTGTTCTTCCGTGTTTTCCCCGTCCGCCGCCTGGGTTTGCGCCATGACCTCTTCTTTCTTATCCTCTTTCTTATCTTCGCCCTGCATGTTTTTTCCTCCGTTTTTGTCTATCTTTTTTATATGATGTCTATTATACATGATATCCGGCTCAGATACAATTATCATTTCTTCTTGGGGACAACAAAAATACGCTTCTCCCCTGCCGGACTGCTCTGATTTTAAAACCAGTCTGCCAAAGGGAGAAGCGTATGGCTATGTCGTGCGGCGCCCCGGAGGCTGCCCTTTCTCTTTATCTGCTGTGATATCTCGCTTTTTCTGTCTTAATCTGCCCTTATTCTGCGGAAGCAGCCGTTGCGACAGGAGCGCCGTCAACCGGCTGATACGTTCCGAGAGTAATGATGCCCTCAAATACGTTTTCTGCGCAGCGTTCCAGTTCTCCTAAGGATACCTCGCCTGCCACATATCCTGTGACCAGTCCGGTGCTGTCGAGAATCCAGTTGGAGTATCCGACTACAATGTTGCCTTCCTCGTCGTAGATGTAGTCGTCGTCATGGGTGTATCCTTCCGGAAGCTCCGGTATTGCTGCCTGCTCATACGGGCGGTCGCAGGATTCTACCACGCCGTTTTCGTCGAAGCACGGCGCGGTTGCCGGAACGTACAGGTTGTTGATCTTAAACAGAGAGTAGTCGCCGTATTCGGTTCCGCAGTACTCGCAGTAAACCATTCCGGAGTGTACCACGCCGTACCAGCTTTCTGTTGCGCCTGTCGTCGTAAATCCTTCCGGAAGAACAGGGTCGGCTCTTCCTACAAGGCTTGGCATACACAGGTCGCCCTGAGCGCGGATCATGCTGGCATTTCCGTTGTCTTTTCCGGAAGCCCAGTCTGTCATAACGCATCCGTCAAATCCCCACTCGTCTCTGAGTACGGTTGTCAGGAGCTCATAGTTCGTTGCCGCATAGGAGCCGTTGATCTTGTTGTAGGAAGTCATCATAAACCACGGATCGCCTTCCTCTACCAGAATCTCAAACGGCTTCAGATAAATTTCTCTCTGAG
>CALWCS010000083.1 GCA_944376425.1 uncultured Lachnospiraceae bacterium | reverse complement strand
CTTATTAAAGTGCGCCTAAAATGTCCGATTATCCACTTTTCATTCCAGAATTCATGCTCTACACGAAGTCTTCTTTGCTTTGGTTCAAGATTACGACCAAGCTTCGCGAGTTTCGCAATTATCTAATGGTTTTTTAATATTCACATAAACGAATATACTGTAAAGACCTGATTATTTTCGACATTTATCGATAAATATCGACAATTTTGTTTTTATAAAAGTTTGATATCACAGTTAAGAAATTCTCATTATTAATATTAGCGTACCTCCATCTCTTCTTTGCTATAAACGAAAAGACTGAAACCATTTTTCAAAACATAGTTCCAGTCTTTTTTTGTATTTTCTCGACTTCAAAGAGATATCCGGCTTAGAAACTGTCTTATCTTTTAAACAGCTTTGATTTGTTCCCAAGTCATTCCTTGCCTTTTTGATCGATCGCTCGAAACGCCAAAAATCCAATCCATGTTCCGAGTCCATTCATGATTACGTCATCTACCTGACAATATCCTCTCTGTGTTATCAGCTGCATCAATTCAATCCCGCAGCTAAAAGCAATTCCCAGTTTTACACATGGCAGAGGTTTGCTAAACTTTTTCGCTGTCAGCGGAAGTAATATTCCAAACGGTACAAACAGAAGAATATTTTCAATGACAAAAGCATGGCTTTTCGCACTCGTTCCCCATGTTTCAAATAAATGCCAATCAATGCCATTTCTAGACCCCGGTTCTCTTGAAAAAAAAGTAATCATCGCAACCTGGAGCAGATAGATAATCCACAGCAGCCGAATTCCTTTTTTCTTCCATTCTGGATCTCTTTGCGGATTCTTCTTATTTTCCATCCATTCTATAGTCAGCCATATCGCAGTCCCTGCCATGGCACAAAAAGGAATATATCTCATCACTCCCCACAAATCTAAAATAATATTTTGTATCGTTGTCAATATCAATTGTATTCCCCTTCTCTGATTCTCTTTTTACAACTCCCTTTTGTTCAAACTGTGCCCGCTCCAGCACAAACATATATTCGTTTGTCTCACCGTTCACAGAAAGAAAACATCCCAAAATATTGTTTTTCATTGTATAATAATTCTGTCCCAAATGCAACAAGAAAATATCCTACACTCAGAAAGGTAAAAATCCATGAATAAAAATGAACATTCTTTACTAGAAGATACACTTTCTTTTCAGAAAGCTCAAATTGATCAGCTGATTCAGTCTTTTTCTCTGAATTCTTCTTCCTGCTGTGAGTCTTCGGATACCGCTTCCTCCATAGCTGACTCTGAGCTTCCTCCTTCTTTTTACAGTACAAAGTCAAAGTGTTTTGACTCAAAGAAATTAAATGTTGCCGCCTACATTCGAATTTCTACATCCTTCCATAATCAAAAGGATTCTTTCGAGTCTCAAAAACAATATTTCTGCAAAAGAATCCAGACAAATCCTTCTTGGAATTATGCCGGCATTTATTTTGATTATGCTGTTTCCGGAATCAATCAGGAAAGCCGGGTCGGATTTCAGAGACTTCTGCGCCATTGCAGGGAAGGAAAAATTGATCGAATTTTATGTAAATCAATCAGTCGTTTTCATAGAAATACAAAAGATTTTCTGGAAGTCATCCATCTGTTGCAGACAAAGCGTATTTCTGTCTTTTTTGAAGAAGAAAATCTAGATACGACAAAACCTTCCGATGAATTTATTTTGACAGTTCTTGCCGCTATCGCTCAAGAAGAAAGCCGTTCTATCTCAGAAAATGTCAAACAGACGATTCAGATGCGCTTTTCTAAAGGGGATGTCTTTTTTCGTCAGATTTATGGCTATCGAATTGTCAAAGCAGTCCTTTCTTCCGGACATTCCGAAAAAAGAATTGTGATTAACCAGACTGAAGCAAACGTCGTCCGTTTTATTTACCGCCGTGCCTTGGAGGGAGAAAAACTTTCCGTGATCGCACGGGAGTTAAATCAGATGCTGATCCCATTTCCTCTTTTGCGTGAAGTGCAAAGAGGAAGAAAAGGTCCTTTTTCATCCCCTGATCGGGGTTGGACCGGTGCAAGGGTCAGACAGATTTTGACAAATGAACGCTATACAGGAGATGCTCTGTGCCAAAAGACTTTTAAAAAGGACTTTTTATCTGTCTACGCTGAAAAAAATACAGGGCAAGTTCCTCAATATCTCGTCAAAAATCATCATCCTGCTATCGTATCCCGTGAAGACTTTTTAGCCGTTCAAAAACTTTTATCCCGTACAAGGGCGCCTTCTCAAAGACATCAGTATCCTCTGTCCGGACGTGTCGTCTGTGGGCAGTGCGGAAGAGTGTATCATCTTCTTCCCGGTTCATCCGACTTTCAAAGATGGAGTTGTCCGCAGTCTGCCGATCACAAAAACAGTCTTCCGGTATGCTGTGAACCATGGCTTTATGACATTCAGATTTATCGTGCTGTAAAAAAAGGAGTGGCAGATCGATTTTCTTTCTGCTCTTTTTCAAAGGAGCAAAACATGGCAGACCCTGAAACGTCTGCTCTTTTTTTCTCTTCTCTTCTGTCTGTTCTGCTGGATTCCTCACCGGATACTGTGGCGGAAGATGAACGTTTTTCCTTAAGGCAGAAGGTACAAGCTGCTAAGCAGACAGTATCCCGTCAAAAGCAGCGGCTGGATCATCTTGGGACTCTTCTTGCTGAAAAAAAACACTCCTCTTCCTTTGTGCACCACTCTTCCAAAGAAGGGCGTTCTTTTTTTATGCCGGAAGACACACCTTCCTCTCTCGACCGCCTGGAACAGTTATATCAAACGTATCAAAAGGTTTATGAAAACAGCCTGGAAACACTGTTTCGCGCTGAAGCTATGCTGGAAACTATGGAAAATTACTGGAAAGAATTCGAAAAAGACGATCCCTGCCGCAAAGCTGCCATTGTCTGGATTTCTTCTCTTCCCCATAATCTTTTAGGACTTCAAACATTTTTTCAGGGTTTGGAAACTATCCATCTGCGTGCCTGGATCATGAAAATTACTGTCATTCTTCCTGACACCTTTGAACTTTTTTGGTGTGACCGTGTAACAACCACGGTGAGGCTTTCTAACTGCCTTGAGACAGAAGACGATGTCAGAAATTTTCTTTCACAAAAATGGCTCTGGTAACAAAAATCCTGCCCTATATCGATATCGCTACATACAGAATTAAAAGGAGAATTGTTATGTTTGATACACCTTTGACTAGAAATCACTTTTCCTATCAGCCGCTTGTACCTAATGTCTCTCTCTTTCAAAGAAAGACCTCTGAATCTGAACTTCCTCTGCAAGTTGCTGTATATTGCCGTGTCTCTACTGACCTCAAAGAGCAAAAACATTCCTATCATCTTCAGATGAACTATTATACTACTTATGTAAAAAAACAAAAAGGATGGAAACTTTACCGGATTTTTGCCGATGAAGGACTTTCTGGAACCTCCCGAAAAAAGAGGACTGCTTTTAATCAGATGATGGACGATGCGATGAATGGAAAATTTCACTATATTATTACAAAATCCATCAGCCGTTTTGCACGCAATACCCTTGATACTCTGCACTGCATCCGTTCTTTGAAATCTTTAAGACCTCCTGTCGGAGTTTATTTCGAAAAAGAAAATATTGATACTCTCGACACCAAAAGCGAATTGCTTCTGACGATACTCTCTGCTCTTGCCCAAGATGAAAGCCGTTCCATCTCTGACAATGTCCGCTGGAGTATTCAAAAAAAATTTCAAAACGGAATCGATGTTACCAATCTCTCTTCTATGATCGGCTATGAATTTGGTCCGGATAAAGAATGGAAAATCAATGAAAGTCAGGCAAAAGTTGTCCGCTATATCTATCAGCGGTATTTAGACGGTCTTAGTTATGCTGCTATCGCAAAAGAACTGATGAATCTTGGCTATGTGACTGGCAGAGGCAATACCGTCTGGAGGGGAGAAGCTGTCCGCCGTATTCTTATGAATGAAAAATATGTAGGCGATACGCATCTTCAAAAAACTATGACGAAAGATCTTTTCAATCATCAGTCTATCCCGAATGACGGCACGCTTCCTAGTTATTATATCCGCAATCATCACCCTGCTATCATTGACCGCGCCACATGGGAAGCAGTACAGGCAGAACAGGCACGCCGTTCTAAGACTTCTTCCCAAGACAAAAGCAACGCGCAGCAATATGTCGGAAAGTACAGCGGAAAATGTATTTTTTCTTCAAAACTCTTTTGCGGGAACTGCTCTGAGCTGTTAATCCGACGTACGTTTCGGCTCACTCGAAATTCTCAGACATTTTCCAAGGCTTTGGATAGCAAAGTATCCTATCCGGTCTGGAGGTGCCGCACTGCCGAGCACTTAAATCCTCCGTATGAGTGTCATGCAAAAAGCTATCTGGAAATCAGCTTAAAACAAAGTTTTATGGAATATCTTTACCAGTTAAAACGGCAATTTCTTTCCTGTATGAATTCCCCTTCGTTTTCTGCCTCTAAACCGGATACTTTTTGTGCTTCTTTTTCCTCTTTTCCTTTGATGCAGGAATTTACTTCCGTTTTTCAGACAGCAAGATCAGGAAACAATGCTTCTTTGAAACATTCAGCCTCTTTTTTACTTCAAAACTTTCGCTGGTTTTTAACAGAATTAGTCTCTTTGCCGGATCATGCTGCAGATGGATCTCCTTTTCAGATTTTGTCTCCTTATAAGGAATCTCTTGCGCACAAAGATATTCTTCCGTTTGCCTCTCATATTTTTCAAAAAATGGTCGTAAAGGGCACCGTTCTCGATGACTTGATTCTCTATGAGACAAAATTTGGCGTCTGTCTTGCTGTGGAAGGAAATCAGAGACGTCTTCGAGACTTCTGCGGTTTTCGAATCGTTCATACTGACGGATCTGTTCAGATTTTATCGAATCCTGAGGAAGTTGCTATGTTAGCAGGATAGGATTTGACTGCCGTAGATAAGACGTTTTTGTAAAAGAAAAACTCCTCTTTTCGGTTTCCTAAAGAGGAGTCTTTTTTAGTTTTATTATTTTTTAAAACTGAAACGTATCTTTTAATCCCTTCCAGTGCTTATCCTTCTCACTTAAGATCAGTTCCATATCTTCTGAGATAGGCCAGTCGATGCCTATTTCCGGATCGTTCCAAGCAACTCCTCCTTCATCTCCCGGATGATAGAAATCCGTCACCTTATAACAAAATTCGGCACTGTCAGACAGCACTAAAAATCCATGTGCAAATCCTTCACTGATATAAAACTGTTTCTTGTTTTCTTCAGACAGCTCCACACCGTACCACTGACCGTATGTGCTGGAATCTTTCCGCAAGTCAACGGCAACGTCAAAAACTGTCCCTTTGATTACTCGAACCAATTTTCCCTGCGGATACTGTTTTTGAAAATGAAGTCCTCTTAAAACTCCTTTCACGCTCATAGACTGATTGTCCTGAACAAATTCCATGTTTAATCCGGCTTCTTCCATATCTTTTTTATTATACGTTTCCATAAAGTATCCTCTCTCATCTCCATGGACTGCCGGTTCGATAATATAAAGCCCTTCAATCGGAGCTTTCGTCACTTTGATCTGTCCCATTTTATTCTCCTTAAAACTCAATTTCCTGCAGATAGCGTCTTAATGCATCCTGCCATGTCGGCAGCGGTAAAAATCCTTTTTCTGTCAATTTACTCTTATCCAGTCTGCTGTTAAATGGACGTTTCGCTTTTGAAACGCCGTATTCTTCCGTTGTAACCGGATAAACTTTCAGGCGCTCCTCTCTGTACTCATCGTGTCCCATCTGGACAGCCTGTCTGAAAATTTCCTTTGTAAAATCATACCAGCTGATATAACCGCCCTCATTCGTCGCATGATAATATCCGTATTTTTCAGTCTCGATCATATCTACCAGCAGTCTTGCCAGATCAAACGTATACGTAGGCGTTCCGATCTGATCATTGACTACTTTTATGGTATCTAGTTTTTTTCCAATATTCAACATTGTCTTGATAAAATTTTTTCCGTTTTTGCCAAACACCCAGGCAATCCGTACGATAAAATATCGATCCACATGGTTTACTACAGCCAGTTCTCCTTCCAGCTTCGTCTTGCCGTAGACATTTAAAGGCTCATATTCCTTACAGTCTGGTTGCCACGGCACCGTTCCCTGTCCATCAAACACATAATCCGTAGAAATATACATCATTTTGCATCCTAGTTCTTTACAAAGACAGGCAATATTTTCCGTTCCCACTGCATTGACAAGATGTACTTTTTCCGGACAGTCCTCTGCTGCATCAACAGCTGTCCATGCCGCGCAGTGAATCACTGCGTCAGGCAAAACCTCTCTTAATACCTGCTCTACGGAAGCTTTGTTCGTGATATCCATTTCTTCGATATCTACACCGACTGCCTCATGTCCGCGTTTTGTCAGTTCATTGACTACATCATATCCAAGCTGTCCCTTGACTCCTGTCACCAAAATTTTCATATCTGCACCTGCTTTCCCGCAAATTCAGCGATTTTCATACATTTTTTTGTAATAATCCTGGTATTCTCCCGAAATAATATTTTCCCACCATGTCCTGTGATCGAGATACCACTGAATCGTCTTTTTAATTCCGTCTTCAAATTTCGTTTCCGGAAGCCATCCAAGCTCTGTGTGAATTTTTGTCGGATCGATCGCATAGCGCATATCATGTCCTTTTCGGTCCGCTACATACGTAATCAGACTTTCCGGCTTTCCAAGTTCCCTGCATATCATTTTGACAATGTCAATATTTCGCATTTCATTGTGACCGCCGATATTGTAGACCTCCCCGACCCGTCCTTGGTGTAGGATCAGATCGATTGCCTTACAGTGATCTTCCACATACAGCCAGTCACGTACATTTTCTCCTTTTCCGTAAACAGGAAGCGGTTTCTCATTTAAAGCATTGACAATCATAAGCGGAATCAGTTTTTCCGGAAAATGATACGGTCCGTAATTGTTCGAACAACGGCTGATTGTCACAGGCAGTCCATATGTGCGGTAATACGCAAGGACCAAAAGGTCTGCTGCTGCTTTAGAAGAACTGTATGGGCTGCTTGTGTGAATCGGAGTCTCCTCTGTAAAAAACAAATCCGGTCTGTCAAGCGGCAGATCTCCATAAACTTCATCGGTCGAAACCTGGTGATATCTCTTGATTCCATATTTTCTGCACGCATCCATCAAGACCGCTGTTCCCTTGATATTCGTATCTAAAAAGATCTCCGGATTTTCAATGGACCGGTCCACATGACTTTCTGCCGCAAAGTTTACGACAATATCAGGATGTTCTTCTTCAAACAACTGATATACGGCATTGCGGTCTGTGATATCTGCTTTCACAAACCGGAAGTTGGGATTTTCCATGACCGGCTCCAAAGTCGATAAATTGCCGGCATAGGTCAGACAGTCCAGACATATGATCCGGTAATCCGGATATTTGTCCAGCATATGAAAAATAAAATTACTTCCGATAAATCCGGCGCCGCCGGTAACAATTATTGTCATCATTTTTAATTTGCTGCGCAAAACGGGGCAGCTTCTCCTTTCTGTTTTCTCTGATTTTTCGATTTTTTAACGCTTTTATCACTCTTTGCCTTTTTTCTGGTTCGTTTCTTAATGCAGAATATCTAGATATTTTCCATCTAAAACGTCTTTTAAATACTGTCCGTACTGATTTTTTTTCAGCACTTCGTATACCTTAAGCACCTGTTCTTTCGTGATCCATCCATTTAGGTAAGCAATCTCTTCCAAACACGCAATCTTGCGGTGCTGATGCGTCTCCATCGTCTTGATAAAGTTTGTCGCATCCACCAGACTTTCATGTGTTCCCGTATCCAGCCACGTAAATCCCTGTCCTAAAAGCTCTACGTTCAACTCTCCGTTTTCAAGATAGATCCGATTTAAATCAGTAATTTCCAGCTCTCCGCGTGCACTCGGTTTTAAACTCTTTGCATAGTCTACCACACGGTTATCGTAAAAATATAAACCGGTCACACAGTAATTGCTCTTTGGATATTCCGGTTTTTCCTCAATGGAAATCGCCTTCCCTTCCTGATTAAATTCCACAATGCCAAAACGTTCCGGATCATCCACATAGTATCCGAATACTGTAGCTCCCTGTCCGCATTCTGCATTTTTTACCGCTGCTTTTAAGCGTTTCTTCAGACCGTGCCCTGCAAAAATATTGTCTCCTAATACCATTGCCACTGTGTCGTTTCCGATAAACTTCTCTCCGATCAGAAAAGCCTGAGCAAGCCCGTCCGGGCTTGGCTGGACGGCATAGGAAAGTTCAACTCCAAACTGATGTCCGCTGCCTAAAAGTTCTTGAAAGCGAGGCGTATCCTGCGGTGTGGAAATGATCAAAATATCGCGGATTCCTGCATTCATAAGAACAGACATTGGATAATAAATCATCGGCTTATCATAAACAGGAAGCAATTGCTTGGAAGTCACCATGGTAAGCGGATAAAGGCGCGTGCCGGAACCGCCTGCTAAAATAATTCCTTTCATATTTTCATTTCTCCTTTTGTCTATGTATCTTTTTTGTCTTTTCGAAATTTTGAAACGGTATTCTTATCTGAATTATAAAAGATGACGTTACGTCATGTTCAAGTATTTTTTTTCTTACAGATAAAAATTCCTGCATCCTTTGTGACCGTAAATCCTTTTTTTGTCTTTTTTTCCACATACGAACGAAATTCTTTATATCGTTCCAGAAGATATTGATTCTGGTTTCCATGACATGACAAAATATATTCTATGAGCGGTTGCGGACTGTCGATCATCAGAAAATCATCGTATCGTTTCCGTTCTATTTCCTTAAAAAAAGGACTTAACAGCTTCTTCCCGTTTTCCAATCCAAACCTTTCATACAATTTTTGAGCGGAAAGTAAAATTCTGCTGTCAAACTCCCAGACAAGGCGGCTGATCTCCTTCATATGATTTTCTCCGTACGTGCTGCAAAGAAAAATCCCGTCATTTTTTAATACTCTTCCTACTTCACGGCAGACTTTTTCAATATCTTCGCAGTAAAACAGCAGATGATCCGCAATCACCAGGTCAAAACTTTGATCTTCATGGGGAATCTGATGGCAGTCAAACGTCTCAAAAGAAAATCTTGTATCTTCTCCTCCTATCACTCTTCTGGCGTCCCGTATCATTCCTTTTGACAAATCCGAAAGTACAATGTCGATCTTGTCAGGAATCCTTGAAACATTTTCTTTCCAAAGAACCCCGTTTCCGCATCCTAACTCCAACACTTTCTCTCCCTCTTTTAAATGACACTGTCTGAAAATCCACGGAAACCATCCTTCCTTGTTGACGGAATACAGACTGTGCAGATGAATTCGTGCTGAAATATTTGTGGCATCCTGATACTGTGTCTTCAGGCTCTTTTCCATATTTGTCAGATGAATCAGATTCAGCATCTGGCTCCAGTCAATATCATGCTTTTTCTCAATTTCCCTCGCCGTCTCTAAAATTGCCTTCTCCACCATCTGCATCTGCTCAATCCGATCCTGTATCAGTTTTAACTGGGTTTTTAGAGAATTGAGCATAAAATGATAATCGGTATCGCCAATTGTCATTTCCCGGATATCATCGAGAGAAAATCCCAGATATTTCAAAAGTAAAATCTGTTGCAGTCTCGCAAAGTCTGCGTCTGTGTAAAACCTGGCTCCGGATTCTTTTACATAAGATGGCTTTAAAATATTCTGTTTATCGTAAAAACGGATTGTCCTGACAGAGACATTTGCCATACGCGCAAATTCTCCTGAAGAATAATATCCGGGAATCTTCACCTTTTTTTCCTCCTCTTTTTGAAATCTGTTTCCTTCTGCTGATATTTCAATCCTCGCAGATTCTTTTATCTTTTTTAGTATAGAAGATTCTAAAATCGCATTCAAGTCTTAAAAATTTTTGAAGAGTTTTTTCAAATCCGCATGAAAAAGAAAGAAGAAAGAGCCAAAGTCTCTTTTTCGCTCTTTCTTCTTTCTTTTTTATCTTTCGTATTCCAGAATCTCTCTGCTTTATATTGATAAATTTTATGGATATTGTCAATATCTTTTTATTTTCTTTGATGGTGTTTTTTCAAATTCTGTCTCGCGCACTGTCAGACGGTATATCTTTTTATATGCTGCTGCGCCTTTATTATACTCGTCAATCACTTTTTGCAGTGCATCTCGAATTTCTGTGATCCCCTGTTTTTGGGCATAGTCATAATCCGGAAAAATCTCAGCTTCGATTACGCCCTCTTTTTCGCGAACCAGAATCTCCTGTACCAGACGGTGATCTCCGATTTTATTTTCCAGTTCCTCAGGAGAAACATTTTCTCCGTTTTTCGTAATGATCAGATTTTTCTTTCTTCCCGTCAGATAAACAAAGCCCTCTTCGTCCACATATCCAAGATCTCCTGTTTTTAACCATCCGTCTTCTAACGTTTCGGCTGTCTCCTTTGGCATTTTATAATATCCCATCATCACGCTGCTGCCACGAACCCAAAGCTCATGGTCTACCACTTTTGCCTCGCAGTTCGGAAGCAGCTGCCCCACCGCTTCTTTTTTGATGTTCCAGCTAAGGCTTGTGCTGATTACGGGAGAACACTCTGTCATTCCATATCCTTGTAAAATCGTGATTCCGTAAGATTCAAACAAATCAATCAATGCTGGATTTAGATAAGCTCCTCCGCTGCAGATTGTATGAAACTGTTCTCCAAACACTTCTTTTTTTACGATCTGGGGCGGAAGTCCCTTGGCATCTTCCAGTTTTTTGGCAAGTGTCTCAATCATCAACGGCACCATCAAAATCATATTTGGCTGAAACAGCTTAATGTTTTTGGCTACACGCAGTAAAGAATCGTTAATGCAGATCACTGATCCGAGAGAAATTCCCTTTAAGATGTCCATACTCAGACAGTATGCATGGTGGATCGGCAAAACTGATAAAATTACAGTTCTGGGTGGAATTTTCATATCCAGACACGTTGCGTTCTCAGCTAAATTACGCTGTGTCAGCATAACTCCCTTACTTTTTCCTGTGGTACCGGAGGTAAACATAATCGTACAAAGCTGATCCGGATCTGGACTGCATGAAAAACTTCCTTCCTGTTCTTTTAACAGCTTCCAGAAAGAATACGCATGATCATCGTGTTCTTCCTGCTGCATCGAAATCAGATACTTCAGTTTTTGACAGCGTTTCTTAACGATCTGTCCGACGTCTTTTCTCACTTCATCTAAAACAAGAACCTCAACATCTGCACGGTCAATCAGTTCGCACAATTCTTCAGCCGGAAGCGAGACATCCAAAGGGACCGCTACGCTGCCACTGTTCACAGTTCCAAAATATGTCACAAGCCAGGGATACGACGTCATTCCTATTATTGCTACGTGCTTTCCTATTTCTCCCAGAGCTTTTAAGACGCAGGAAAAGCTCTCACTGTCTTTTTTCAGCTGGCTATAGGACTTTGTCTCAATTTCATCCCGATTTACTTTATACCGGACGGCATCTTCCGGACCGAATTTTTGTTCTGTCTGCACGAGAATCTCACGAATTGTACTACACACCATACTTTTCACCTCTTCTTTTCTCATACCGACAGTTTTTCCAGATAATCTACTGCTTCCTGAACAGTGCGGATATTAGCCACTTCTTGCTGATCGATCTCTATCTGAAATTCATCTTCAAGTTCTCCTAACATACTCATAAAATCAAAGGACGTAAATCCCAGATCTTCCATAAATCTGGACTCCGGATGAATATTCTCCGGTTCTACTTCTACATACTCGCAAATAATTTTTACTAATTTTTCAAACATATCGATATCCTCTCTTTTTATATCAATTTTATAATGTCTCCGATTGGCAGATCCGGATTTTCTATTCCTTTAAACATAATCCGGCACAAATAATAATAGAAGTATTCCAGCTGTTCTCTGGAAACTGCTTTCACCTGGTGTTCAAAGTTAAAATCCAGTCCGTTATCCTCCGGACGGTGCATCACAGTCAGATACATTGCCTGCGTTGTTGCGCCGTTTGGATACCATTTCGTCTTATATCGGATATCGCCCAGTTGATCAAGTCCTTTTTCTTTGAGTGTCAATGGCTGATAGGTCAGAGACATCGGTTCATACGTCTGTCCCGGCTGTGTCGGATAACATTTGCTTCGGTATGCAAAATAGGCAACCGGATCATAGTTTGCATGGCGGAAATATTCATTTTGCAGATCTCTGATCTCATAAATTCCCTCCAAAAAGGTCTTTGTCTCCGGTATGATTGTACGGAACGGGAAGGAGTGAATTCTAGTACCGCCCGATTTTTTTTCTTTTAATGTCGCTCTTCTTGCAATCGCTGTGTTGATGGAAACGTCATCATTGCCGTTCATTTTCTGGAAATAGGTACGAATTCCCATGATTAACAGACATACTAAAGAAATATGATTTTGTTCACAGAAATCCATCAGCCGTTTCGTCGGTTCTCCTTCCAGATGGAAAATGTCAAGCGCAGAATTTACAGAATCGGAAACATTAACTGCCGCGCGAAGATTCGGGTTTCCTGTTCTTTCTCTCTCGGCTTCCAGCGTTTTTGTTCCTTCCAGTCCATTATAAATAGGTTCCGAAGACTCAATGATTTTATGGAAAAATTCTTCGTCTCTCTTCTTTGCCGGACTGTCTGCCTCATAGGCAAGATCTCTTTGAAGCTGTTCAATATAAGAAGCCATAGGCTTTGGATAAGGAACTCCTTCATACATTGCATTACAGTAAATCTCAATAATATCTTTAAAAAAGCAGATTAAAGACTGCGCATCCATCGTCATATGATCTACCAGAAGATACAGTCCGTTATATCCATCCGGCATTTTAATCATCACAATCCGATTCATCGGAGAATCTGCTCGCTTAAACGGTACCTGAGTCCATGCCTGCATTACTGCTTCTGCCTCTTCCATTGTTTTGTCAGAAAAATCAACAAATTCAATATCTCTGTCTTCTTTTTCTACCACATACTGATACCAGTTTCCCTCTTTGTCTGCTGCAAAACGTAAACGCATCGACTCACACCGTTCATATGCTTTATAAATCGACTCTTTTAGGACATCCCAATTGATATCCGTCTCAATCGTCAGACTGGTTCCTATATTCAGCACTTCTTTTTTCGGACAATAGTCCTGATAGAAAAAATGAAACTTCTGTGCCACTGTCAGCGGATATACCGGATATCCTTTTCTCTTTTTCATCATTTGATTACTCCTCCAATGAATTCATCCAATTTTTTTTCATATGCTGCCATATCTTTATAATAGCTTTCGGCGTGTGCTGCTCCTTTTACAATCAGTTTGTCTTTCGGCGATGCACAGTTTTCATAAATCTCCTCACACATGCTGCACGGCACAAACGTATCGGCTTCTCCATGAATCAAAAGAATCGGAACTTCTGCTTTTCTTACTTCTCTTGCCGCGTTGCATTCATCCATCCCATATCCTGCTTTTTTCCGGTTAATCCAGTCAGCAATCTGAATAATCGGAAATGCCGGCATATGGTACATGGAATGAAGTACATGTGTAAATACCTCTTTGGGTGAAGTAAAGCCGCAGTCTGAAATAATTCCCTTCACCTGTTTGGGAAGTTTTAATCCGCTTGCCATCAACACAGTGGCTCCTCCCATCGATGTTCCATGCAGGAGAATCTGTACATCTTCTCCGCACTCTTTTATCACCCATTGAATCCATTCCAATGCATCTTTTCTGTCGAGGCATCCAAAACCGATGTAAGTGCCTTCGCTTTTTCCGTGCGCTCTCTCATCTATCAGCAGCATACTGTATCCCCGTTTTAAGTAGTAGTCTGAAAGCCCGATATAGTCGCTCATGCCCTGGCTTGTATATCCGTGGAAACAGATCACAACCTTTTTCTGTTCTTCTCTCGGAAAATACGTAGCATGCAATCTCAGACCGTCAGATGATGTTGTCCAAATTTCTTTATGAGCCTGTGCCAGCTGATACTCTTTTCTTTTTTCCATAAGCGGCATGTACTGATTCCAGTCTGTTCCGGCCATCTTCATTGTCCGCTCTACTTTTGCCTTGCTCCGCTTCATCGTCCTCCGGTAAAAATAAACGGAGATTCCTATTTCAGCGGCAGCTACCATTCCAAGTGCAGGTAATCCATATCTTATTAATCTTTTCATACTCGCTCCGTTTCTGATCTTTTCGATCTGTCTGTTTTACCCTATATCGATTCTTTTTTATTCTCCGGTCTATTTTTGACTATTTTCTCTTTTTGTCAATCAGTTCTTTTAATTTCAGTGCTTTATCCAGATTGCCTTCTACTTTCAGTTTCTGAAGAGTAAACGCAAGAACCGGATCTAATTTGCCATCTGCAATTTTTAAAAAAGTTTCGGCTGATCCGATAAACATTGCATCCCGATCAAAATATTCATACGGTTCCACATACAATTTTCCTTCTTTTACTTCCACATAGAAAATTCCATGTGCTTCCCCCGTAATGTTAAACTGATAGGCAAGATGTTCCGAAATGTCGCTGACATCTGCCTCCATAAATTTTCCCTTTATCTCTGAAAAAAATTCTGCGTATGTCATACCGATCTATCCTCCATTTTATTTCTGACCGACGGTCGATTTATTTTCGATAATACAATATCATTTTTTCGACTGTTGGTCAATTATATTCCCTCCAAATTTTATCTAAAATTTCTTTTCTTTTTTGGTACAATTTTCCGTTGCTTCTGCCTCTCTTTATGGTATACTCTAAAGAGATACAAAGCCGCAATACAAAGTATTCGATTTTTATCGACACTTGCAGATCGGCAGACAATTTTGGCTGGCAATACCTGCAGATCAAAAAAACAACCATTCCATTACAGATCTAAGATACATAATATATGTAAAATAAAAAAATTTTGACAAATGATTCAGCAAAATAAAATTGCGCCAGGACACTCGTAGATCATTTCATCAGGAAAGGCGGTAACAATGCCAAATCAGACAAAATATAACAAAATTTTAGATGCGCTTCAGGAATTACTCTCCGACAAAAATATTCAGACGATCTCCGTCAGTGAAATTGCACAGACGGCTGGGATTGGAAAAGGAAGCATTTACTACTATTTTCCTTCTAAAGACGCCATGCTGGAAGCTCTTGTAAAAAGGTGCTATGAAAAACCTTTGGAGACAGCAAAAAATCTCAGCAAACAGACGGATGTCTCTCCGTTTACCCGCATGGCAATGATGTTTCAGGCATGCCGAACTTCATCTTCTGAATTTTTAAAAGAAGGCACTCCGGCAAATTTAACCAGCGCGCAAGAGCAAGCTTTTCTTCATCAAAAGTATCTGAATCACCTCATTGTAGGGTTAAAGCCAGAGTTGACCGAGATTATCCGTCAGGGAATCGAAAAAGGCGAGATCTCCTTTGATTATCCGGAGGCGCTTGCAGAGATTGTTCTCATTGTACTGACGGTAAAACTGGACAATACCTTAGTTCCCTCTTCTCAGGAGGGAATTGAAGAAACCATTCGCGGACTGATTTCCCTGCTTGAAAAAGGGACGGGAAATCCGGCAGGATCTCTAAATTTTCTGATGTCGTTGTAGTTTGCGCCTCAACCTCGGATTCTTTGACAGAATCTCTTTCACTTCTTTCTCGTATCTGGAACATTATTATTTGAATTTGAAAGCGAAAATAAAGAGCGATTGCTTGATAGATGAATTCTCATCTGTAGGGCAACAGCTCTTTTTTCATTTAAACTTTTTACTTCTTACTGTCAATCCAGCAGACTATTTTAGCAAATATATTATCAGACAATTAATTCCCATTGTACATACTACAATCATTCTTTTTTTATTCTTTTACTATTTTTTAATATTAATCATAATCTCCGTTTTGTTTGTTACATATTTTATTTTTATAGTATATAATAATTCGAAATAACTAATTTTAAAATTGATTGCAAATAATCTTAAAATAATTGCAAATCGAATCATATTACAGTATATATAGAAAGAAAAAGGAGGTGCTGATATGACTACGATTAGTATTCGACTTGACGATGAAGAAAAAAACAGTTAGATGGCAGCTGCAAAAAGCGGATCAACAGGAAAACGTAAATCTGAAAAAATTTACTTCATTTCTATTGATTCAAAAATTATCAATAATTTCAAAATTGCTTTTAAATAATCTTAAAATACTTGCAAATTAAATCATATTACAGTATAATAGAAAAAAGGAGGTGCTGATATGACTACGATTAGTATTCGACTTGACGATGAAGAAAAAAAACAGTTAGATGAAATGTTAAATGCAATGGGAATGAATATTTCTACTTTCTATTCGATTTATACGAAGAAAGCACTGCGTGAACGCAGAATACCGTTTTCAATTGAAGCGCCGTTAGAGCCATTTTTTTCTGAATCTAATATGACACAGCTGCAAAAAGCGGACCAACAGGTGAAAGACGGAAAAGTAGTTGTCAAAAGTATGGCACAATTGGAGGCATTGACCGGTGAGTGATATCATATTTGCTGAAGACGCTTTCGAAGAATATCTTTATTGGCTGAATCAGGATAAAAAGACATTGAAGAAAATTAATAAACTAATCAAAGAAGTCTTGAGAGATCCTTTTCATGGAGAAGGAAAACCCGAGCCATTATCCGGAAATCTGAGCGGTAAGTGGAGTCGCAGAATCAATGAAAAAGATCGTCTTGTTTATACGTCTGAAAATGGAAGCATTACGATTTATCAATGTAAAGGTCATTACAGTGATAAATAAAGCTCTCAAATCATAAAATGTATGAAAAGAAATATTGATCTACTATATAATATGGATATCATATAGTAGAAATGTATGCTCTTATATCCAACGGTAAAAATAATCGAAAACAAAAACAATTTTTAAATGCCCGGAATGCTATCTCTTTAGATATTGCTTCTTCTTCCGGGCATTTGAAACGCTGCAAACGATTCTCCTGCTGCCGCTGCTGATCAGAATTGATCCTATTGCTGTTGATACCATTGCCGGATTCTATCCGGAAAGTGCATTTTCTGTGAGTGTTTCAGACATTTTTTCTTTTTCGCAACAATCATAGATTTTAAATCCGATTTTTGTATATACTCCTTCCTGACTGTCTAGGAAGGGAACAACACGACCCGGATAAAGCAGATTTAACCGGCGGAACACATTTTGATACCCAATATTTTTGTGAAGTATCTCATCTACATTCTGAACATAAAGGCATTCTAAAATTTCTTTCTGCCGTTTCGCAGAGATCCCATTTCCGTCATCCCAGACATACAGAAATACATACGTTTCATGTTTTTCGGCGGCATATTTAATAAATCCGTTCTTTTTCTGCCCTATTCCATGTGTAAACGCATTTTCAATCAGCGGCTGAAGTGTCATTGCCGGAATACGGAACCATTCCAGATCAATATCAAGACTGTCTTCTACTTGGATGCGATCCCGAAATCTGATTTTTTGAATCTTAATATAGTTTTCAATATTAGAAAACTCTTCTGTCAGAGGAATAATAGTATTAAACTGATTAAGAATATTGCGCAGAAATCTTGAAAGTTTGCTCAGAGCATCCACTACCTGAGGAGCATTTTCCACTTCAGCAATATGTAAAATACAATTTAATGTATTAAACAAAAAATGAGAATTGATCTGTGACTGATACGCTTTTAGCTCGCTCTTTGCCGCAAGGGCTTCTGATTTCAGACGTTGTTCTCTCTCCTGCTGCAATTCTTTTTCCAGTTTTCTTTTTTGCAGTAATTCTGTAAACTGTTTTGAATTTTCGTTCATCATAAGATAAAAGGTAAATGTAAGCAGCTCCATCTCATCCCGAACACGCTTGGGCAAAGGCTGTATTTTCCAGGAACGCATCGATACTCTCTGAACAAGAGAAATCAGCTTTCCAAGAGGTGTAAAAAGTCTGCGAATAAACCAAATGGCTGAAAGAATCACAGCGCAAACACCGATACAAAGAAAGATAGAAATCGCATGAAGATATGATTTTGTCTCATGATTAAGCTCTGTAAAACTCTGATTGACGATATTTTCGATATCTCTTGCCGTATACAAAGAAAGAGTAGAAATTAATTCTTTAATATGTGAAGCTCTTGCAGAGGCTTCTACCATCATATTCGTATCGTTTTCCAAAACAGCCAAGACAGCTTCGTCGGCAGCTGCTATGTATTTTTCACATAAGAACGCCATATCAACGGCATAAGATCCCCAATTTTCATTTGAAAGCTGGTCTATAAAAAGTTCAAAATCATCTCTGCACTGCTCATAGTATTCCAAATATTCGTCACTGTTTAGATTTAAATAAGCATTTAGCTTCTGGTGCAGTGGTTCAAGTGTTCCATATCCATTGTAATAATCTGTCTGTAAAGCAGTCAATTGCTGCATTTGATTCAATAAGCTGGCATTCATATTTCCAAATGAACCAGCCATGATTCCGCAAAATAATAAAATCGCAGTTATAAACAGCAGCATTTTAAAACGCAGAGATCGCAATATAGAAATTTTCATTATGTCCGGCTTTTCAAAAATTGAGTGATCGTCATGCCTTTCCATTCTTTAAACACCTCACAAAAATATGTTTTACTTGTCAGACCGCAGCTTTGGCAAAGTACTTCCAGAGAAATATCCGGATTCTCCAAGAGAAGCTTTTCCGCATGCTGCATGCGGATGTCATTTAACATGTCTGAAAAATTTCGTCCTGTACGTTTTTTAAACAATTTACTAAACGTAGCATTATCTAATCCGACATGTTCTGCCATTTGCGACTGAGTAATGCCGCTGGAAAAAGAAGTCTGCATCATCTGTATGACATGTTCAATCGCATCTCCGCTTGCTGACTTTGGCAACGTACTGCATCGATCAAAAAAATTTTGAAACCAGACAGATGATTCCACCTGTTTTTTAAATAACGCTTCTACAAAAAATGTCCATTCTATCCCTTCTATCTCTATCCATACATTTGCGGCAGCATCGAGTACGTATTGAACAATTTCCCAAAATATTTCCTCTTTATTGTCTCCATACGTTCGAAACAATTTACGGATGATTTTTCGGACACACTCAAAATCTCCATTTCGAAGTTCTGCTTCTATTCGGTTTCTATTTTTTTCGGCATCTTTTTTCCGAATCATCTGCCATGTCCTAGACGGTATCTTAATTTCTGAAGATACCGTCTCAGAAAGCGGCTGCCAGATCTTACATTCTTTTTCAATATCCTCTTCTTTTTCCAAGATTCCGCTTACCTGTACCGAAGCTCCGTTTACGGTCATCAGACATAATAACGCAAAGCCCCAGATCCGAGTATATTCCCTGCACAAACTTACTTCATACTGAGGCTGAATGATCGAAATCATATGTCTGTCATCTGCGAAATCCATCGCTGCAATATAATCATGCTCTGTCAAAATATTCTTTAAATTTTCCAATGCACAGATCTGATCTGCTGAAAATGGCATTGGAGAAAGAAGATGCACCACCCGAGTCTGAAAATGATCTTTCGGCCATCCGATTGCCTGCAAAAGACCGCTTTTCTTTTCCTTCATAAAATCAGAAAGCACATTGACTGCATATCGACTGATCTGTTCGATTGTATGTGCTGCTTGAAGCTGCTTTTGGTCTCTTTGACGCCGACGCACCACTTCTGCAATACAGTGTTCCAGCGTATCTTTCAGTTCTTCGCCGAGAACCGGTTTGACAATATATTCAAAGACATGAAATGAGATGGCACGTTTGGCATAGGCAAATTTATCATATGCCGTGTTAATAATAATCAGACCTTTCCAGTGTTCTTTATCAAGCTCTTCGCATAACTCGAGTCCATTCATAACGGGCATCTCGATATCGACAATAAGGATATCCGGAGAATCTTGATGAATAGCTTTTAATGCACTTTCTCCATCCTCCCTGCACCATAGAATCTTAGCTTCGGGAAAATACTGAAGAATCCGACGGGTCAATGCTTCGCTCTCTAAAATCTCGTCCTCCACAATTCCAAATGTAATTCCGTCCATTCCTGCACCTCCGTTTCTGATTCCAGAATCTCAAAGTCTACGAAAAAAATATCCGATACAATAGAATCGCCTTCTAATAGAGAAGCTGTCAGACGAATGCTCTCATATCCTATCTGTTCTGAATCATAGCAAAGGACAGCATCGACGACTCCTTGTGATAACAGTTCTTCTGAATCTTTTCCTAAATCAAATCCAAAAAGAAAAATTTCATCGCTGAGTCCCATCCTCTGAAGAATCTGAGCGCAGGAAACGGTATTGCTGTCTGTAATTGCAATAATAGCGCCAATGTCGGGATTTTCCTTTAAATAATTTTCAAATTTTAAGGATTCTTCTACTGTGCTTAAACTTTCCGTATAGAGATTTAACAGCTCCGGTACTTCTGCATAGCTGGATTGAATTCCGACAATACGAGACTGTAAATTGGGACGGCTTTCTGTAATCAACTGGCTGATCAAAAGCGTCGTTTTGCCTTCCGGCAGTTTTTTTTGTATGTATTCTCCTGCCATCTCTCCTGCTGCTTGATTGTCAATTCCTATAAATAAATCGCGAGAAGAAGAAGGACCGTCGCTATCAATCAAAATAATACGGATACCATTTTCGCGTGCCTCTTGCAGTAACGTATTCATCTCAGTATCCATATAAGAATACGTTGTAATAATTGCGTCTGTTTCTGACAAGATTGCGATTTCCAGCGCTGTATTTTTTTCAATGGTTAAACTTGCATCGTCTCCGTCTGTATAAAAAAAAGAAAGATCCGCATCATACTCTTGGGCTGCTGTGCGCATATAGGTTTCAATATTATTCCAGTAATCTGTCTCTGAGCGTGAAGGAAGAATGCAGGTAACACGGCATCCGGCCAAAGCAGATAAGCTGCTGCAATAAAAAATACTTAGGCTTAGAAAAATAGACATCATATATTTCATAAATAAAATCCTTTCTTTTGTTGCAGGGTTGCAGACAAAAATTTGTTCCGCTTAGTGGATGGAAAAACCTTATCATTTCTAAATGTTCTCCTTTGGAGAATGCGGGGCATTCTTACGTTTTAACGTCACAATGGGTCGGCTCTTTCGAACCGACCCGTATTTTTATTATATCATACCCAAAGCATCACAACCAAGTCTGAAGTCTCATTT
>CALWCS010000082.1 GCA_944376425.1 uncultured Lachnospiraceae bacterium | reverse complement strand
CTTTCAGTTTTAAAAATGAAGAATAGTCCAGATCCGCCTCAAAAACAGAATTCTGCACTCTCTGAGCATGATTTTGGCATTCTTTTGCTACTTTTCGCAAACGTGTTTTCCCTGCTGCACTCACTGTACTAACATCATAACTAATCAATACCATCATAACTTTTACACCTATATAACTTCACATTGATTTCAAGAGAAAAGAAGGATAACTGTCTATATCTCCGCGCACATATTTCGCCAATAAATTACTTTGCACATAAGGAAGTAATCCCATTGGTATTTTTTGTTTTAAATATGGATGTGTTATATCTGAACGTTTCTTTTCCTGCCATCGTGAAATCACCTTTTTTCTTCCTTCATTATTCAGCCATACTGCGCCTGAAATCTGCCGTTCAAAATCATGTTCATTTAATATTTGCAAATTAATCAGCGTCAAAACAAACCTTTCAACAAGGCACCTTGTTTCTTCTAATAAATCGCATGCTAAAGATACACGACCACTGCGTAATGTATGACAATAACCAATATAACTGTCTAACCCCACAGTCTCTAATCCTGCCGCAAATTCACTGGTATATATTGTATAAACAAATGAAAGCACTGCGTTAACCGGATCAAGAGGTGGTCTTTTGCTTCGGAAATTAAATTCAAACGATGCTTTTTTATTTGTGATTAATTTGTTGAAAATTGAAAAATAATTTTGTGCGCAATATCCTTCTATTCCAATCACTTCCGGCACACTTTTCGCTTCATATACTTTATCAATCCCATCCGCTAAAATTCTCAACACTTTCTGTATTTCAGAATCTTCTCGCAATGAAATATTGTCATGTAATGTTCGGCGGATTAGTTGTCTGGTATTGCTGAATTTTGCCGCTATCGTATTCTGAGCAAGGAGTAAACTATGCTCACGAAATCGATCTATCTGAGCCACTCGCAAAAAAACATTCCCTTTTGTTTCCCCACACACTTTTGCCCAAAATTTTCCAGTTGGTGATATAAAGTTTATAGGAATTGTCTTTTCTACACATTTTCCCATCAATGCCGGAGAACATCCAATATAACTAAAGCAGACGATGTTCTCTATATTTTCAAAAGGAATTCTCAATTGAATTTCGCCATCAATTTTGCATACCAGATTTTCACCGTCTAATGTTAGGTATGCCATTTCATTTGTAACATAGACTGTATTTAACAGCTTTCTCATAGGACTGTCCTTTCAAGCTTTTGTATCTCGTCCTTTACATTCAAAGTTTTTTTAGCCGAAGGCATACATAAATCTCTCATAGAGCATCCGTTGCACTTCTGACCTTTCCGAATTGGCGGTATTTTTCCTATTTTTAAAAATGCTCTCATTTCCCGAAGCAAAGTCTGTAATTTCATATCATATTCTTGTCTTTTTTCTTTTAATGGCAGTTTTATCCTTTTTTTAACATCTCCATAATATATTACTCCGTCACAATCTGTATGAAACACATAATCTGTACAAATCTTCTGCGCAAATACCTGCATCACATCTTCTTCTCGAAAGTTCTGATTTTTAGGCATCGTCGGCTTATACTCCGCAATACATAATGCATAATTTCCCTGAAAACTTTCTATAAACGTCCCTGCAGAATCTTCCATCACCTCAAGACAATCCACAATACCATATAATTGATACACTTCTAAATCATTATATACAGGGACAGAGGTAAATACTTTTTTACCTCTGCCTGCATAATGTCGGTCGGGATTATGTACTCGTTCATGCATCAGATTCGCTTTTGTTACAAACGCATTCTCTGCCCATGCCTTATCAATTTCTAAAAGGCCCCATCGATGAGGACAATACATATAATGCTGAATTGAACGAATTGTAATCTCTTCCTGGTTCATATTTTTTCAATCAACTCCACCCCATCCGGCATACTGGTATCGACCGTAATTTGATAATCACAAAAAGCTCTGGGAATCGCATTTTTTTCCTGAACATTGATTTTATCAAATAAAATATACGAAGGACAGTTTCCGAGCATACTGCTATGTTTAAATACATACAGTTTTCGCATACACATTTTTCCTCTCGCCGCACTGTGATCATTTTCAAACATATTAATGATGGCGGTCCACAAAAGTTCCACATCTTCCTCAGATAATTTGGTGATTTTATTTGCCAGGGCAGCTGATATATACCCTTCCGCGCGATAAAGCGCATAAGGGATTACACTCTTTCTGCCCATTTCAGTTTCACCAGTTTCTTTTCTGTCTTCTGTCGTCCTCGCCTGACGTGTAATGGTTACATCCTGTATACTAATCGGGGAAACACTCTTTGCAAAATTAATCTGTACAGGTCCCCGTACAATTCCACATGGATCATCACCTGTGGACATTACGGCGCCAAACGTTCTGACATCAAAATAATTTCTGCACATATAATCCCTTGCCCGTTTTATGTCATCAGCATTTTTTCCCTTATTACCTGTTTTTAAGCCCTCTTCGCTATAAGCTTCAGTAAATTTGGTATTTAAAGACTTATCTGGTTTAATTAAAATATTATATCCTGGTTCCCCTTCTTTAACCAATTCTACATAATTTCGAATTTTTCGTTTCAAACATACATCAGTAATATAGCCATACCCTGTTTCTGCATCCATCCGCGGAGCATTACCCGCATCAGGATCACCGTTCGGATTCCCGTTTTCAACATCAAAAAGCATTACAAAGTCATATCTGTTACTTAATGTCATATCATACTTCCTCCTCTTCTCCTGACTTTTCTGTTTTTCTAAAAAAGCTTTGATATTGCTGATAATAGCCTATAATAAATTTTCCCTGTTCTTTCAACATAAGCGTCTCGGGAAATTCACCCCTTAGTTGTTCGATAATCTCCCCCATCATTTTATTATAGTAAATGGGGTATTTTACCTTATTTAAATGATTCTGCGCCAATCTGATTAATTTAGGGAAAACGATCGCCGGTTTTGCAGAAGCTGATGCAAAATATGCGTCCTTAATCGTTCTGTTCAGCGTATTACGGGAAGCATCTTGCTGCAATTTTTCTAACACTGCAAACAGTCTCCCGCATAAATAAGCTTGATTTGTATTTGTTACATCTAATGACACTTTCAAATCCTCCTTCCGTTCAATTTTATTAAGACAACCTTTTATAATTCCTGCCTGCACAGAATTTACTTTTCCATCTGTACTGTCTATCTTTACTCGCCGAATAACAGTTTCCAGCAAAGATATCGGATATATGCCTCCATAAATAATAGACTCAAACAATTTGGAGATTAATGCTGGATTTACCTTCTCATTTTTACTTTTTGGTGAAACTAATATTTTTTTTTTTTTGTTAAAGGAAATCCATTTAGATTCATCGCCAATTTGTATATTTTTCTGAAAATCAGCAATGTTCCAAAATACATCTGCATACTTTTTCCGTATGATAAATTTTACAGAGAGCCTTGAAGCATTCGGCTTTAATCCAAGCATATAAAAATCAACGTCCGGATCAATAGATGCATCCGTCAACAGGCGCATTTCTGTAATGCGGGCGTCTCGGGCATCCTGCAGCATTGCCCTCAGCATCTGTTCTGTCTGGTCAGCATTCATTTCCTCTTGCTGTCCCGAAAGCATCCTCATAAATAAATCTTCGCAATTTTCCTTCTCATTCATAGCCCAGAATACAATAGTCATATCATCCAGTAAAACTTTATGTTTGTCACTGCTCAGCAAAAAATTTAAAGCTTCTGTATATTTTTTCATAACCAGCTCGGAAATATTACTATTGTATGCCCGTTCATGTCCATAAGAATTTTCTGATTCATTATTAAAACCAATCAAAACACTTCCTGTTGCCAGCCCACCATATACACCTTTAATTTTACTATGAAGCCTGGCAATCGAAGCCATCTGTCCGGTAACAGCGCACTGTGCCAATATGTTTTCTTGATTTCTGCTTCGTAACGTATATATATATTCCCATTTTCTTTTAAGTACTGGATCATCATGCAAAAGCTGATCCGGATTTCCTGACAGGCAAAAGGCAAACCCTGATTTACCATAATTATTTCCCAATTTTAAAAGCCATTGATTTTCTGTTTCCATAGCAGGATTCCATTTAATCATAAAATTTTTGTATGCCATAATCAACGGAGAGTTCAATCCTTCAATTAATTCCAGATTCGTTTTCACAAAATCCCGATGAGATTTTTCAGCTTTATGTTTATCATCCTGAGAAGTCAATTTCCCTTTTTCTAAATTCAGACCAAAAATGTATACCGGTCTGTGTTCCACAAAATTCGCTTCAATTCCTGTCTTTTCGGTCCGCTGAGGCATTATAAAATCTAACGGTACTTTTTTTTCTTTCACCTTATTTTTTCCTGCCAGAATTTCTTCTGTTTTCTGGCAGTCAATAACATCATCTATCCTCCCATCCTCCGTTAACGAAATAATGTAATGAATCTTTACTCTAGAATACCCATCCGGAAGAACCTTCCCGGATTCTGCCAGAATGTCATAATAACTGCATAAGGCATTTATCAGCATCTTAATTCCTCCCTGTACCGCTGCACATCTATCACACCATTAACCATATGAGGTCGATAATAAATAGTAGATGCCTTATCTGAAAACTTCGGATTTTCCCAGTCACCATTGATCGGTCGCCCATTATCTTCAAACTGAACCCTGTAGCTCATATAGCCCAAGTCGACATCTCCCATGCTGAGAATATCACTGCTTATAAGTTTTTCATCAAATTCCTCTATTAATTCTATTCTTTTCACCGGAAATTCACTGCATCCCAGACATGGCGTGCGGAACCATTGTCCTTTTTCTAAACGGCGCTTAATAATATTATAATGCTTGTTTTCTCCGTCTGATTCCTCTTCATTTTTCAACCCGGTTAATTCAAAATGAAACGCTATGCCATATTTTACGTTTTTTAATACCATTGCAGCTCTCTGACTCCGGGTTTCAGAAGTATAAATACATGGATTTCCTCCTTTTTCATTCATCTGGCTCTTTACAGCGCTCAACAGCACTTTATTTTTCACCTCATTCCTGCGAATATTAGCAAAATCAATCTTTTCAAATACAATAATCTTATCGATTATATATCTGATCGACGGTTTCCAATATACGCTTTTTAATAATCCTTCCAATGCACCCGGTGTTGGAACATCATAACTTACTCTTTCTACTTTCAACTCCGGCCTTGTAAAGCAAGCATAATCACCTTCTACTAGGATTTTAAACCCATAGCCCATAATGTCACCTCTTTTCAGTCTAAATAGTAATCTTTTGCCTCAAACAAAATGCCCGTATCATCATCATAATAGTCCAAATTGGTAAGGCAATAAACACCAGTTCCATAATCATCTGCTGCATGCTGCCGAATCAGATCTTCTAATTCTCTCTGCTGTAAAGAACATGTATACTGCCGAAGTTGCCTGATATTAACATTGCCAGTATACTTCAATGTTTCCACTAATTGCCTGGATATCTGATCCTGCGGCACCACAAGTGATACTGTTTTTTTGTCTATGATTTCAAATTGTTCCGCATACTGTCGGAAAGGAATTGACCTTATATCCGAACAGATTTGATGCATCGTGTTCTTTTGAATTTCATCCTCCTTCCATAAAAATAATCTGTTATAGTATTCATCAATACACAGCGGGGCAGAAATATCTTCATATTTTTCAAACAATCCTTTTGTAAGACTATCCTCGGCATTAATCATATTCCGTCCATTTTCCATTAATAAATCAAAAATAAATACATCACCATTTTCCC
>CALWCS010000081.1 GCA_944376425.1 uncultured Lachnospiraceae bacterium | reverse complement strand
ATATGATCAATCTGCAGAGTTGTTTTTATTCCATCCATTTCAAGATTACAAATCCGGTTTACATACGGCGCTACATACGCTGCTCCGCAGTTGGCTGCCATCAACGCCTGCTGAACAGAATAAATTGCCGTCGCAAGGGTTTTGATTCCTTCTTCTTTCAAAAGTCTGATAGCCTTAAATCCATTCCTTGTTGCCGGTATTTTTACAATGATTCCTTCACGAAGAGCCATCAGCGCTTTTGTTTCCCGAATGATTCCTTCCACATCTTCAGAAATCACCTGCAGAAATATCTCTTTGTTTTCTGGTACGCAGGCAACCAATTTCTTTATTTCTGCGCAATCTTTGATTATGATTGTCGGATTGCATGTAACTCCTCTGATATTAAAATCTTCCACATATTCTTTAATTTTTCCATAGTCTGCACTGTCTAAATAATATTCCATCTTTCTTTTCCTCCATATGATTATTTTATTATCTGCCGGATTATCCCCTTGATTTGCCTCCGGTAATATTTAACACAGTTCCCGTAATATAATCTGCCTTATCTGAAATCAGAAAAGCTGTCAGATATCCAATCTCTTCCAGTTTTCCCGCTCTTCCTAATGGGATGGAAGAGGAATAGTCCTCTGAAAGCTGCTCCGGCTTTAATCCTCTTGTATATGCCAGGGCCTCATTATACTCTTCCGTGCGCATATCTGTCTTTTCCATAATTCCCGGCGCGATTCCCACAACACGTATATTTTTGCCGCCAAGCTCTTTTGCCCAGGAACGTGTCATAGAATTTACCGCACTCTTTGTTCCTGCATAAATACTTTGTCCTACGGATCCTTCCATTCCCGATTCAGAAGAAATATTAACAATGACTCCGCCTCCCTGCTTCAGCTGCTGTTTTGCCACTGCCTGGGAACAGAACATAACTCCTTTCATATTCACATTCACCATAAAGTCAAAACTTTTCTCGTCAATTTCATGTTCTTCACCTCCGCCGTAAAGATCCACCAGCAGCTGCGGTCTTAAAACTCCCGCATTATTCACTAGCGCGTCTATTCTACCGTATCGTTTTACGACTTTTTCTGTCATTTGGCGGACACTGTCCTTTTTTGAAACATCACATGGAATGCAGTACATTCCATCCAGCATCTGTCCTTCTTCCACCTGCAGATCAGAAATTACCACATCCGCTCCGCACTTTGATAATACAGATGCGATTCTGCGTCCGATTCCAGCAGCTCCACCAGTTACAATAACAGCCTTATCTTCCAGTCCAAGCCATGATTTTTCCATTTCTTTCCTCCTTTTGCACATTTGACACATATTGATATTTTGTTCTTTATGTCATTATCATAATCTACAAAGAAGACCTTGTCAATATTTTTGCATAAAAAAATGTGAAATTGTCCTTTTATGAACAATTTCACATTCTTATTATGGAGGAAGTTAACGAAAGTTAACTTTTTAATAAATATATGTAGTTAATAAATTAGTTTTATTCCTTTTTGTCTACAGACTTCAATCCAATCATCCTCCGGCTTCCTGTCTGTGATCAGATAGGTCAGATCTTCCAGGTCTGCCAGATGAGCGAACGCCGTTCTTCCAAATTTTGTGTGATCTGCAAGCAGAGCTACTTCCTTTGCCTGCTCTATCATACATTTCTTTACCTCTGCCTCATTTTCACTGGTATCCGTCACCCCCAGCTCCAGATTGATTCCTTTGCAGCTGATCAGTGCCAGATCCACATGGTATCTTTTCACAGTGTTTTTGGCAACAGATCCCTGCAGAGATAAAGTCTTGTAGTTAAACGTTCCTCCTGTTGAAATGATTCTGCCGTTAGTATCACTGAGCTGTGTGAAAATCTCTGTTGAGGCGCTTAATATGATCATTTCATGATCTTTCATCAATTTGGCCGCTTCCATTACAGTCGTGCTGGCATCCGTTGCAATCGCTCTTTTTGTACTTAAAATATCATACGCAAGCACCGCTATCTTTTTCTTTTCTTCCCGGTTAATGGAAGCACGCTTATAGAATTGTACATTTTCTTTTTGTGAGCTGTTATTCAGCACAGCGCCTCCAAATGATCTGGTGAGAAATCCCTCGGCTTCTAATTTATCTAAATCCCTTCGTATAGTTTCTTCGGTCACTTTATACAATTTGCTTAAATCAGAAACCGTCACTTTTTTCTCAATACTAATCTTCTCCCGGATTTTCTCTAAACGATTTTTCATCAGTTCCTCCATTCTGCCTGCCAGGCCGTGCAGTTAGTTCTAGGTTAGTTTTTTCTTCATATATTTTTTATGTTTTGATTATATCACAGAATCATAAAACTTTTTTATTTCAAAACAACATTTGAGAACTTTTCAACTGCATTTTGGAGGATTTTCATATCATTGGCAAAACTGCATCTTACATAAGCAGCCTTCGTCTCTCCGTAAGAATCACTCGGAACACACACCAGATTTCCCTGTTCCAGAAATTTTTCACAAGCCTGTTCCGATGTCAGATCGGTATCAATCTTAATCCAGAGGTAAAATGCGCCTTCCGGACATTTACATGAAAGATTCGGTATCTTATTGATTTCTTCCACCATATAATCCCGGCGTTTCTCATAAATCTTCCGCATCTCTTCCAGTTCTGCATCACATTCAAACACTTCCAGCGCCGCTTCCTGAATGAAGGTGCTGACACCGGTGATGGAATGCTCAAACAGCCGGTACATAACCTTTGTAATTTCCGGACCGGCTGCCGTATAGCCGATTCTCCATCCTGTCATTGCCGCGCATTTGGAAAATCCATTTACGGTTACGACAGAATCTCTGATTTCTGGAAAAGATGCCAGACTGATATTTTTCTTTCCATCGAATACAATCTTGTCATATATCTCGTCTGCGACCGCATAAAGATCATATTCCATGATCAGATCTCTCAGTATTTCCGCTTCCTCCTGATGCAGGATTCTTCCTGTGGGATTATTCGGATAATTGATAATCAGCATTTTTGTACGGTCGGTTATTTTCTTTTCTACTGTGTCTCTTTCAATTTTGTAATCATTCTTGTCCGTCAGCGGTACAACAACGGGAACTCCGCCGCAGGCTTTTATGATCGGTACATAGGACACCCAGTACGGGGCGAAAACCAGTACCTCATCTCCCGGATTCAGGATTGCTGTGAGAGCCAGATAAATCCCGAATTTTCCTCCCGGAGTCACAATGATCTGCTCCGGATCTGCCTGTATTTTGTTTTCCTTCTGAAGACGCTCTGAAATTGCTT
>CALWCS010000080.1 GCA_944376425.1 uncultured Lachnospiraceae bacterium | reverse complement strand
AAATTTCCAATTTCTGTGTTCATTATCGACCATCGCGATTCCTGGCTGACTGTCTGAGACTGTCTTGACACCGGGTTGACATATTGCGTCTTGATAAAAAAACTGATAATATACTGCGCAATATAGTTAATCATAATTGAAGAAACAACTTCATTGATATTAAATTTATATTTTAAAAATCCAATAATGCCGCCGACTGCTGCTCCTACCATAATACCGATCAAAAGAGCCAGCGGTTTTGCAATTCCGGCTCCTAAACTGCTGTAGCCCACCACTACAGTCGCTATGAATCCTGCCGTTAACATCTGACCGGAAACACCTATGTTAAACAATCCCGCTTTAAATGCAACCGCAACTGCCAAAGCTGCAAAAATCATCGGAGTCAGGGCATTCAAAAAACTGGTAAAATCTGTAAGCATACTCTTAAATCCCGCATAAGACGGCTTTGGCAGCAGCCCGCACCCTTGCAGCAGATTCACATATGCTGTAAGCGGATTGTATCCTAAACAGACCATAATCAATGCCCCGACAAGTAATCCTATCAGAACCGCAAACAGAGGAACGACAATCGGAGCAGTTTTGTCATTGCTCAACAAATTATTTTTTTTCATGCTGTTTTACCCCCATCATAAATTCTCCGACTTCATTTGTTGTCAGAGATTTTGCATCCGCAATCTTTTGAATCTCTCCGTTATAAATAACAGCAATCGTATCTGCACAGTTCATGATTTCATCTAACTCCAGAGAAATCAAAAGGATTGCTTTTCCTTTATCTCTTTCTTCTATCATTTGTTTGTGGATCTTTTCAATTGCTCCGATGTCAAGACCACGTGTCGGCTGTACGAAAATTAAAAGCGGGAAGTTTAGTTCTGTTTCCCGTGCAATAATCGCCTTTTGCTGATTTCCGCCGCTCATAGAACGCACAATTGTTTTATTTCCCTGTCCGCTTCGCACATCATATTTTTCAATCAATTTTTCACTGTACTTAGAAAATTCTTCTTGTCTTAAAATTCCCTTCCTAGAAAACGGTTCTTGGAAATAATTTTTTAAGACCATATTGTCTTCTAAAGTAAAATCCAAAACCAGACCATATCTCTGTCTGTCTTCTGGTATATACGCAATTCCCTCCAGTGTCCTCTTTCGGATACTTTCATTGGTAATCTCTTTTCCATTTAATAAAATCCGACCGCTTGACGCCGGAAGCAGTCCTACAATTGCATCTGCAATTTCTACCTGCCCGTTTCCGGATACTCCGGCAATTGCCAAAATCTCTCCTGAGCGGATAGAAAAAGAAACATTTTTTACGACCTGAAAATGATTTTCATTTTCCACACAAAGGTTTTCTACCTCTAAGACAGTCTCTTTGAAATTTGGCTCTTTCTTTTCCACTTCAAAGGTGACCTCTCGACCAACCATTAAATTTGCCATCTGCTTTGTGGAAGTCGTTTTTACATCCAAAACATCTATCAATTTTCCTCTGCACAAAATGGCACAGCGATCTGCCACTCTTTTGATTTCCTCTAATTTATGCGTAATCAAAATAATTGTTTTTCCATTATCTCTCAATCCCTTAATAATTTCCAGCAGAAATTCAATTTCCTGCGGTGTCAGAACCGCTGTCGGTTCATCGAAAATTAAAATTTCTGCTTCACGATACAGCATTTTTAAAATTTCTACACGCTGTTGGATTGAAACATTAATTTCATTGATTTTTTTCGTCGGATCTACTTCCAAGCCATATTTTTTCGAAAGTTCCGCAATTTTTTGGTTGGCTCCTTTTCGATCTACATAGGGAAGCAGACCTAAAAATTTTTTCTGAGGTTCGATTCCCATAATAATATTTTCTGCAATCGTATAGTCCTGCACCAATTTAAAGTGCTGATGCACCATTCCAATACTCAGCTTTGTGGCATATGTCGGAGAGGAAATCCTTTCCTTTTTTCCATGAATATAAATTTCTCCCTCATCCGGTTCATACATACCGAACAACATACTCATCAAAGTCGATTTGCCTGCTCCATTTTCCCCTAAAAGTGCATAGATTTCTCCCTTTTTTATCTGAATCGACACATCGCTGTTTGCGACAATTCCAGGGAAACGCTTTGTGATATGCCTCATCTCCACAATATATTCTTCCTGCATATCTTCTCTCCTTATTTTTCTAATACTCGTTTCTTAAGGCAGGTTTTTCTCTTATCTTTTTTATCTATTTTTTATGCAATGAAAAGAAAGGACTGTCACAAAACAAGACAAACTGCAATTTCTTTGTTTTGAGACAGCCCTTATTTCTGTATTAATTCAGCCCTGGAAAATCTTCCGGAGTATATCCGTTAAAGTTAGAAGCCGGTACGATTGTTCCGTCTTGCACTAATGGATAAACCTCGTCCAGTTTTGCTACTGTATCTTCAGAAAGCTGTTGTCTTCCTTCCTCTTTTACATATCCTGTAGAATCGGTATCTGCCTGCAGCACTGCATTTCCGCCTTCAAAAGTTCCGTCCACAATCGCAGTCAGCTGTTTTTCCACATTTGCATCCATCACTTTCAGTACGGAAGTTAAAATAATATTCTGATCACCGTTTACACCATCGTCATACTGATCAACATCACATCCAATTACTTTTACGTCTGTTCCTGCTGCCTGTGCCTCTTTTGCTGCTGTAAATACACCGTTTCCAGAATCACCTGCTGCCACGAACAAAATGTCTACGCCCTGAGAAATCAGATCCGTTCCGACAATTTTTCCTGTGGATTCATCTGCAAAACTTCCGATATAGTTTCCTCCAACATCTGTGCTTGTCACATCGATTCCCGCATAAGACGGCAGTTCCACAACCTCTACCTCTGTTCCAAACTGCGTATTTGCATAATTAACGCCGGATTCAAATCCATATTGATAGTTTACATTTGACGGATATGCAATTCCATTTACAACTGCCACTTTATTTGTCTGTGTCTCAAGAGCTGCTGCAATGCCTGCGAAGAAGCCGCTCTCCTGCTCTGCGAATGTCATTGCATAGACATTATCCACTTCTACTTCGTTTCCCTCTGCATCCGTCGGATTCGAGTCAACCAGAATAAATTTTACATCTGGATTATCCTGTGCAATCGTTCCAATGCCTGCAAATTGGAATCCACAGCATACAATCACATCATAATCTGCCACAATATCCGCTACTGCCTGAATTGCTGCTGCTGTATCTCCAGTCTCTTCTCTGACAGCCTGTACGGTTGCTTCCGGATGAGACTCAATAAAGCTTAAAATTCCTTCATAATTATTTTGATTAAAGCTTCCGTCATCTACGCCTGAAGGACTGCTGACAATCGCAATTCTTAAACCTTCGCCGGACTGTGTTGTCTCTTCTTCATTTTCTTCTACTGTTGCAGTCTCACTCTCTGCTACAGTTTCTGCTTCTGTCTCAACTTCTTTGCTTCCACAACCTGCTGTCATTGCCGCCACCATTGATACGCACAGCAACACGCTTACTATTTTCTTCTTCATGAATTATCCTCCTTTTCTGTGCTAAAAGCACACATCAATGCAGGGAAAACCCTTGTACGAACATCTTTATTGTACTACGATTCCTTCAATCTGTAAAGCAATCTTTCTTTTTTACTTTTGCAAGACTTTCTTCATACGGAGCACGGCAGATTCCGTGTTCTGTCACAATTGCGCTGATTAAATCATGGTCTGTAACATCAAATGCCGGATTGTAACATTTTACATCGCAAGGAGCCATTGTTTCTTTATAAAATTTGCTTTTGATCTCTTCCGGGCTGCGCTGTTCAATTACGATTTCTTCTCCTGTCTTACATGACAGATCAATCGTGGAAGTCGGTCCTAGCACATAAAATGGAATTCCATAATGTTTTGCAAGGATTGCAACGCCGCTTGTTCCAATCTTATTTGCCGTATCTCCGTTCGCTGCAATACGGTCACATCCGACCACGCAAGCCTGCACCCAGCCGTTCTTCATCACTATACTTGCCATATTGTCACAGATTAATGTCACATCGATCCCTGCTTTTTGCAGTTCATATGATGTCAAACGCGCCCCCTGTAAAAGAGGTCTTGTCTCATCTGCAAAGACATGAAACTCCATTCCTTTTTCTTTTCCAAGAAACAGTGGTCCCAATGCCGTTCCATATTTTGAAGTAGCAAGCGGTCCTGCATTGCAGTGAGTCAAAATACCATCCCCGTCCTTTAAGAGGGATAATCCATATTCTGAAATTTTTCTGCACATTTCTATGTCTTCTTGCTGAATTTTTTCTGCCTCTTCTTTTAGAAGGGCAACAACTTCTCTAACAGATTTTTCTCGGTTTGCAAAAAGCGTCTGTTCCATCCTGTTTAATGCCCAGCTCAAATTGACAGCTG
>CALWCS010000079.1 GCA_944376425.1 uncultured Lachnospiraceae bacterium | reverse complement strand
GGATGAGGGAAGAAAATACAATGATCACCTGCTGCTCCGACGGCACTCGTCCTGTTATCTTCAAAATCGAACGGCTGGATATAGAAGAATAAACGATACCTATCATATAAATAAAGATCAAGATCGTTTGAAATGTACTAATTCTTCCTTTTTTTTAAATTGTATCCAAAAAAATACAAATTTTTCAAAATTTCCTCTTGCATTTTTTTTTAATATGAATATAATAATATCTGTAAGGCTCGTTGGTCAAGCGGTTAAGACGCCGCCCTCTCACGGCGGAAACAGGGGTTCGATTCCCCTACGAGCTGCTCAGGTAAGATTATTTTTCAGCAGGATAACCAAAGTTTTTTGGTTATTTTTTTATTTCAAAAAATTTCTTAGATTCTTCCTATGAAATAAAAAAAGCTCTGCAAGGATGCGCCAGCCATACTTTCTAAAAAACGGCATTTCAAAGACAATGTTTTCATTCTCTTTTGAAATGCCGTTTTGATCTTTTAAACTTCTACCGTATCAAATCCTAAATCATCCATTACTTCTTTTGCTGTTGCCACTGCTTTGTCGTCTCCGTCGATCGTGACGGTTTTATCGGCAAGTGATACCTGAAATTTTAATCCTTCCCGCTCCATTGCCTTTGTGATTCTTTCTACACATTTTTCGCAGTGCATATCCTCTGCTTTTAATACTGTCATCTTTGTTTCCTCCTATTTCATTAATTTTTGTATTGTATTGCATAATTCATCCACAACTTCTTCGTCGCCTTCTTTCATTTTCGTGGCAACACAGCTTTTGATGTGGTTGGAAAGCAAACATCTGTTAAATGCATTGAGTGCAGACTGAATTGCAGATACCTGAGTTAAAATATCAACACAGTATCGTTCCTCTTCTACCATTTTTTTAATTCCTCTTACCTGTCCTTCAATTCTGTTAAGACGGTTCATCAAATCTTTATATTCTACCATCTCCCGATGTTTATACTTCTCGCAGTGTTCGCAGTATTTTTCTTCCATTTCTGCCTCCTGTCTTTTTTCTGTGTTGTAAAAATTTTCTACAGTTTTGCACGTTTCAGCCGCAGTGCATTGCTGACAACCAAAACGGAACTGCATGACATGGCAAGTCCTGCGATCATTGGATTTAACAGTGGTCCCCCAAATGCATACAGCACTCCTGCCGCCACCGGAATACCAAGGCTGTTAAAAATAAATGCCCAAAACAAATTTTCTTTTATATTGCGAATCGTCAGTTTGCTCAGACGAATTGCTTTATATACATCGAGCAGATCTGATTTCATCAAAACGATATCACTTGATTCCACTGCAATATCGCTTCCGCTTCCGATTGCACATCCAACGTCTGCCTGAGCCAGTGCCGGCGCATCGTTGATTCCATCTCCAACCATCATAACTTTCTTGCCGTCTTTTTGCAGATGTTCTACCACAGCCGCCTTATCTCCAGGAAGAACTTCAGAAACAACGCGGTCTACATGAACCTGACTTCCGATATATTCTGCTGTTCTTTTGTTGTCGCCGGTCAGCATAACAACTTCCACGCCCATCTTACGGATTTTATCGATTGCCTCCACGCTCGTACTTTTGATGGTATCCGCAACACTGATAATTCCTTGCAGTTCTTGCTGTATCACCACAAACATCGGAGTCTGCCCTTTTTTGGCGATCTCGTCTGCCTTCTCTTTAAACTCTCCAAGCGAGATGTTTTGTTCTGTCAGCATTCTTTCATTTCCGATCAGAATCTGTCTGCCATCTAATTCGGCTGAAATTCCGCGTCCTGTCAGGCTTTCAAATTTCTCCGGTGCTTTTAACTCCATGCCCTGATTCTGCGCTTCTTCCACAATCGCATTGCCAAGCGGATGTTCGGAAACTTTTTCACAGCATGCTGCAATTTTTAACAGTTCCTCTTTTGTTCCGTTTTTCGTTATAACTTCAATAACTTTTGGCTTTCCTTCTGTTACTGTTCCAGTCTTATCTAATACCACGACATTTGTCTTATGCGTAATTTCCAATGCTTCTCCGCTTTTAATCAGAATACCGTTAGAAGCTCCGACTCCTGTTCCGACCATAATAGCAGTCGGAGTAGCAAGTCCCAGCGCGCAAGGACACGCAATGACAAGAACCGATACGAAAATTGTCAGAACAAATGCCAGCGAATGTCCCGTAAAGCTCCAGATCAAAGCTGCCAGTAAAGCGATCCCCATTACTGTCGGAACAAAATACCCTGCCACTGTATCCGCCAGTTTGGAAATCGGTGCTTTCTTTCCCTGTGCGTCCTCCATCAGTTTGATAATCTTGGCAAGTGTCGTGTCACTTCCTGTGTGGGTTACTTTCATCTGCATAGCACCATTATAGTTCATACTTCCGCCAATGACAAGATCTCCTGTTTCTTTCTCTACCGGAATGCTTTCTCCTGTCAGCATCGATTCATCGACACTGCTGCTTCCTGAAACAATGGTTCCATCCAGAGGTACCTTGCTTCCCGGTTTAATCAAAAGAATTTCTCCTGTTTTAATCTCTTCAATCGGAACTTCCTCTTCTTTTCCGTCTCTGAGACGAATTGCCGTATCAGGTGCAAGCTGCATCAATTTTTTAATTGCTTCTGATGTCTTTCCCTTGCTTCGGCTTTCCATAAATTTTCCAAGCATTACCAATGTCACAACAACGGCTGCAGATTCATAATACAGACTATGCGCATTTTCAGGATGACTGGGAATGGAAATCGTCATAACCAGACTGTATAAAAATGCGCTTCCGGTGCCGATTGCCACAAGAGAGTCCATATTCGGATGTCCATGGAACAACGTTTTAAATCCTACAATGTAAAATTTTCGTCCGCAGATTAAAACAAGAACTGTCAAAATCAGCTGAGCCACCGCAAAATTCATCGGATGTGTCTCCATACTTAAAAAGTCCGGCAAAGGCAGAGTAAACGGAAGCATATGCCCCATTGAAAGATATAAAAGCGGAACAGCAAAGCAAATGCTGAAAATCAGCCTCTTTTTCATCTGATGATAAGTCTGCTCTGTCTCGATCTGTTCTTGTTCTTTTTCTTTCTTTCTTTCTTCTGGAATTTCCAGTTCTGCTCCAAAACCGGCACGTTCCACTTTTGCAATAATATCTTCCGGTTTTAATTTTGTCTCGTCATACTCGATTGTCATACGGTTTGTCGCCAGATTGACCTGACTTTCCTTTACACCGTCCAGTTTTCTGGTGACTCTTTCTACCGCACTGCTGCAAGAAGCGCATGTCATCCCTTTAATCAGATAACATTCTGTCTTCATAATTTCCCTCCTGTTCTTATTATCTATCTGGATCTCTATTCTGTCGCTCCTTTTTCCTTTCTCACTGTCCAAAAGCGGGAGCTGTTTCTTGTTCTATATACCTTTACGGGGTATGTGTATATAGTATTCCTATTTTTTATATTTGTCAAGTCTTATTTTCTAAATTTCCAAAATATTTTTTGCCATTTTTTAATGTTCTGAAAAACCCCTTCCCGGCATTTTGGTTTTTCTTCTTGAAACTTTTTTTAGAATCTCGTATACTGTGATCAGAAAATTCAGAAAGGTGGTTTTTATGAGATTTATTGATTTGCATGTTCACTCGAACTGTTCAGACGGAACATTTTCTCCTTCTGATCTTGTCGCCTATGCCTTGAAAAAAAAATTAGCTGCTTTTGCCCTGACAGATCACGATACAACTGCCGGTCTGCAAGAAGCAATTCATGCTGCCGAAGGAACCGGGCTGGAAGTGATTCCTGGCATTGAATTTTCTACAGAATATCAAGGAAAAGATATTCATATCGTTGGACTGGACATTGACTACCAGTCTGATTTTTTTCAATCACGGCTGTATGAATTTAAAAATTCCAGAGATCTGAGAAACAAAAAAATGATTGCTAAGCTTCAAGAGTATCAAATTGCGATCTCCTGGGATAATATGAAAGAAATGTTTGGAGATGCGATGTGGACAAGGGCACATTTTGCAAAATATCTGATGGAAAAAGGATATGTCTCTGATATCGACGATGCTTTTACCCGTTTTGTCGGAGATCATGCCCCTTGTTTTGTCCCGCGTGAAAAAGTCACACCCATGGATGCTGTTCGCCTGATTCGCCAGTGCAGCGGCATTCCTGTTCTTGCCCACCCTCTTCTCTATCATATGTCCAGTCAGGAACTCGGTGTCTTAGCCGATCAGCTAAAAGAAAACGGTCTCATTGGAATCGAAGCTATTTATTCTACCCATGTAGGGTATCAGGAAGATGAGATGCGGCGTTTTGCACGTCATCACGGACTGTGCATATCAGGAGGATCTGATTTTCACGGTTCGATCAAACCATCGATTGATTTAGGATGCGGCAGAGGAAATTTAAAAATTCCATATGAATTACTTGTAACAATGCGCGAGTGCGCCAAAGAGAATGAGAAAAAATAGAAAGAAGGATTTTAGAGATGACGTTTAGAGAACAATTTATGGCTGGAATTATCGAATTTGAAGAAATTTTCGACTATACGCAAGATTGGAACTTCAGTGATGATACGCGCACGCTTCGTGAATATCTGGGGCTTACTGAGGAAGAAGAAGATATCTGGATCAGCCAAAGCGATGAGGCGCTGGAAGAGTTTATGAACCAAGAACGCCAAAAGGAGGAACCTTGATGACAGAATCTAAAAATTCTACCAAAATTTTGTTTACAGATTTAGACGGAACACTTCTAAACGATCAAAAACAGATCTGTCCTGAAAATCGCAAGGCAATTGACCGCGCCCTCGCTGCCGGTCACAAAATTGTCATTACAACCGGACGCCCCTTAGTCAGCGCTCAAAAACTCTCCCAAGAACTTGGACTGACCTCCGAGGGATGTTATTCGATTTCTTTTAACGGCGGAATCATATATGACTGTTATAAAGAACGCGTTATTTTTGAACAGACTTTGCCGCATGAAGACGTCAGGAAACTGATGAATGAGGCCCAAAAAGCCGGAATTCATGCTCAGACTTATTCTGATACGTGTGTGATTGCTGAAAAACCAAATGAGGATTTTGATCGCTATGCTTCTATTATCCATATCGATAAAAAAATTGTTCCGGATGTCTTAAAAGAGCTGGGAACCAAAAGACCTCCTAAAGTTTTAATGATTGCAGATCACAAGCGGCTCGAACAGTTCCGTCTCGATACACAGTCCTGGCGTGAGGGTAAAATTGACGCCATCTTTTCCTGTGCGAATTATCTGGAATTTCTGCCTTACGGCGTCTCAAAAGGAAATGCGCTTAAAATACTTTGTAATTTGCTTTGCCTGCCGCTGTCTGCCTCGATTGCAGCCGGAGATGAACAAAATGATATTTCTATGATCCAGACTGCCCATATCGGCGCTGTCATGAAAAACGCCTCTGATCAGATGAAGACATACGGAAATTACATCACCCTTCATGATAATAATCACGGCGCAATCGCAGAAATTATCGAACGGTTTATGCTTTCTTCCTCATTCTAAAATTTTTCTTTCTGAATTTAAGACTGGCTTCTGCAAGTTTTGATCGGGATTTCGATTAGCTTTCCTCCACATATATACAAGGAAAAACAAAGAGGATCCTTTGGCAGCAGTTTTAGAATTTTTCTTCTGTCTTGCCTTTTGATCCTCTCGTTTTTTATCTCTTTATTCTTCTTCTATTTCAATCGGTTCTGCCGGAATAAATACTCGGTTGTTGACTGGATTTTGCGGCACCCTTGCTCGCTCAATCGCTTCTTTACAGAAGTAGTTCTGGGAATCTAACAGTACTTTTCCTCGTTTATCCTGTTTTACATACGTATTGTCCGGCTGCAGCAGATGTGCCTTTACGTTGTCTTCTAGCTGAATCTGTAAAATATGGAAGACTTCTTTTTTGAGCCGTTCACATTCTACAGGGAAAAGAATCTCTACACGTTTATCGAGATTTCTCGGCATCCAGTCTGCACTTCCCATATAAAGTTCTTCCATTCCATTATTCAGGAAATAGAAAATCCGGCTGTGTTCCAGAAAATTTCCTACAATAGACCGAACGCTGATGTTTTCACTGATTCCCGGAATTCCGACTTTCAGACAGCAGATTCCACGCACAATCAGTTCAATCTTCACTCCGGCCGCAGATGCTTCATATAAAGTAGCGATAATCTGCGGATCACAAAGGGAGTTCATTTTTGCAATAATATGCGCCGGTTTTCCTTCTCTTGCATGTTTTGTCTCACGTTCAATCAGTTTTGTAAATTTGCTTCTCAGCCAAAGGGGTGCAACAGACAGTCTGTTCCAGCGTTTTGGCTCGGAATATCCGGAAAGCATATTAAATACGGCTGTCGCATCCTCTCCGATTGGCTCCGAACACGTCAAAATACCGCAGTCTGTGTACTGTTTTGCCGTAGAATCATTATAGTTTCCGGTTCCCAAGTGGACATATCTGCGGATTCCATCTTCCTCTCTTCTGACAACAAGTGTAATTTTACTGTGCGTTTTCAGACCAACTAATCCGTAAATAACGTGACATCCCGCCTTCTCAAGCATCTTTGCCCAGACAATATTATTCTCCTCATCGAAACGCGCTTTCAATTCCACCAATACAGATACTTGTTTTCCGTTCTCTGCCGCCTGAGCAAGTGCTACGATAATCGGGGAGTTTCCGCTGACACGGTACAAAGTCTGTTTGATTGCGAGAACATCCGGATCTTTTGCAGCCTGACGCACAAAATCAACGACCGGATCAAATGTCATATAAGGATGATGCAGCAAAATATCACCCTTTCGAATCTTAGAGAAAATATCTCCTTCCTCCATCATCGCCGGTACCGGCTGCGGAATATACGGTTTTTGTTTGTATACCTCATATCCTTCCAGCCCATACATTTTCATCAAAAAGGTAAGATCGAGTGGTCCGTTAATCTTAAAAATTCCTTCTTCTTTAATATCAAATTCTTTCTTTAAAATTTTCAGAAGCTTTGGCTCCATTTTATCCTCAATTTCCAGACGGATCACTTCACCCCACTGACGCTTTTTTAACTGTTTTTGAATCTCTTTTAACAGATCGGCCGCCTCATCTTCATCAATCGTAAGATCTGCGTTTCTCATAATACGGTACGGATGGGCGCATACAACGTCATAATTTAAAAACAGCTTTCCGATATTTCTCTCGATAATCTCTTCGAGCAGGATCACTTTCTTTTTGCCTGCTTCTTTTTCCGGAAGAACTATAATTCTTGGGAGTACACTTGGAACCTGAACGGTAGCAAATTCTGTCTTGCTTCCCCCTCCCTTTTTTCGGATCAGTGCCCCGATATTTAATGTCTTATTTCGAATTAAAGGAAACGGTCTTGAAGAATCCATCGCCATCGGTGTCAGAACCGGATAGACATTCTCTTCAAAATACTGATCGACAAATTCTGCTTCTTCTTTCTTTAATTCTTCATGCTCTGTGATAATCGTAAGTCCTATATTTTTTAAAGCCGGCAAAATGGAACGATTATACGTAGAATACTGCACACTGACAAGATCATGTGCCTCTTTTGTAATCTGTTCTAACTGTTCACTTGCCGTCATGCCTGCGATATCTTTTTTTGTATATCCTGCATGTACCATGTCCTTTAACGATGCAACGCGAATCATAAAAAATTCATCTAAATTGGAAGACGTAATACTCAAAAATTTCAGCCGTTCAAATAAAGGCAATGTCTTATCCCTTGCCTCGCTCAGGACACGGGCGTTAAAACTAAGCCAGCTCGATTCTCTGTTTGTATAATAGACCGGGTTTGTAAAATCAATTTCTCCCATTTCTTTTTCCTCCTAAAATTAAAAATGCTTTTTCTGGCGAATCACCGGACGGACACTGAAGACCTCCTCAAAGAAGTCTGCTTTTTCCTCAAACAGTACCTTTTCCAGCGTAATATCTTTTTGTGTCTCTACCGTGATCGTCAGCTGATTGTCTTTTAAAGCAAATTTTGCATTCTCAAATTTCTGCTGATGGCTTCGATCCAGTGCATTTGCCACGCGAAGAATGGCTGTGAGCTTTGTAATCAGTAAATATTCTTCTTTATGCATCTCAGAATACGCTACAATTGCATCATAATATTCAAATTCTTTTGTGTTGTAGCGCACCACATTCGCGATTATTTCACGTTCCAGATGAGAAAGTCCGATTATCTCCGTCGCCATAATAATGCTGTAGGAACAGTCAGAAACTTCATTTAAACTGACATATTTTCCACATCCGTGCAAAATGACAGCAATCCTGAGCAACAGCCGTTCTCTTTTGCCCATACCATGATTTTTCTTCATCTTGTCAAAAATTCCCACTGCAATTTTTTCCATCGTCTTTGTATGACTTTTATTGCACTGGTATCGTTTTGCAAGATTCTTTGCCTCTGCAATGATATCATCGTCAAAGTTATGACCGTTTTTGATGATTTTCTTTTTTTCGGCATAGTCATATGCAATTCCGTCATTTAAACTAAATCCCGGCATCCATATCATTTTTGCGTTGCAAATCTCTATAAATCGTCTGTAGATTACAAGGGAAGGAATAATCAAAGAACTGCTCTCTGACGGAATTTCATACTTTTCCGCTACATCTTCCTGATTCTGACTGATAATTTCTTCATATTTTTTCTGAAAATCTTCCCGCATAATCATGGTAACAGGATTTTCATCCGTTCCTTTTTGCATCAGCTCCAGAAGATAATCTCCGATCATAATAATATTTTTAATTTCTCTGTCTTTCAGATACAGTTTCTGGAAACTATTGAGTTCATTATTAATCAATTCTTCCACCAATTTTTCCAAATGAGCCTCGGTCTGTTCCACGCCCGATAACTTTTCACGGATACGCAGATTTCCGATTCGAATATTCTGTGTCGTAATCAATGCCCCGTTCTCAAAAAGAGAAATCTGAACGCTTCCCCCTCCTACATCTACAATCGCTGTTCCATCCTGGATAATCTGATTAAATTCCCTCTCACTTGATGCAATCGATTTGTAATCTAAAAAACGCTGTTCTGAATTTCCGAGAACTTCCAGATGAATCCCTGTATGTTTCTCAATATAGTCAAGCATAATCAGCTCATTTTTTGACTCTCGAAATGCACTTGTCGCACAGGCACGATATCCGCTTACCTTGTAACCTTCCATAATCTTTCTGAAATCGGTCAAGACTTTACACAGTTCATCCACCAGCTTTACTCCGATTTTTTGTCTTGTAAAAGCATCCTTTCCCAGTTCCAGTCCACTTTGAATACAGTCAATTTCTTTCATTCCATCCCGAGTGGACAATTCATAAATTTTCATCTCCGTGACATAGGAGCCTACATTGATTGCTGCAAATGTTATAATTTGCATAAAATTCACCTCACTGCCTTTTCCGTCCTCTCCAGTCTTACATTTCCTCTTTTTTCGACTGGTTTGTCTCCTTATTTATCTTTTTATTTTATCAATAAACACGAAAAAAGACCAGAGCCTTTACTTATTTTTTACAAAAGATCTGATCTTTTTCGAAATCTGTCACATGTTTTCTTTCCGTAAGTTTCCCTTGTTCTCTTATTGTTTTCCAAGAAGATAATCAATAAACTGCTGTGCTGTTCTTCCGGAAAGTCCTCCATGACTTAATTCCCATCTGTTTGCCTCTAAATACAGCTGTTCTTCCGGCATGTCTACGTGGTACCGATCTGCAAGCGTCTTTACAATATTCTGGAATTCTTTCTTATCCGGCGATCCAAAGAAAATGGTGACTCCAAAACGATATACAAGAGACAGCTTCTCCTGAACCGTATCGGAAGAATGCAGTTCTTCATCCCTTTCCTGTTTATCTTTGAAACTTTCCCGGATCAGATGGCGTCTGTTGCTCGTCGCATAAATCAGGATATTGTCCGGCTTCTTTTCCAGACCTCCTTCAATAACTGCTTTTAAATATTTGTATTCAATCTCAAATTCTTCAAATGACAAGTCATCCATATAGATAATAAATTTATAATTTCTGTTTTTGATCTGTGCAATCACATCATTTAAATCTTGAAACTGATGTTTATAAATCTCAATAATCCGCAGTCCCTGTTCATAGTAACGATTGAGAATTCCTTTGATGCTGGAAGATTTTCCTGTTCCTGCCGCTCCAAAAAGCAGACAGTTGTTTGCTTTTTTTCCTTTTACAAATGCTTCTGTATTGTCAATCAGTTTTTTCTTTGCTAATTCATATCCCACCAAGTCTTCCAGTTTAACATGAGCAATTTTTGTAATCGGAACAATCTGTGCTTTTTCCTCTCTGTGTACAACACGAAATGCCTTGTGCAGTCCCAGTTTTCCTACTCCAAATTCCTTGTAAAACAAAGTCATGTCTGTCATAAACTCTTCCACGCTTTTGGCGTTTCCCAGCTGTCTGCTTAAATCGCAGATACGGTCACGAATTCTCTGGTTAAACAATTTACTGTTTTCGTTGACATTTTCATACTGCTCAATGATGGAAAAGCAATCTGTACCAAGCATCTTGGAAACAGGTTCAAAATTGTAATCGTACAGCTCTTTAAAAATCTCAAAGTCATGGCGCGCCAGCTCATTGATGCTGCCCTTTACCGATCCTACGATTTCACAGGACGTGCTGTAGGCATTTTCGTTATTGACAAGTAAAAACGTCAGATAATTATGCCATAAATTATGTTCAAATCCATATGCGGATGCCAGATCAATCAGTCTATGAATACAGGAAAAAAATAAATTTTTTATCTTTTCCTTTTCTTGGTCATCTCTTTTGGCAGACTCCGCATGATCCATAATCCATGCCATATTCTCCAAAATCTCTCCATGCTCAAACTGTCTGTAGATTACGAGCTCGGATATTCTTGTCATCGTTTTTCATCCTCTCTAGTAGTTTCCTAAAATTTTAAAATAATTTGCTTCTTCTCTGATTCCGCGCAGCGCATTTTTGACTCCGCTTTCTGCAAGATTTCCGTCAAAATCAACGAAAAACCGATATTCCCAGTTTTTTCCCGGAATCGGTCTTGACTCAATCCGGCTTAGATTCAGATTATTATAGATAAAATGGGAGAGCATATTATAAAGGGATCCGCTTCTATGCGGAAGTTCAAAGCAGATGCTAACCTTATCTGCGTCTTCCTGAAAGACTCTCTGATTAGAAACAATGATAAATCTCGTTGAATTCGCTTCATTGTAATAAATATGTTCCTGCAAGACAGACGCGCCAAAGCATTTTGCCGCAAACAGACTTCCGATTGCCGCCTGTGTCCTGTCTTTTTCCTCCATGACTTTTTTTACTGCTACTGCCGTGTTTTCTACCGGAATCTGCTTCCACTGTCTGTGCTCATCTAAAAATTTACTGCACTGACTCAGTGCTTGCGGATGAGAGTAAACGGTTTTAATCTCTGAAAGATCGGTACCCTCCAATCCAAGCAATGCATGTTCGCAGCGGATCACCTGCTCTGCGACAATGTAATTGTCATACTCCATCAAAAGATCGTACACATCCGCCACAATTCCTGCGGAAGAATTTTCAATCGGAAGCACTGCATAATCCGCTGCTCCTTCCTGAATCGCTTCCATGGCGTCTCTCCATTTCTCCACATGAAAAGAAGTGATATTCTCACTGAAATACTGGTGCATCGCTGCCTCACTGTAAGCGCCTTCTACTCCCTGAAAGACGACTCGTACTTTTTCTCTGTCAATCTGTTTTACCGCAATAAACGGCAGTCGTCCAATCACGCCGTTTTTAGCGAGAAGCTGATACTGGAGCTTTCTGCTGATTGCCATAATCTGCAAAAACAGCTCTTCTACGCCGTGCTTATTAAAATCACTGTGCGCAAGTTTTGTCAGATTTTGTATCTTTGATTTTTCTCTTTCTCTGTCAAATACTTTTTTTCCTGTTTCAATTTTAAATTCTGCCACTTTTCCGCACAGATCCATTCTCTTTTCAAATAACTCTACAATTTGCTGATCCACTTCATCAATCTCGTCTCGCAGCTTTCCCAAATCAACCATTTTCCAATTCACTCCTTAACTGCATAATGGTTTTTTGAAACACAGGATGGTTTGCATAGGGAGCAATCTGAACCAGAGGGTCTAATACAAATGTACGCTTGTGCATTTCTGTATGTGGAATCGTCAAATTCTCACTCTCCATTACAAGATCATCGTACAGTAAAATATCCAGATCCAGCGTCCTGTCTCCCCAGTGAACGGTTCGTTCTCTGTCTGCCTCCTGCTCAATCTCATGTAACCTCTCTAATAACTCATATGGCGTCAGAAGTGTCTTTAATACCATAGCACTGTTTAAAAATTCTTCTTTTGCCGCTCCCCCGTAAGGTTCTGTAACAAGATACTCTGCCACCTGTTCTACGCGGCAGCCGTACGTATGATTCAAAGCATTGACTGCCTGATCCAGATATGCTTTCTTATCTCCCAGACTCGAGCCCATTGCGAGATATGCCGTATGCCACCCTCTGGAAATTTCAACAGAAACAGTGTCCATCGGCAGTTTAATCGGTGCCCACGGTTTTTTGATTTCCAAGTCCAGTTTTTGTATTAACGGAAAGCCAATCAGCAG
>CALWCS010000078.1 GCA_944376425.1 uncultured Lachnospiraceae bacterium | reverse complement strand
ACGATATTTACCGGGTTCAGATGCCGAATATCACCCCTCATGTCTGCCGTCACACTTACTGCAGCAATATGGCGAAGTCAGGTATGAATCCAAAGACGCTCCAGTATCTGATGGGGCATAGCGATATCGGAGTAACGCTGAACACCTATACCCATCTGGGCCTGGAGGATGCCGTGGATGAGTTGAAGCGGGTGGAAGAACTGGAGAACGCCAGAAAGGAAATGGAAAAGATAAACGGAGAAGGGACAGTTTCACAGAAAATGTTCCGGGCAATATAATATAGAAAGAATGAAGGCGCTCTGCTTTGGCAGGGCGTTTTTTCTATATTCCCTACTCCTCAAATTCTAAGGTTTATGATAAAATATAGGAAATATTAACTGCGATGCGAATATTAACCGTCTAACTCGATTTGTTTTGTAATAGAAAGAGCAGTTGCTATTTGTAAGTCAAAAGGAATCTTTTAAGAACTTTCTTGAACGATAAGGATGGAATTATACCAATAACAATTCTTCCAAATTTAATAGGGAAAATGAGGGCTGGAGATTACTGTTTAGAAATTTACATTGATATAGAGTGGTTTGAAGACTTGAAATTAGACGAGTTTATAGTGTTAGCACTAGGAAGGGAATGGTATGGAGAACGATATTCAAAAACATAAAGATAAGTTATATTCACAAATTCAAGATGAATATGGAAAACTTGTATACACCTATACATGTCATTTCAAAATTGCAGATCGCTTACAAAAAAGAAATGCTTGGATTAAGTGGGGACAAATTATTTTATCTGCAGTATCAACCGGTGGTTTCTTGGGTGTTCTAATTTCCAATGAACAAATTCTGCTTTGGGCTGGGGGCTTATGTTCTACAGCATTGTTGGCTTTGACAAGCTATTTGAAAGACAAGGACATCGCAACGGAGAAAAAAGATCATATCAAAGCAGCAAATTGTCTATGGAAAGTACGAGAGGAATATTTATCTTTACTAACTGATTTTGATACACTAAATGCAGAAGAAATCATGCAGAGAAGAAACCAGTTAATAAATAGGAGCGCTGATATTTATGATACTGCTCCTATAACAGATGCGAAAAGTTATGTTGAAGCACAGAAAGCACTCAAATCAGATGAGGAGCAATTTTTCACCCAAGAAGAGTTGAATAAAATGTTACCTCCACATTTAAGAAAATAGTGGAATTAGTATTAAATAAGCATGTGAAGGAGAGAGTTTAGATATGGAGATGTCGGTTAAAAAAAGAGGAGAAGTTATTTCGTCTGAAATTCGTTCATTAATATCTAAGCGATATTGTGCTGTTACTGCTGCCATGAATCGAGAATTTTGGGGAACATCAAGCGATAGGCAAAACAGCATTTATGTCGGATCCTATGGAAGAGGAACCGCCATTGATACTAGTGACATTGATATTTTAATGACATTGCCAGAGAGTAGCTACAATCAGTTTAATTCAGTATACGGAAACGGACAATCTCGTTTACTACAGGCTGTGCGACAAGCAATTCTTAGTACGTATCCAAGAAGTGATGTACGAGCAGATGGACAGGTTGTCAAAATCAGTTTCTCGGATGGGATGTATTTTGAAATTCTTCCAGCATTTAAAAATTGGGATGGATCTTATAGATACCCTGATACTAATATGGGTGGTAATTGGAGATCAACCAATCCCAAGGCTGAACAAGATGCAATGAAGAGAAAAAATGCGGGTAGTAATGGGCTTCTTTTTGATACCTGCAAACATCTTCGATTCATTCGTGATAATTATTTCAAAAGCTATCATCTTTCCGGCATTGTAATAGATAGTTTCGTTTATCACGCAATAGGAGATTGGAGATGGCTTTTGGATGGAGAAGTCTCAAGTTCACCAATAGGAACTTACGAAAAGATATTGTTGGAATACTTTAATCAGCATTTTATGTGGGGAGTTATGCCATTATATGCACCGGGAAGTAACCAAAAAGTGTCGATAGAATCTAGTGTGGAATGTTTAAGCAAAATTCTTCACTATATTGTATAATAAATATTGGGAAATTAATGATTAACTAGAGTAGAAATAAAAATTGTCCAATTAAGTTAAAGGTGTAGACATACCTAGTTCTATAAAAGAAGTAGAGTAATGACGGTAGTAACACACCCCCATTCTTACTACGTTTTTACTACTTTTGACGGCCTCAACTTGCCCCGATTTGCCGCGTTTTGCTTATTCTGTGATTGTTTTAACAATCTCAGTAACAACTACATACCTGGCAAATCGCGGCAAAACAGGGCAAATCTTAGCAAATTAGGAGGACTTTAAAATATGATACGAGTGCTTTTCGTGTGCCACGGCAATATTTGCCGCTCGCCTATGGCAGAGTTTATTATGAAAGATTTAGTAGAGAAGAAAGGTTTGTCTTCCCAATTTGAGATTGCTTCTGCTGCTACCAGTCGAGAGGAAATCGGAAACCCGATTCATGATGGAACGAAACAAAAACTGGACGAGCTTGGCATCAAGAATTATGGAAAGAAGCGTGCCAGACAGATGACAAAGTCTGATTATCAGGAATATGATTATCTGATTGGAATGGATCAGTATAATATCAGGAATATGCTTCGAATCTTAGGTGGTGATCCGGATCATAAAGTGTACCGTTTTTTGGAATTTACCAATAATCCCCGCGATATTGCAGATCCGTGGTATACGGGAGACTTTGAACAGACATACACTGACATTGTGCAGGGATGTGAAGGATTTTTGAATGATCTAAAACAGAAGGACGGTTCTGTCGCGAAATATCTTTAGAATATTTTTGACAGTTTTTCAGATTTGGCGGGAAAAAGATAAGAGGTGCAAACTCACAGATATGAGCATGCTGAGTTTGTACCTTTTAATTTTAGAAAAACTTCTGCTACGAAAAATTGTTCTTCCATGCGAAAATCGAGAAGACCGTCATATTTATCTGTAATAGAGCGAATAATACGGATTCCGATTCCGTGATGTTCGGCATCTGGTTTGTCCGTTTTTAAATTTGGATTTTCTTTTAACACATTAGTCAGTGCCGAATTTTTTACCTTGATGCAGAGATAACATTTTTTCTGAGCAATATCGACGTAAATTTCCGGATGAGAAGTCTTTACGCTTGCTTCTAAGGCATTATTCAAGAGATTAGAAAGAAGAGAACAAAATTCCTGATTTTCAATCGACAGCTGTCTTGGAAGATGAGCATTTACAGTGATTGAAATCTGAGCAGCTTTTGCCTGGGAAATCTTCGGATTCAAAATCGCATTGGCGATCAGATTTCCGGTATCTACGAACTCATCTTTCCACTGTTCCTGTTTTTGGCACATCGGTGTGAGATAGGAAAGAAGTGCTTCCGTATCTTGCTGTCTGGCAAGCGCATGAAGGACAAAAAGATGGTTTTGCAATTCATGGCGCATATTGCGAACTTCCTGATACAGTCTTTCTGTCTCTTCCATAATCTGATTATCTGAAATTTGTCTTTGTTTTGTGACAAACAAATCTAATTTTGCTTCATAGTTTACAACGAGTTTCCGACATAATAGGACGTTGGCAATATTTAAAGAAAATGTCCCCAGTGCAATGAGAAGCATCCAGAAAACCTCCAAAAAAGAATTTGGATGCAGATAGTCGATTGCGATATTACAAATCAGATAATAAAAGATGGATGCAGAAAAAATATAATACCAGTAGGAGGATGGAATTTTTTCAATCAGTTTTGTTTTCTTCTTCCAAAGGCAGAAAAGAAGCAGCAAAATAAGAAGACCGGAAAGTCCGATCAAACGAACCGGAATTTGAACGCCAAATGACAGGTTAATAAAATATCCAACAGCACGGTCAAGAACACTTAACTGTACAAAAGTGGTAAAATACAAAACACATAGGATCATCTTTTCAGAGAAACTGTGTTTTAAAAACAAGACAGAAAATACAAATCCGCAGACTAAAAAGTTAAAATGATAGGCATATGGATTCTTATTTGTGAGAAATTCCAGAAAAAAGATCATACCATAAAAAAATGATGCGGTCAAAGCGGATTCCAGAAAAAACAGTCTTTTTGCATGACGATAGCCGCAGCAGATACTTAAAAAGATGATCTGCCCTAAAATGATGACAAGATCATCAAAATAAATAAGAAAAACAGTAAACGAATTTATTGTATTATTCATAGTGAGAGTGCCTTTCTGAAATGTTCTTTTGTTTCTTTTAAATGAGAACGGCTGATGGGCAGATTTTGCCCATTATCCAAAATCAGTTCATTTTTCTCAATACTGTAAATCCAGTTAGGATTGACAAGAAAACAGCGGTGCGGTCGAAAAAAGTGGTATGGCTCTAACTGTTCTTCAAGATACTGAATCGTATAGCGAACAGGAAGAACTTCTTTCTTTAAAACGACATTTTGAATTTTGTTAAAACTTTCCACATACAAGATATCTTTGACTAGAACAGTTCGAAGAACAGAATTGGAAAGAAGAACCAGTTTTTCATCTACTGGTCTGTTTTGTTTTTTTAAAAAAGCCTGAACTGCTTCCGGCAGTTCATTTTGCAGGTACTGTTTCCGAAGAAAACGCAAAGGTTCGGCAATAAGAGAATCAAATACCTTTTCAGCGTGATTGGAAATAAAAATAATCACAGTAGACGGCGAGATCTGTTTTTGGAGACAGGCAAGAGCAATGCCGCCAAATTCCGGCATATCAATATCGAGAAAAAGAGCATCATAGGAAATTTGCTCCAGTTTGGTTTTTAACTGTCTGCTGCTTTGATAGGCATCTACCGTAACACAGACAGAATGGCTGGAAAATTCTTTTTTTATCAGGGAAATTAAAACGCGCAGCGTTAAATTGTCATCATCACAGACAGCAATCCGATAGGACATCATAAGATCCTCCTTCCTTAAAAATCTGAAAAACGAGTCAGAACTGCAATCATAAAACACAGGACCCTTTGATCATAGTATCATATGAATAAAATTATAATAAATCCGGAAGATAATAGCAAGCAAAGCGGCGCAAAAGGTCGGGACAACGGTGCGAGATGTCATAATTTTGGCGCAAAAGGTAAAAGAAATTCTGTTCGCGCCGTGCAGAGGGCATCACACGTCAGATTTCTTGAACATACAAGTTTGGAATGATATAGTGAACCTATCAAAAAAACGGCAAAAACAGCTGAGCGAAGGAGGAAAAGGATGAAAAGAAAATGGTTGATCGCATTTTTATCAGCAGGAATGCTCTGTTCCAACATGGGCAGCGTCTATGCGGCATCAGGAGCGATGATTTACGCAGAAGTAAATAAACAGGCGCAAGAGGTAGCGCTTGAGATTGCAGAAGAAGGAATGGTTCTTCTGAAAAACGATGGGGATCTGCTGCCATTGGATGGAAAGAAGGTTAATGTATTTGGAGCTTCTTCCATTAACCCTGTGTTAGGAGGCGGAGGCTCTGGTTCCATCAATACAGAGGGTGGTTATATTGATTTGTATGAATCTTTGGAAAATGCGGGGATTGAATACAATACAGAATTAAAAGAGGCTTATGAAAACTGGGCTGCAAACACAACGGTAGATACGAGCGTCGGAGGTGGAGAATATATTCATACTGCCACAGATGACGGATCGGTTTCTTCTTCATCTGCTTTGAATAATGAGTGGGATATCATGAACGATCTGTGCGATGAAGAGGGAAACGTCGTTGAAGAAAAAATGGACGAGGAAATTTTAGAGCGTGCTGAAGAATACTCAGATACAGCCATCGTCGTGCTGGGACGATGCGGAAGCGAAGACGGTGATCTTAGTTTTGAAGATCTGACGTTAAGAGAATCAGAAGCAGCAATGTTAGAATATGTCAGTCAAACATATGAAAATACAATCGTCTTATTTAATATCTGCAATATTATGGAGATGGGATGGCTGGAAGGCGGAAGTTACGGAGAATTTTCCTTTGACGAAGTCACTTACAGCATAGATGAGACAGAGTATACTTATACGTATGAAGAACCGCATACGTATTCGATTTCAGAGATTGATGCTGCGCTTTGTATTTGGGCACCGGGAGAAGTAGGAATGGAAGCGGTCGGAGAGATTTTGACAGGCGAGGTTACTCCATCCGGAAAACTTGCAGATACTGTACCGTATGACACACAGTCTGCTCCTGCAAGCTTGAACTATGGACAGACGGTATATCCTGACAGTGTCGGAACGTTTATGGGAAATGGACATGGACGCTCTAACGGCATTTATTGCAGTTTCTATGTAGAATGTGAAGAAGGAATCTATGTCGGATATAAATATTATGAGACGTTTGCCAAAGAAGAGGTACAATATCTATTTGGATATGGACTGTCGTACACATCCTTTGACTGGGAAGTAGGCGAACTTGCATTTGGAACAAATGAATATGGAGAAAAGACGGTCAGTGTAGATGTCACGGTAACAAATACCGGTGAATATGCAGGAAAAGACGTCGTACAGCTGTATTACTCTCAGCCTTTTTACAATGATACGAGTGAACTGTTTAATATTCAGAAGTCAGATGTCAATTTAGGAGCTTATGCAAAGACAGATTTATTGCAGCCAGGAGAATCACAGACTGTGACTTTAACAATGGATGTCAGAGATATGGCATCTTATTCAACAGAAAAAGAAGGATATCTCTTAGAGTGCGGAACATATGAAATCTCGATTTCAGGCAATGCCAGAACAGCAACGGAACATGATGAGAACAGCGTAACTTTGACATGGGAAGTAGACAGCAGTACTTTAGATGAGACGTATGCAACATATCTGGAAGAAGGGCATGGAACATATTTATATTTTGCAGATGAACTGACAGGAACAGAATATGAGAATGCATTTGATGAAGACACATATATGCATGTAGTGGACGAAGATGGAAATCAATTTGTAAGTACCGTATATATGGAGCGCTATGATGAAGACGGAGTACCGACGGTAAAAGAAGGAACGTATCCGACAGCCGCAGATTCTACTTTAAATCTTGATCTGGAATATTATGGATTTGAGTCTTATGCAGATTCCTGGGCAAATCCGGATCTTGGAGAAGAAGACATTGCTGACGCGCCAAAACAAGGATCCGTTTATTACGATCAGGATGGAAATGTCGATACTTTTACGCTTCAGGAAGTTTATAAAATTTTGTACGATGAAGAAAATACATACGGATTATATCATAATACAGACAGTCTTAATGAGATGACAGGAACTCAATTTACAAGCTGGGAAGAGACATCAGAAGAAGAAGTATGGGATCTGTTTATCGATCAATTCAGCGTATATGATCTGATTTATATGGCTCTTAACAGCGGAATCGGCGGTGAACTGACTCAGTATGGAATGGTAGGAGGAAACGGAGAAGACGGTCCGGTAGCAATCGGAACATCAGAAGGAAAAGGATGTGCCTTTGCAATGCCTACCTGTACGGCAACGACATGGAATATTGATCTTGCCTATGCGATGGGAGCAGCTACTGGAGATGAAGCAGTTTATGGCGGAACGGAACTTTGGTGGGGACCGGCGTTAAATATTCACAGAAATGCGGGCGGCGGACGGAACTTTGAATATTATTCAGAAGATCCTTTCCTGACTGGACAGACTGCAGCTTATGTAATTAAAGGTGCGCAGGAACACGGACTGATCTGCTGTATGAAACATTTTGCAGCGAATGACCAGGAAACAGGACGCAGAAGCATTATGACATTTTGCAGTGAACAGTATCTAAGAGAGGTTGCCTTAAACGCTTTTGAAGAAACGGTAAAAGTCGGAGGAGCAAATAGTGTTATGACTTCTTATAACTGCATCGGAACGATGTGGGCTGGCGGTCATGAGGGACTGATCAATCAGATTTTACGTGAAGAATGGGGCGCAGACGGATACATTGTGACAGACGCATATGAAGGCGGATATATGGATGTTGTCAATATGGTTCTTGCAGGAGCGGACTCTATTTTAACGACAAAAGGATTTACCAGTGAAGAAGCACAGCATCTAAGAAGCTACTACTACGAATATCCTGTCACGATGGGGGAAGCGCTGCGGGAAGTAGCAAAACATGCTTGCCTGACTCAGATTCGTTCTTCTGCATTTGATCCGGAATACGTTTCTGAAGAAGTGACAAACACAGGATATAAAGCGACGTTGACGTTGGAGGGAACACAAACGGAAGCAGGATCGCAGGTATCAATTCCGGTTCAGATTTCTGACAATGCAGGATTAAAAAGTCTGGAATTGTTAATTTATTGCGACACAGAAGCATTTGAGCTGGAAGAAGTCATTGCAGGAGAAGTATTAGAAGGATTAGGGACTTTCCAGTTTGCAACGTTTTCAGAGAAAGGCAATATTGTCGGATATCAGGTTTACTGGGAAGCAGACGAAGAGGCAGCATATCAGATGGAAGGCGGTCTGATGACGTTAAACTTTAAAACTACGGAAAGCGCACAGAGTGGTTCTTATGTATTTGAAGCAGATTATACGGAAGAAAATACACGGAATTACAGAGAAGAAGAATACAACTTCAGAACATATGAGACAAGCGGAGGTTGGGGAACTCAGAGCCTTACCGCAGTGGAAAAAGAATTACCAAATGCAGTCGTAACAGTAAACGAATGAGATAGCAATTTGCAGATGGTTGTTGTGTGCAGGAAAAGAAAATCTTTCTGCATACACAACCATTCAAAAAGCAGAATGTAAAATGGATGAAACGAGAACAATTATTTTTGAACGTTTATCCGGGGATTACATTCTGCTTTTTTTGTATTCAGTTCCCCAGGCTTCCATAGCATCTAAGATCGGACGCATAGACTCTCCTAATTCACTTAAAGCATATTCGACTCTTGGAGGAACTTCAGGATAGATTGTCCGGGTGATAATCCCGTCTTCTTCCATGGAGCGAAGACTGTCAGTTAATACTTTTTGACTGATCCCCTCTAAATCTTTTTTTAATTCATTAAAGCGCCAAGGACGGACAAGCAGATTTCGAATGATCAAAATTTTCCATTTACTTCCGATAAGGGAAACTGTCGTTGCCACCGGACAGGCAGGCAATTCTTCTTTTGTCAGCATTTTGTCACCTCATTTCAATCATCTAAAATGAAATATGATATTTCAATTATAACGTAAGAATGAAAAATAGACAAGATTAGTTACAAAAAGGTGACTAAGTGATAGATTTGTGCGTACTTTTTTTTCTGTTTTTCTTTAAGTAAAATAAAATTGCGAACAGGGAAATGGTTCGACAATCAAAAAATGGAGGTAAGGAATTATGGCACTTTTAAATTTGTTTGGATGGAACAAAAAAGCAGAAGCAGCGGCTGATACAGCATGCGGTACGGCATGTGGAGCAGGCGACAGATCGACAGAGAAACCAGCAGCATGCGGATCTGCGTGCGGAGCAGGCGAGAAACCAGCAGCATGCGGATCAGCATGCGGAGCAAGTGACAAACCGGCAGAGAAACCGGCAGCATGTGGATCAGCATGCGGAGCAGGCGACAAGTAAGCCAAGGATTTTTTCAAAAAAGAAACCCGGCGGGAGTTGTCTCGCCGGGAAAAATCAAAATGCAGGTTTGCTCTTTCTGTTTTTATGAGTATGAAAGAATGCCTGCATCTGTAAATAGAGGATAAGCGGATTTTAACGACTGAGTGATTGAGAGTCGGAACAATCCGGTTTTTATAGATTTTGAGATCGATTGCGATCAAAGTGATCAGATGAGAGAAGATTTTCTTCTTTACAGGCGGCGAACAATAAAACAGCATCAGTACCGGGAGGGGCAATCCTCCATCTGAAAAACATTGTGCAAGGATGCGCAGAGTTCACCTATGGAATTTGGAGGTATTTTTATGAAACAGTATTTTTCCTTTCAGTGGCACATTACAGATGAGTGTGATCAGCGGTGCAAACACTGCTATATTTTTTCTGAGGACAACTGCAGGCAGTTAGATGCAATGAATTGGGAACAGATGAAAGAAACTTTTTATAATTGTCTCGACTTTTGCGGCGTATATCATCGTCTGCCTTATTTTTATATTACAGGCGGAGATCCGATTTTGCATCCGGATTTTTGGAGACTGCTTAAGTTGATGAAAAAACATCAGATTCCATTTACGATTCTTGGAAATCCATTTCATTTAAACGATGAGGTCTGTCAAAAATTAAAAGAATATGGATGTGAGAAATACCAGCTTTCTCTTGACGGGATGCGAGAAACACATGACTGGTTCCGCAAACCGGGTTCTTTTGACTGTACCTTGGAAAAAATCGCATGTATCAATCGAGCCGGAATCCGCAGCGTTATTATGACGACAGTTTCCGGTACGAATATAGAAGAGATTCCCGATATCATTGATACAGTAGTAAAAGCAGGTGTAAACGTATTTGCTTTTGCACGATATTGTCCTACGAGTGAGGAAAAAGATACCGATATAGAGCCAATGAGGTATCGAAAACTGTTAGCAGACTGTGATAAAAAATTTAAAGAATATGAAGCGGCTGGCTGCCAGACGTATTTTAACAAAAAAGACCATTTGTGGACTTTGTATGAATATGAAACGGGTACCTTCAAAATTCCAAAAACAGCAGAAGAAGGGATGATCTATGGAGGATGTAACTGTGGCAACTGCCATCTGACAATCTTGCCGACCGGGGACATTTTTGCATGCCGACGGGTTCAAAACAGTAAAGTTGGAAATGTATTTACTGACAGACTTGCAGATGTTTGGGTATGTCAGATGGAAAACTACCGTGAATATACAAAATTTGAAAAATGCAGCAAATGTGAGCTGCTTGCCTGGTGCCGCGGCTGTCCGGCTGTGGCAAGCGGAAAAACGGGAAATTTCTATTCGGCAGATCCTCAGTGCTGGAAGGAGGTAAGGGCATGATTCCTGAAACCATGAAAGCAGTTGTTTTGACAGTTCCTACCAATGCACAAAACGTACAGCTTACAGAATATCCAGTACCTCGTGTCCGTCCCGGCTGGGTACTTGTCAAAGTAAAGGCATTTGGTATGAATCACTCAGAGAAGATTTTGCGTCTGAGTGAAATCAATGCAGATGATATCGAAAAACCGATCATTCCTGGTATCGAATGTGCAGGAGAAATTGCAGATGAATCAGATAGTTCTTTTCAAAAAGGACAAAAAGTAGTAGCTCTTATGGGAGGAATGGGACGAAGTTTTCATGGGAGTTATGCGCAGTATGCTCTGCTTCCGACACACCACGTATTTTCTGTCAGTACAGATCTGAATTGGCAGGAAATAGCGGCTGTGCCGGAAACTTATTTTACAGCATGGGGTTCTCTTTTTGAATGTCTGAATCTGCAGCCGGAAGATACCTTGCTGATTCGGGGTGCAACTTGTGCTTTAGGATATGCGGCAATTCAGATTGCAAAGGCATGGGGCTGCAAAGTCATTGCAACGACACATAGAGAAAGGAAATTGCCTTTGTTAAAGGAAGCAGACAGAGCGATTGTCGATACGGGAATTCTTGCAGGGAAAGTGAAAGGTGCGACAAAAGCACTGGAGTTGGTAGGAGCGAAAACTCTTTATGATACATTAAATTGTATGGAAAAAGGCGCAATTGTGTGCAATACAGGAGTCTTAGGCGGAGTTTACAGATGGAACGGATTTGACCCGATTAAATCGATTCCAAATGGTGTTTATCTTACCGGATTTTACAGTAACTGGCCGACACAAGAAAGGATCGATGAGATTTTTAACTTTTTGACAGTACATAAAAAAAAGCCGTGTCTTGGGAAATGCTTTGATTTTTCGTGTATTGACAAAGCGTGTGAAGCATTAGATAGCGGCATGATAAATGGAAAAATTGTCGTAACAGTATCAAAGTGATAGAATGGCAGGAAGGAGCAGAGAAATTTAAAATGGATGCAAAAACTTGTTTAAAGAAATTACAGTATGTCGGAGTCCTTGCTTTTGCGACTGTAGATCAGTACAAAAATCCACAGATCCGAAATATCAGTGCGATTCATTATGAACCGGATGCAATATACTTTTTTACGGCAAGAGGAAAAGATTTTTGCCAAGAGCTTCTCTTGGACGGAAGAGTTCAGATTCTTGGATATACGAAATATAAAGAAATGATCCGTCTGTCGGCAAAAGCAGTTCCTGTTCCTGAAACAGAACAAAAAAAATGGATCGATATGATATTTGAAGAACAGCCATATCTTTCTAATGTATATCCAGGAAAGACAAGAAGGATCGGTATTGTGTTTGAGATAAAAAATGCACAGATCGAATATTTTCATCTCGGTGTCAATCCGATTTTTAGAGAAAGTTATGTCATTGGTAAGGGGAATATTTCAGAAAAAGGATATCAGATTACAGAGAAATGTATTGAGTGCGGAATTTGTGCAAAGAACTGTCCTCAAAGATGTATTATAGAAGGAACCCCTTTTCAGATTCAGCAAAACCATTGCCTGCACTGTGGAAACTGCTATGAAAACTGTCCTGTAGGGGCAATTAAAAAGAGAGGCATGACGCAAAAACAGTGTTCATAAAAGAAGGCAAAGTGAGAGGAGTGACAAAAAAATGACACAGAGCGAAAAAAGACGGTATTTAATCAGGGAATTGCTGGCGGAATTGCCTCAGACTGCCAAGATAGAGATTCCCGAAAACAAGGAAGAACAAAAAAGATTGCTTAGAAGTCTGATGAATATCCGCCCTCCTCGTCCGATAAATGATACATTTTTAAAAATTCAGGATGAATATCTGAGTGAAGAAGTAAAAGAAAAAGGAATCGTTGACGGGGATGCACTTACGGCATCCTCAAGAAATCCCCGCATGGTTTTATGGAAAGGGGATATTACAACATTAAAAGCAGATGCCATTGTCAATGCGGCAAATGCCGCTTTAAGAGGATGCTTTGTACCTTGCCATTCCTGCGTGGACAATATCATTCACAGTATCAGTGGAATTCAGCTTCGGCTGGCGTGTGATGAATTGATGAAAAAGCAAGGTTATGAGGAACCGACAGGAAAGGCAAAGATAACGCCTGCATTTAATCTGCCAAGCCGGTATGTCATTCACACAGTCGGTCCGATTGTGTCGGGAAGACTTACAAAAAAACAGTGTACAGAACTTGCCTCTTGTTATCGGTCCTGTCTGGAACTTGCAGCAAAAAATAATTTAAAAAGCATTGCTTTTTGCTGTATTTCAACAGGTGAATTTCACTTTCCGCAAGATAAGGCTGCCCAAATTGCAGTAGAGACAGTTACGGAATTTTTAAAAACAGATACGCAGATAGAAAAGGTGATATTTAATGTTTTTAAGCAGGAAGATTATGATATCTACAGACGAATTCTCATGTAAGATACCGCATTGCAACCTTACGAACAAGAGCAGTCTAAGAATGCGGAAAATAATCCATAGACAGAAAGTAAGAATGGATCTTAGAAAGGAATCAAAAGAAAATATAATAAGACAATGGAGTAGTTTCGGGACTTTGCATATCACACAAAGAGAAGATGAGGAAAGGCGGTGGGAGTAATGTTGAAATGGAGAATTCCTAAATTGGAGAATACGCCGGATGGAATCGGGAAACTGCGAGAAGCGCTAAATGATGCAGACGCTGTCGTGATCGGAGCAGGAGCTGGTCTTTCCGCTTCGGCTGGCTTTATCTATACGGGAGAACGGTTTGAGAAATATTTTGGGGATTTTGCACAGAAATATCATTTCAGTGATATGTATTCGGGCGGATTCTATCCGTATGAAACTTTGGAAGAACATTGGGCATATTGGAGCAGATACATCTATATTAACCGGTATATGGATGCCCCAAAACCAGTTTATAATGAATTGTACGAGCTGGTTAAAGATAAGGACTATTTTGTATTGACGACGAATGTAGATCACTGTTTTCAGAAAGCTGGATTTGATAAACATCGTTTGTTCTATACTCAGGGCGATTACGGCTTGTTTCAATGCAGCGTTCCATGTCATCAAGAGACGTATGAAAATGAAAATACGATCCGTAAGATGGTCAAAGCCCAAGGTTATGTGATTTCAGAAAATGGCAGATTAACGTTGCCAGAAGGGACGAAGCCTAAAATGACGATTCCGCCGGAGCTGATTCCTTATTGTCCAAGATGTGGAAAACCTATGAGCATGAATCTTAGGGCGGATGATACTTTTGTGGAAGAGGAAGGATGGTACCGAGCTTCCGAACGCTATGCAGATTTTCTGCGCAGACATCAAAATATGAAACTGTTGTTTTTAGAGACAGCCGTTGGATTTAATACGCCAGGTATAGTGAAATATAGTTTCTGGCGTATGGTGCATGAATGGAAAAATACGATCTATGCCTGCATCAATTATGGGGAAGCATATGCACCTGATGAGATTAAAAAGAAATCTATCTGCATCAATGGAGATGTCGGAGAAGTGTTAGAGAGGATTTCAATCTTAGAAAAAGTTAAATATTCCTGACAGTTATGCTGTAAGCTAAGGGGGTTCATCTGGAATGATTAGATGGATGCCCTTTTTTCATGATTATTTTGAGAAGAGGATTTTAAAAAATGAAAAAATAAAAGGAAAAGCTGAAAAAAGAGAAAAAGAATGGTATAATAATTTACAGACAAAACAGAAAAACGGACATACAGATATGCTCTGCAAACGAAGGAGAGAAAACTATGACAGCAGAAGAAAAATTATTAAAGACCTTGGATGTAAAATATTCTTACCGCCTTGCCAAAAGAATGGAAGAAAAAAAGACAAATCCTGTTTTAGGGTATCGCACGGCTGGATCGTGGGCAGAGCTGGCGACTGGAGAGATGCTGAAAAAAGAGATGGAAGAGATCGGACTTTCTGATGTAAGAAAAGACGAGATTTCGGTGGATTCATGGGAATTTCAAAAGGCAGAACTGGAATTTAGTGATAAAGATGGAGTGACCCATATTTTTCAGCTCGGAGCGTATCAGACAGAATTTAAGACAGATGGAAAAGAGGAATTTTCTCTTGTCTATGTAGGAAAGGGAACAGAAAAAGAGTATGAAGGGCTGGATGTAAAAGGAAAACTGGTGCTTGCAGACATCAACCAAAGAGAAGAATGGTGGATTAATTTCCCTGTTTATCAGGCATATTTAAAAGGTGCAAAAGCACTGATTGCCGTTCAGGCAGGAGGATATGGAGAGATCAATGAGAGCGCGCTAAATGCACAGGATATCGCAGGACCAAAAGAAGCAGCAGCATTTTCTATGTCTTGGGAAGATGCACAGATTTTAAAAGAGGAGCTGAAAAAAGACAAAGAGATCACGGTGAAACTGGATGCTGTCTCGAAAATAAAGCAGGATCAGAAGACGTATAATATTGTCGGAATGATCCCGGGAAGGAAAAAAGACAGGATGATTCTGCTCTCCGCACATTATGATTCGTATTTTGACGGATTTCAGGATGACAATACAGCTGTCTCGATGATTTTGGGGATTGCAAGAGGACTGATCCAGAGCGGATATCAGCCGGTGAATACAATTGTTTTTTGTGCAATGGCAGCAGAAGAATGGGGGATAGTAGATTCGAAATATGACTGGTCAACGGGTGCTTATGAAGAAGTGTTTACCGTTCATCCACAGTGGAGAGGAAAAGTCATTGCCGATTTAAATTTTGAACTGCCGGCTTTAGCACACGGGAAAAGAGATGCGATTCACTGTACGTATGAATATGTAAAGTTTTTAAAAGAATTTTTAAAGTCTGAAGCGGTGCAGAACTTAAAGATGCCAAAAGCATATCCGGAGGGAATCGAAATTCAGGCGCCGATTGAGACGTGGTCGGATGATTTTTCGATGGCAATTGCAGGAATTCCGTCGATGGTAAATGAATTTAGTACAGGATCTTTTATGGAGACACATTACCACTCTCAATTTGACAACGAGATCTGTTACGATGAGCAGGTATACCGTTTCCATCATGAACTTTACGGATTATTAGTTTTAAGGCTTGACCAGTTAGCAGTGGTTCCGCTTGATTTTTCGAGAGTATTTCGTAAGTTAAAGAAAAGTGTGAATGCAGACCTTGGGGACAGTGTCGGTATAGAGACAGAAACGCTGACAGCTTCGATTGAGGAAGCAAAGCAATCTGCACGGTATGTTTATAAACGGATTCGTCAAGTGAATAAACAATACCGAAAGATGATACAAAATGGTTCGGAGCAAGAGGCAGAGAAACTGAGTGAAAAGATGGCGCCAATAGAAAAAAAATTGCTGTATTTATTTCAGAAAGAGCAAGATGAACTGGTACGTTTAAACTGGCATGACGAAGTGTTGTTCCCGCAGGAATCTGTACAGAATAATCTTCAGTATCTGGAGCGCGCGCTGAATCATCTGCGGGAAGGAAATCTAAGATTTGCACTGCAGTCGCTGTATCGGATTGATAATAACCGTTATGCTTTTTTGTTTGAAGAGAAAGTTTATCATCACTTTACAGAATACGTGCTCAATCAGCCCAAAGAGAGACTAAAATGGGGAGCAGGACGGATTGTACATCATGAAAACTTATATCAGCTTGTAAAAAGACTGATGAAAAAAGAAGAAGGAGATGTTTTTGAGGAAGAAATTGATGATTTGGAAAGAGTAAAAGCACGGCAGATACAATATTACAGAGATGATCTCTCTTATATCATGCGTGCAGTCGATGAGATGAAAAAAATATTGGAAGAGACGAAAGAGGCTATGTAGATTTATGGAAACTCAGAATTTATATCGAGTGACGAAAGAAGAAGATCTGGAGAAACTAAAGGAACTGCTGACGGTCTGTTTTAAAAAAGATCCGCTGTACGCGCATCTGATTCCTGATGAGAATACAAGAAACCGGCTGCTGCCTGAATTGTTTGAGTGCGATCTGACAGAATTTTATGAAACGTGTGAGATTTTTGCGGACAGCCCAAATCTAGACGGTGTTGTGATTGTTTCAGACGAGGCAGAACCTTATAATATTTTTAAGTATTATCTGACGGAAACTCAGGCACGGCTTCGGACAGACGGATATTTGATTAAAGAAGATCCCACCATGAAAACATTCTGGAATTTTGTCATGGGACGGGATTATCTAAATTCCAGATGGACAGATCAGCTCCACCAAGATAATCGTCTGCACGTCATCTATCTTGCAGTGAATCCCGAAAAACAGCACCATGGAATCGCGGCAAAAATGATGGAAGAAGTCATTCGATATGCAAACGAGAATCATATGATGATTTCTCTTGAGACACATAATGAAAAAAATGTGGCAATGTATGAGCATTTTGGATTTAAACTGTATGGGATAGTAAAAAAACATTTTGATCTGAAGCAGTACTGTATGATTCGGGAAATTCAATAGAAAACAGCCTGGACAAGATACTGTTCCTGTTCAGCTGTAAAATGGTATCAATTCTCTATGGGAGGCATTCAGACAAAATTAATTTATTTTAAGAAAAGGTAAAAGAATTTTTTTTGAAAATCTGATAAGATGAAAAAAAGAGATAAGATAAATCTGGAAAATAAAAGGATCAAAAATCATAATAGGAGGGATTTTTATGAAAAATAAAAAAGTGATTTGCACAGCTTTGTGTGGACTTTGCATGATCATGGGCGTGTCAATAACCTCACTGGCTGACAGCAGAAAAGTAGTAACGTTAGGCGCTAACTTGACAGAAGATCAGAAAAATCTGATGATGAATTATTTTGGAGTCAGTGCAAATGAGGTAGAGATTTTAACGATCACCAACCAGGACGAAAGAGATCACTTAGCAGCATTTGTACCGATTGAACAGATTGGAACAAGAACATTTAGCTGTGCCTATGTACTTCCGACAACCTCAGGTGGAATTCAGGTAAAGACAGCGAACTTAAACTGGGTGACATGCAATATGATCGCAACGACATTGTCGACATCAGGCGTTACAAACTGTCAGGTTATCGCAGCTTCTCCAATTGAAGTATCCGGAACAGGAGCATTAACCGGAATTATTATGGCGTATGAGACGGCAAGCGGAGAAGAGCTTGATGAGACAAAGAAACAGCTCGCAAATCAGGAACTTTATATTACGGGGACACTTTCAGATGAGATCGGACAAAGAGCGGCAACGGCTGTAATTAATGAAACAAAAATGGAAGTTATTTCCCAGAATATCACAAATACTCAGGAAATTAATAATATCGTGATTGAGGCAACGCAGAATAATAACGTAACGATCACGCAAGAACAGCAAGAAGAGATCGTAAATCTGATGGAACAGATTTCCAATGAATCGTATGATTATGCAGATATGGAAGAGACGCTGCAGACGGTTGAGCAAAATGTATCAGACAATCCGATTACAGAGACAGAAGGCGAGACAGAGGCAAATATTGACAGCACGGGAGACGATGGATTAACTCAGGAGACAGAGACGGAAGAAAATATTTTAGATAACACGAACGAAGATATTTTAGGAGAGGGTGTTATCACAGGATCTACAACAGAACCAGAGACAGAAGCTCCACAGACGGAAGTACCGGAAACTCAGGTACCGGAAACTGCTGCACCAGAGACAGAAGACCCGTTTGGAGAAGTACAGGAAGAGACGTATAACTTTACTGAGCCAGAGACAACGACACCTGCCGATGCAGTTCGCTATACAGAAGATCAGTTGACCGATGAAGAAGACAAACAAGATTATCAGGATACGATGGATTTCTTCGACAAACTTTTATCCCCGGATAAAGTAGTAGAAGAAGGAGATTATAAAGTATACCTGCCTCAGGAAGTAGCAGATGAACTGAAAGATGATATCGGACAGAGACTGCTGGATTTGATGATCAATGGAGTGATTGCAGATACCTTGGAGTATGATGAAGAGACAGCCGTTTACCAGAATCCTGAACTGGAAAATATCGTTAAATTTGTCAGAGGATTATTAAGAGATGATGAAAAGCAGCTCATGCCTGACGATGTGACCACGGAAGATAAAGAATTCTTGTATCAGGAAGCAAAAGGATGGTTTGAGACATTATATGATTATGTTCCGGCGCAAGAGACACAGCAGAGTGAATCTCAGACTTTAGAGGGAACAGGAGAACAGACGAATATAGAAGGCGGAACCATTGATCTTGGACCGGTAGAAGAACAGGGTTTTACAATGGAATAAAAAATATGATCAACAGAGAATAGATCTAAGTTAGTAAGAAGGGGATATTTCAAAAGGATAGATGAAAAAAGAGAAGGCGGCGCAGGATGCGTCATCTTCTCTTTTTTACATTATGCAGGAAAAGAGTCAGAAGCAGATTTCGATGAACAAGGTAAAGTAAGGACTGCCAAAAAACCGCCGAAACTGCCGCAGCCGATAACGAAAGATCCTTTATGAACCAAAGCGATTTGCCGGACAAGCAAAAGTCCCAGACCATGTCTTTGATGGTCTGTATTTTCATCGCAGAGCATGTAATGAGGAGTGTGATTGAGACGTTCCACTTCGGACTGTGTAATGCCAATTCCGTCATCTTCAATCTGGATCTGACACGTATGATTTTGTTGTTTGACACAGACATAGATATGGCAGCCGGTCTCATTGTGAGTCATACTGTTTTGAATCAGATTGGAAATGGCACGCTGAATCAGATCTTTGTCGACATCCGCCATGCAGCAGTTAAAAGAATCTTTTGTCAGCCATTCAATCGGATAGAGATTTTCAATATCGAGATTGATGAAATCCACAACAACCTGACGTACGAGTGAAATCATATTTTCTGTCCGGCAGTGGAGCGGCTGCATATGATATTCAAGTTTAGAAGAAAGATTTAAATCGTTGACAAGATTTTTAATCCGTTCTCCTTGGCGGCGGATCACAGAAATTTTCTGACGCTGTACATCGGTAAGATGAGGATCATTTTCCAATTGTCCGGAATATCCCATAACCATAGAAAGTGGAGTGCGGATATCGTGGGAAACGCCTGCGATCCAGTTGGCCCGTGCTGTTTCTTTTTTTTTCAGAAGCCGATTTTTTGTTCTCAAAATTTCCGAGGCATGATTGATATTTGAGGCAATTTCTGACAAGATTCCTTTTTCAGAAACATAAATCTCCTGGTCTAGTGCAAGACTTTGAATTCCTTGCACAATCGGGCGGACAGACCGAAAAAGAGTTACATTGGTCAAGAGATAGATCAGGAAAATTAAAAGAAGATTACATGCAATCAGAACCAGAAAAAACTGAGGAATCTGGGAAATTAAATGCAAATCCCAGCTTGGCCATAAATGTTTCCAAAAGCTTTGCGGAGGATATCCAACGACAAGCAGTCCATCGTCACGTTCACCGGTAAAAGTGGGAAAATCTTCAATATAACCCCGTGTCAATGAAGCAATATCAGAGAGCGTGTAGTTTTTAGGAATTTCGGCAGGAAGATTATCTGTCTGCCATATCACGGTTTTTGTCTGTTCATCAATCAACATTGCCCAGGCATTTGCTTCCTTTAATTCTTCCAAGCTCTCTGCTGACAAACGATAGCCGTCTTCGGACAAGGTAAGATTTTGAGCTACGCTTTCTGCTGTCAGCCATGGGGAAGAATTCGGCGTATATTTTGCAATAAAAAGAAAAAGCAAAAACATATTAAAAAAGAGAAGCAAAAACAAACTAAAAAAAAGAATCAAAAAAAAACGATGCAAAAGTTTGGGAAAACTTTTCATAATGATTGCCCCTCCACCAGCAATTTATATCCTAGCCCCTTGATTGTGATTAAAGAAACAGGCTTAGAAGGATTTTTTTCAATTTTTTCACGAATGCGGCGAATATGTGCCATCAGAGAATTTTCATATCCAAATGGATTTTCCCCCCAAGCCGCTTCACATAGGGCGTCAATCGTAACGATTCGTCCGGCATTGCGGGCCAAAACAGAGAGAAGTTCAAACTCCTTTGCCGTCAGAGAAAAATGGTTCCCGTCTTTTACGACTTCGGCACGGGAAAAGTCAACAACACTGTCATGGAGCTTGATAAGGGGTGTCTCATTTTTATAACTGCGGCGTAAAATAGCACTGATACGCAGCGTTAACTCTTTTGGGAGAAACGGCTTGACGATATAGTCGTCAGCACCAAGTCCCAGTCCAAGACAGCGATCTTCACTTTCACCGCATGCCGTCAAAAACAGAATGGGATAATCGGCATTTTGCTTTAATTGTTTCATAAGATCAAATCCGCTTCCATCCGGAAGCATCACATCGAGGACAGCAAGCTCTGGTCTGAAATCAGAGATAACATGCAAGGCATTGTGAATGGAGACTGCAGTCCGGATGGACTGATATCCTTCCTCTTTTAAAATAGAAACCAGCATATCTAACAATTCTTGTTCATCATCTACGAGTAAAATCCGTTTTTGCTTTAAAAAATCAAATTCCATAAAATATCATTCCTTCACTCCGATTTTTGTGTACTTATTATAGCATATCTGATTTTATTTTTTTCTAATCTAAAAAAAAGTAAGGTAAATGTAAGGAAGAGAAAAGGATATAGTAAGGTTTGTAAGATATAGTAAAAAACAAAAAAGAAGATTGAAAAAATCGTTTGGAAAAAAGAAAAGGAGACAGTTGCTATGAACATGATAGAGACGAGAAATTTAACAAAATCTTATGGAGATTTTACAGCAGTTTCAGAACTTAGTCTGCATATTCCAAAGGGGAGTGTTTACGGATTTTTAGGACCAAACGGCGCCGGAAAATCTACAACGATGAAAATGTTTTTAGGACTTACAAGACCTACATCCGGCACTTTTAAAATTGATGGAAAACAATATCCAAAAGACAGAGTTGCAATTTTAAAGGAAATTGGTTCTCTGATTGAAGCACCTGCCTTTTACGGAAATTTAACAGGAGAGGAAAATTTGGAAATTATCCGGAAAATTTTAGGACTTCCCAAGTCCGCGGTAGACGATGCGTTGGAGATGGTAGGACTGATGCAGTTTAAAAAAAGACTTGCAAAAAAGTATTCCTTGGGCATGAAACAGAGATTGGGGCTGGCAGGGGCACTGCTGGGACAGCCGCCGATTCTTATTTTAGATGAACCGACAAACGGACTGGACCCGGTTGGAATTCATGAGATTCGAACCTTAATCCGTTCGCTTCCGCAAAAATTTCAATGTACCGTTTTAGTTTCTTCCCATTTGCTTTCAGAAATTGAACTGATGGCAGACGAAATAGGAATTTTAAACCATGGACATCTATTATTTGAGGGAAGTTTAGATCAGCTAAAGGACGGAGCGGCAAGAAGAGGATATCCGACAGAAAATTTAGAAGAGATGTTTCTGGCACTGATTGATGAAGACAATCAAAGAAGAGGGGGACAAAGATGAATTTTGGAATTGAATGGGCAAAGATGAAAAGAAGCGGTTTTGTTCCGGCTTTTCTTGCAGGAGGAGCTCTTGGAGCCTTTGTTCCTGTGATTCAGATGGCAGTGCGGTCGGAAAATGATACAGGGTTTTTGGGAAAACCTCTGGAGATTTTGCTGGAAGCAAACTGGAGTATGATAGCAATGCTGAATGTAATGCTGATTGTTGCCGGAGCATGTATGATGTATCACATAGAATATGAGGAACGTGGAATTCAGAAGATAAGGACTCTTCCGACAAAAGAGTGGCATTTGACAGCAGGAAAATTTTTAATCCTGATGATAGCGTCATTTGGAGCGCTGGTTCTAGAAACAGTAGGACTTGGAGGATGCGGAATATATTGGTTTGAAATTTCGGAAGATTTTTTTACGGAATTGCTAAAAAACATGGGGTATGTGATGGTGTTGACGCTTCCGACGGTTATAATTATGCTGATGATTGCATCATGGTTTCAAAATATGTGGATTTCTCTTGGAATCGGTGTCTTATGTGTGTTTACTGCAACAATGCGGCAGACAGACAACGGTTTGCTTTCTTTGTTTCCGTTTGCAATGCCGTTTCAGACAGTTTATGAAGCAAATGTTAATGATCTGATCGCAGCGGCGGCAGAAGTTATTGCATTTGCAATGATAGGATGGGGAATTGAGAAGATAAGAAAAAAAACAGTATAACATACAGAAATAGGAGGAACTAGAACATGCATTTTTTTTCAATACTTGGCGTAGAAATCAAAAAAATACGCCGCTCCAAAATCTTGTTATTATTATTTTTGCCACTTGTGATACTTTGGATTCCCAATGTTTTGAATGCAGATATGAATTTTCAGACGGTGATAGAAGGAATTTCACCGGAACATAATTTTTTTATCCAAAGTTTTATGGGAATGGCATGGTTTATGATGCCGGCAAGCTTTGTCGTATGTACCGTTTTGCTGGTTCAGACAGAACGTGCAAACAGAGGAATTTTAAAGATGCTGTCTATGCCTATTTCTACGGCAAAACTTTGCGTGACAAAATGGATACTTTTACTCATACTGGCAGCTGTGCAAATGCTTTTTATGGTTGGAATGTATTTTATCTGCGCAGAGATTGCTTCGTCCACGCAAAATTATTCTTTTACGCTGCCGCTGTCATTTATTATGGAAGAGGCAGGAATTTTGTTTGTAACTTCGATTCCGATGATTGCCTGTTTCTGGATGATTGCTGTGTGCATTCAAACTCCTATTTTTTCTGTAGGAATCGGGCTTGCTCTGATTGTGCCATCTGTCTTGATTAGTAACACAAAGATGTGGTTTTTATATCCGATTTGTTATCCTTTTTACATGTTAATACAGAAATACGGAACTCTTGCCTCAGATGGTAGCAGTCAGGAAATTCCTTTGGTGCCGTGGCTGGCAGCTGCATGTATCATGACCGGAATTTTTATTGCCGTTTCCTGTATCCGATTTGGAAGGGAAGAAAGGAGATAGAGAAAATGAAAGAGAAATTAGTGACGGGAATCAGCACTGTCATGATGGCAGTGCCATGGACAATTTTACTTATAAGGATGAATCAGTGGGCGCTTGAGTCTCCGGCAGCGGAGATCATCATTTATTGTTATATGGCATTTATGATTTTGAGCGGAGTTTTTACAGGGATTTTTTATCAGAAACAGAAAATTCAAAACAATCTGATGAAGATTTGTCTTGTTGTCAACGGTTTATATACGATAGGGGGAATCGGAATCATTCTTATGACAGTCATGACAAAATTGGCATAAAAGGGGGAAGATTCGTGAAAAAAAGAAGAGGAAGATATCTGTTTGCCTTGGCCTTGTTGATTACTTTGATAGGAAGTATGACAGGATGCGGGATGATAGAGGCGGGAAAGAGCTGGAAAGACAGTATTTTAGATGGATATAATAACTGGATGCAATCATTTAGCAAATATGCACTGACAAAAGAAACGGATCTGCAAGGAGAGAAAACAGAAGGAAGCGATCATTATACAGGAGAGTATGAAGCGACATATGAAAATTTTAACGGGAAAGAAATCTTATTTGGAGGAACTGCTTTGGAACGCGAAGCAGGAAATCAGTTGTCAGCAGAATATACACTGAAAATCACATCGGGCAATGGTGTGCTTTACTGGCAGGATCGGACAGAAAAAAGAGAGATGATTCAAACGTCAGGAAAGGGAAATTATGAATTTACGATTCGTTCAGGGGACAATTATCTGGTGTTTGAAGGAGAAGGATTTACCGGGACATTATCTTTAAAAGTGAGCTGACAAGGAAGACGACGAGACAAAAAAAGAGAATCAAAACAAAAAAATGGAAAAAATAAGCAAAAAATTGCATGACAATGACAAGGATATTGAAATGATAAAATAAAAAAGACGTGATATTCTATTATTATCAAAAAATAATATAAGTTTTTGAAAAAAGAATGAATATATAAAATGGGGAATTCTTTTTGATTTTCAAAGACTTATGATTTCAAAGGAGGCAGGAAATATGAAAAGATGGAGACGTGTAGTAGGAACAATGATGGCAACTTGCATGACAGCAGCTATGTTTGGAGCAATTCCCGCAGCAGCAGCGGAATACGATGCGATGAATCCGCCGATTGCTGAAGTAGAACAGGGAAAATTGCGCGGATATATGGATGAAGAGACTTATGCATTCTTAGGTGTTCCGTATGCGACAGTACCGGAGCGATTTGCAATGCCGGAAGAAGTAGAGCCCTGGGAAGGAGTCAGAGATGCACAGGCATATGGACCTGTTTGCCCGATTCCGATTCAGGATACAGTAGGAGTCGATGAGATGGTATGGCCGCATCGTTACTGGATTCAGAACGAAGACTGTCAGTCTTTAAATATCTGGACACAGCAGCTTGATACGGAAGCAAAAAAACCGGTTATGGTATTCTTGCACGGCGGCGGATTTACAAACGGATCTTCTATTGAATCCGCTGCGTATGAAGGGAAAAATCTGAGTGAATTCGGAGATGTAGTAGTCGTAACGGTAAATCACAGATTAAATGTACTGGGATTTTTGGATCTGTCGGCATATGGAGAGGAATATCAGTATTCGGCTAATGCAGGCGTTGCAGATTTAGTAGCTGCATTGGAATGGATTCATGATAACATTGAAACATTCGGAGGAGACCCTGACAATGTGACGATTTTCGGACAGTCAGGCGGCGGAGGAAAAGTATTGACATTGCTGCGTACACCGGAAGCAGAAGGACTGGTACATAAGGCGATTGTAGAAAGTGGAAGCGCTTCTTATATGACAAAAGAAAACGGACAGAAAGTGGCAGAGTATACTCTGGCAAATCTGGGACTGGATGAGACACAGGTGGAAGAATTAAAGACAGTTCCGTACTATGAACTGATCGAAGCAGCGCAGGATGCATGTGCACAGGTCAGTGAAGAAACAGGAACAAATGTAAATTGGCGTCCGATGATCGATGAAGATCTTGTCACAACAGAATTCTGTGACTGGGCGGCAGACGTTCCTCTGATGGTAGGATCTGTATTCAGTGAACAGAGAAGTACACTAAAAATCGGTGACGGACGGAAGAACGAGTGGACAGAGGAAGAAGTGATGGCGCATCTGGAAGAAGATTATGGAGATAATGCAGAAGCAATTGCAGAAGAATTTGCAAAAGTATTTCCGGATAAAGTAGCAGCAGATGCTTATTTCTATGCAGCATCAAACAGACGCAGTGTGGAGAATACACTGAGCAGTAAATTAGAGAGTACCAATGCACCGGTATACAGCTATCTGTTTAGCTATGAAGCGCCGGTAAATGGAGGTACAACAGCATTCCACTGCGTAGAACTGATTTATGCATTCCACAATGTAGAAATTCCGATTATCACACGCGCTACAGGCGGAACGGAAGATGCATACAGACTTCAGGATCAGGTAGCAGGCGCATGGGTAAACTTCGCAAAGACAGGTTCTCCAAGCCAGGATAATCTAGAGTGGAAACCATACACAGAAGAAGAAAAGAATATCATGAGATTTGACGTAGAAAGCGGATGTACAATTCTCAATGATGAAACTTTGATCAGTCTGATGTTAGACTAAGAGCTGGCAGAAAATAAAATCGCCAAAGGACAAAACATTGACGGATATCTTAAAAAAATAAAGTAAAATAATAAAAGAAAAGAGAAGCATCCTAAAAAAGATATGAATGGTCATATGGAAGAGAAGGATGCTTCTCTTTTTTACAGATAGGAAACTTTGTCTTCGGAAATGCAATAGAAAATTATGAATGAAATCCGCAGATGTACATGAAAAATGTCGCTGCGTGACCACGGTCGGCGTACAAAAGCTGACCATTCTGCACAGACAGATTCCTGAAACCATTATTTTCTATGAGGATTTGACAGGATAAAAAAAGTGAGGTATGGTAAAGAAAATCAAGGTTACTTTGCCGGATAACGGTCGGTTAAAATAGAGAAAATACATAAAATGAGAAAGGAATCCGATAAGTATGGGACATATGGTACAGCAGGAATCTAAAATCAAACAATTCGCACGGAAAAACAATGCTTTTTTGCAGAAGACGCTGGAAGAACTTTCACAGATTCCGGCTCCTTCGCACAGAGAAGAAAAAAGAAGAGAATATTGCCAAAGATGGCTGGAGCAGTTTGGAATAGTATCTCAAAGTGACGAAAAGGGAAATCTGGTAATTCCGTACCGGTTAAAAGAAGAAAAACAAAATCTTTTGTTTATTGCTCATATGGATCTTGTCTTTGAAGATACTGTACCTTTGCAGATAAAAAAAGAAGGAACGATATGGAACTGTCCAGGAATAGGGGATAATACAGCAAATGTTGTATTGATGCTGTTTTTGGCAAAATTTTTAAAAGAACAGGAGCCTGATTTAGAACAGGGGATTTTGCTTGCCATTGATACATGTGAAGAGGGACTGGGAAATCTGGAGGGATGCAGTGCGCTGATGCAAAGATATGCCGATAAAGTATCTGGAGTCATTGCTTTTGATCTGTACAGAGATCAAATTTATACGGAATGTATCGGGTCAGTGAGGTATAAGATTGCAGTATGCACACCCGGCGGACACTCTTTTGCAGATTTTGGAGAGACAAACGCTGTGTGGGTGTTGGCAAAATTAATTGAACGGCTCTACCGGTATCGGACACAAGGATGTACCACATACAATGCAGGAGTCATTCAGGGAGGAACGTCAGTCAATACGATCGCTCCAAAGGCAGAAATGCTGTTTGAATATCGGTCTGATTCAGCAGAAGAACTAAAAAAGTGCAAAATGTATTTAGAAGAGTGTCTCAAAGAAATTCAGAAAATAAAAGACGTGACGATTGAGTGCAAAATAGTGGGAGAACGTCCGTGCATGCAAAATGCAGATCAAACAAAGATTGAGATGCTCAGTGAAATATGTCGGGAGGAAATAAGAAAAATCAGTGGTATTTGTCCGAAAAAAGGAAAAGCATCCACAGACTGCAATATACCGCTTTCGATTGGAATACCGGCTGTCTGTGCAGGATTTTTTCGTGGAGGAGGAGCCCATACAATGGAAGAGTGGATCGATATCAGTACCTCAGAAATTGCTTTAGAAATGGCACTTTCCGTTTCCTGCGCGCTTGCCGGGAGGAAAAAGATTGACAAATAAAAAATACAGTGATATAAAATGAAATATCAAAGGGCAATGATGCAGAAAGTATCATTGCCTTTTTTATTTTCAAATATCGCTGAAAGAGAAGAAAAAAGAACTATAGAACGATGGAAACAATAGAAAGACAGAGGTGAATCTATGTATGATATTATGATAGTAGATGACTGTGAAATTTTAAGAAGCAAGATAAGACATTTGCCAATATGGAAGAAGTTTTCTGAATTTCAAATCAGTGCAGAAGCCCAAAACGGCACAGAAGCTTTGGAACGTTTAGAAAAACAACCATTCCAGATTGTGATGACCGATATCCGAATGCCGTTGATGGATGGACTGGAATTATTAAAAAATATTCAAAACAGTCATCTTGCAGATTGTGTGATTTTATTGTGCGAAGACGCTAACTTTGAGTATGCACATCAGGGAATGATTTTAGGAGCATTTGACTACATGGTAAAACCTGTCAAAGAAAAATATCTGGAATCTGTTTTAAATCGCATTTTAAAATACCTCGGTTCGAAGAAAAAAGATAGAGATTGGAAGAAAGAAAAGGAAATCGTGAGGTCTTTTATACAGGATGAAGAAGCAGTATGGAGTGAAAAAATAGAACAGCTGATAGAAGAAAAAGAACTGGCGGATGAACGGGAAACAGGTGATTATCTGAGAGCACTTTATGGAGAAATTTTAGAGGAAGTAGAAAGAAAAAAACCTTGGATTTCCCAGATTACTATAAGGAAAAATCAGACAAACGGGATACAAAGACAAGAACAAATACAAAAAGAAGTTTTTGAAACTGAAATAAAACAGATGAGAACAAATATTGCAATGTTTACCTATACAGGAAAAAATGAGATGATTGAAAAGGTCTGTAGTTTTATTCTGAATCATCCCAAAGAAAAATGCTGTCTATCAGAGATTTCTGAACGGTTTTATGTAAATAAGACGTATTTAAGCCATCAGTTTAAACAGGAATTGGGCATAGGACTGATGAACTATATGACAAAATTTAAAGTGGAGTGTGCAAAAAAGATGCTTGCAGAGACACAAATGGAGTCAGGAGAGATTGCGAGAGCAATAGGCTATGAGAATACAAGATATTTTGGACAGATTTTTCACAGACAGACTGGTGAGACAATGGCTCAGTATCGAAAAAATGCAGTTCTATTTTAGAGAATATCTAAATATTTTAGACAAATACCTAAATATTTTGAATTTACAGAAAGAAAAAGGAAGGTTATAATAAAGAACATATTAAGTGTTGTACAGCCTTAATGAAAAACAGGAGAATAGAAAAAATTTATCAGGACACAATGGAGTGGAAAAATTTCATGGTGTCCTTTTTATGTGCAGTGAATACGAAACAGTATAAAAAGTTGTCGGTTCCTGTTTCAAATATAGATAGGAGGAATTGGTATGACACATGGTGATATTTCTTGCAGCGGCGATAAAGTAGGCGTAGCAGTTGTAAATTATAAAATGCCAAGATTTCATAAAAAAGAGGAAATTATGGAAAATTGCAATAAAATTGCAGAGTATATCAAGGGATTAAAAGCAGGTCTTCCGGGACTTGATCTGGTTATTTTTCCAGAATACAGCACACATGGAATCTTATATGATTTTGACGAAATGATGAGTCTTTCGACAACAGTTCCAGGACCGGAGACAGAAATTTTTTCCAAAGCATGTATTGAGAATAATGTCTGGGGAGTTTTTTCGATTACAGGTGAATTGCATGAAGAACATCCGAAAAAAGTGCCGTATAATACCTTGATTCTGATCAACAATAAAGGAGAAATTGTTCAGAAATATCGGAAAATGTGTCCATGGACTCCGATTGAGGGATGGTATCCGGGAGATCGCACTTATGTGACAGAAGGACCGAAAGGCTTAAAAATCAGTCTGATTATCTGCGATGATGGAAATTATCCGGAAATCTGGCGTGACTGTGCCATGAGAGGCGCTGAATTGATTGTCCGTTCACAGGGATATATGTATCCGGCATGTGATGAGGAAGTGAAACTGGTTCCGGTTATGGCATGGTGTAATAATGTATATGCAGCAGTGGCAAACGCAACAGGCAATGACGGAGTTTATTCTTATTTTGGACATTCCTCGATTACAGGTTTTGACGGACATACGCTTGGAATGTGCGGAACAGAGGAAAATAGTTATCAGTATGCAGAATTGTCTGTCAGTGCGATTCGTGATGCGAGAGAAAACTGGCAGTCACAGAATCATTTGTATAAACTGTTACATAGAGGATATACAGGAACATTGAATTCGAAAGAAGAGCGCTATGGAGAACCGGAATGCCAGTTTGAATTTTATCGTACCTGGGTGAATGATCCGAAAAAAGCACAGGAAAATGTAGAAGCGATCACAAGAAAAAAACCTGGCGTAAAATGGGCGCCGGTTGGAAATATTCCGTTTGATGAATAAAAGGATATCGGATTTAAAAGTGCGGAGCAATACTTAGAATCCTTGGGGATATGATAAAACATAGAGTAACTGTTTGGCTTTGCATGGATCGCAAATACTCTATAAATCGAGCCTTGCAATCTTTGATTAATTCAGAGATTGCAAGGCATTTTTGATGTTCGCCGCTTACAGTTTTATATAAGAACAGATCAGTCTAATAGAAAAGATGACAAGATTATTCATAATCCATAGAGAAAATAGAGAAAAATAACAAAAAAAGAAAGCGGATACCAAAAATGGTGAAATTACATACTGAAAAAAGAATGATACAATAAAGATACCAAAACGAAAAAGAAAAGAGTAAGGGAGGTAACAAAATGAAGAAAAAGAAATGGTTATCAAGAGCGTTTGGAGTTGCAGCAGCAGCATGCATGACAGTATCGGGATTCAGTGTGTATGCAGAAGAAGCGGTGGTATACGATTCGATGAATCCTCCGATTGTGGAAGTAGAAGGGGGAAAACTCAGAGGATTTATGAACGAGAATACGTATTCGTTTCTTGGAATTCAATATGCGACAGCAGAACGATTTGGACAGCCTCAGCCTGTAGAACCTTGGGAAGGCGTTAAAGATGCACAGGTATATGGAGCAGTATGCCCCACGAATAAAATGACAGAAGTATCTTCAGACGAATTTGTATGGCCGCATCGTTATTATCCATCTAACGAAACCTGCCAGTATCTAAATATCTGGACACAGCATCTTGATGAAACAGCAAAAAAACCGGTTATGGTATTTCTGCACGGAGGAGCATTTTCAAATGGCGCATCCAATGAAACAGTTGCATATGACGGAAAGAATTTAAGTGAGTTTGGAGATGTTGTAGTGGTGACATTAAACCACAGACTCAATGTGTTAGGATGTCTCAATCTCTCAGAATACGGAGAAGAATATGAAAACTCAGGAAACACAGGAATGGCAGATATTGTAGCGGCATTGGAATGGATACAGGACAACATTGAGCAGTTTGGAGGAGATCCTGGCAATGTAACTATTTTTGGACAGTCAGGCGGTTCCGGAAAAGTCGTGACTTTGATGCACATGCCGGAAGCAGAGGGACTGTTCCACAAAGCAATTGCCGAAAGCAGTGGAACGGCAAGCGTACTTTTAGAGGAAGAATCTTTAAAAATTACAGAGCTGACATTAGAAAATCTGGGACTTGATGAGTCAGAAGTAGATCAGTTAAAAGAAATTCCGTATGAAGACCTGCTGGAGGCAGCAGATGCAGCACTGGCAACAGTAAAAGAAGAAGTCGGAAGAAATATCAGCTGGAGACCATTGCAGGATAATGAATATGTGATGGAAGAATACTGCGACTTTGCAGCGGAAATTCCATTTATTGCGGGAACAAATTTCAGTGAAAGAAGCAGTACGGTATTTATCGGCGACGGAAGAAAGAATGAGTGGAGCGAAGAAGAGACGTATGCGAACTTGACTGAAATGTACGGAGAAAATGCAGACGAAATCATTGAAGAATTTAATCGTCTCTTCCCAGAGAAAAAGACGGCTGATGCTTACTTCTACGCACCTTCTTACCGGAACAATGTACGCTCAGCACTCGAAAACAAGATAGAAAGCGCAACAGCACCGGTATATAATTATCTGTTTGCGTTTGAGGCACCAGTAAACGGAGGAGTGACACCGTTCCACTGTGCAGAATTAATTTATGTATTTCATAATGTAGAACTGCCGGAACTGACAATTGCAACAGGAGGAACACAGGAATGTCTCGACATGCAGGATGTTGTGGCACAGGCATGGGTGAATTTTGCATACACCGGTGATCCAAGCCAAGAAGGACTGGAATGGAAACCATATTCTGAAGTGGAAAATGGAACGATGGTATTTGATGTAAACAGTCAGTTTAAAGTCTTAGATGATCAAAAAATGGTGGATCTGATGACGGCAAAATAAAGAAAAAATAGAAATAGAGTCATTGTCTGGATTATAATCCGATAAAAGGGCGATGGCTCTTTTTCGCTTTGGATGAAAAAGGATCAGGCAGAGAAAGAAAAAATTATTTTGTCAGGAGGAAAAAGATTGAAAAAAGCAATGGTCACGGTTGGAATGATCACGGTAATGCTCGGAGTTTTGCTCGTTATTTTTCTGTATGAGCCAGAGCGTACTTACAATAAAGAGGCTCCGAGATTTGTATGTGTGATCAATCCGGGAACTTACTATTGGGCAGATGTCAGGCGGGGAATGGAGGCGGCAGATGAAGAATTCGGAACGAGCACAAAATATAATGAGATGGACAGATTTAATATAGAAGAGCAGATTCATCTTCTGAAAAAGATTTCCTATATGCAGGCAGACGGCGTTATTACAATCGGAGAACCTTATTCGGAAGAAGTAAATGAGACAATCAGAGAAATTGTGGATCAGAACATACCGGTAGTATTGGTGGATACGGATTCTAAGGAAAGCGGACGGACGTGTTATATCGGATCGGATAACTATGAGGCAGGGAAACTTGCTGCACAGAAGATCCGAGATGAGACAGAAGGTAAGGCAGATATTGCGGTTTTTATCTCGCAGATGAATTCAGCAAATCAAAAAGAGCGGCTTCGAGGATTTTGCGATATCATTGAAGAGGAACCGGAGATGGAATTGGTAACAGTCATTGAAGGAGAGGGCGATAAAGTAAAAATTCAGGATAGTTTTAAAAGTCTGAGACAAGATTATCCTCAAATCAACGCTGTTTTTTGTGCAGAAGCGACTTCTTCCGTACAGATTGGAGTGCTTTTGGAGAATCAGGAAAATCAGGAAGATTTGACAATTGTAGGATTTGATGTGATCTCAGCCTTAAATTTTGTGGAAAATGGACTGTATGCGGGGGTGATTGTACAGGACGGATTTGATATGGGATATCAGGCAGTAAAATTTTTAAAGGAATATAAAGAAGGAACACAGACAAAAGAAATTTTTACAGATGTAACCTGCATTACAAAAGAAAATGTAGAACAATACCGTGCCCAAAGAGAAACGTAAAAGAAAACCGTATTCCGATCAAATTCAGAATAAGAATGGAATACGGTTTTTGCTGTATAAAAAATTGATCCTCTCAGTCTTTTTAGGAAAGGCTTGGAACCGGCACATCGATATCGACGTCTTTTCCGTAATCGACACCGTCAAAGTGGAAACCGAACATATGATAGAAATCTTCCCAGTATCCTTCGATATCAGAAAGTGTCATGAGATTTTCCGTAGAAATTTCGTCCCAGATTTTCATAACTTTTTCCTGGACCGACGGATCCAGTTCCCAATCATCCATACGGATCAGCCCGCTTTCGTCAACAGGAATTTCCGGCTGGAATAATTTATCGTGAAACAGACGGCTGATCTGCTCGATGCATCCTTCATGAGTTCCTTGCTCTTTCATCACTTTATATAAAATAGCAAAATAAAGCGGAACAATCGGGATAGCGGAACTTGCCTGTGTAACGAGCGCTTTGTTGACAGAAATGTAAGCTTTTACATCCGAAAAAGCGGCTGAAATTTCAGAAGCTGTTTGAATGAGATGACGTTTTGCCTGTCCGATCGTTCCGTCAAAGTAAATCGGATATGTCACTTTAGGACCGATATAAGAATAAGCGATAGTGACTGCGCCTTTTGCAAGCACGCCGGCTTTTGAAAGAGCAGAAATCCAGTCCATCCAGTCCTCACCGCCCATAACTTTAATGGTTCCTTCTACTTCTTCCGGTGTGGCAGGTTCCACACTTTTTTGCGTGATCGTATTATTTTTCAGATCCAGATTTTTTTCTGTAAAGGTGGAATTGATCGTTTTCAGACAAGAAGAATACGTGGTACCGTCCGCTGTGGTACGTCTAGGAGCAGCCAGACTGTAGATAACAAGATCCACCTCTCCTAAATCCTTTCGGATTAAATCAATCGTTTTTTCTTTTATTTCAACAGAAAATGCATCGCCGTTAATAGATTTTGCATAGAGTCCTTCTGAGATGGCAGCTTTTTCGAAAGCAGCAGTATTGTACCAGCCTGGAGTGGCAGTACGTTTTCCGGTGGCAGGTCGTTCAAACATAATACCGATTGTAGCAGCATGGCATCCGAAAGCTGCAGTGATGCGTGAAGCAAGACCGTATCCGGTGGAAGCACCGATAACCAGTACTTTTTTTGCTCCCTGCGGAAACTGTTTTGATTTAATATAAGAAATCTGATGCTCTACATTTTTCTGACAACCGGTCGGATGAGCAGTGGTACAGATAAATTCTCTGACTTTAGGTTCGACAATCATAAGAAATCCTCCTGATTTTATTGCTAGAAAATTCTATATGGTTCAAAAGTTTGACTATCAAAGTATTTTAACACAAAAATAAAAAGATGCAATACCTTTTTGGAAATTTCTATGGAAATGTTTTGAGAGTGTTTTTGGAAATATTTGGAAAAAAATTATAAATTATAGAAAAAACTTGCAAAAAATCATAAAATATGATGAAATTATGAAAGAAAAAGTGAGGAACCATAGAAATCTAAAATAAAAGACAGAAGGTGAGAATTCGATGATAAAGGTCATGTTAGCAGTAAACAACAAAGTATCGTCAGAATATTTTTCGAAACTGATAGATTGGAAAAAATATGGATATGAATTAGTCTGTTCCGTGATGGATGGAGCATTTGCACTGAAAGAATTTGAAAAGATACATCCGCAGCTGGTTATGACTGACGTTCAGATGCCAAATATGGATGGACTGGAACTGACCCGAAGAATTAAACAGATAGCGCCGGAGACAGTGGTGATTCTTCTTTCGGGTTATGAAGAATTTTCTTATGTCCGGTCTGCTTTAAATCTGGGAGTTTATGATTATATTTTAAAGCACGAGACAAAAAAAGGAGAAGTAACAGAGAAACTGCTGGACATTAAGGAACTGCTCCAAAATCGCCGAAGAGAAAACCATTATATTGCAGAAGGCAACTTGACCTATTTTTTAAGTGATCAAATGAAGATCAGAGAAGAAAGAAGAAGTATTTTTTTTCAATGCTTTCCGAAACAGTATGACATACGACTCGTAGAACAAGAGCATTTTCTTCCGGTTATAGAACGCCTGATTCCTATTAATGTACCGGAAATCAAGGAAATTGAAGTCAAAGAATTCTTTTACCAGTATGAGGAAACAGAAGCAGTATTAAAATTAGATGCCTATTCCTATCTGGTTTTATCGCGCTCAGGAAAAGATATTATAGATACTTCGTACGAAATAAAAGAAAATTTTCTAAAAAAATACCAGAAAAATCTTTCTGTTTTAGTGATATCTGAGAATGCTCATATTATCAGATGTCTGGAGCAATACTGGGAGAAAAGAGAGCTGTTTTGTCAGAGATATTTCTATCCGTCTTCCGCAGTTTTATATCATGATATGCTCAGAAAACCTACAGAAGAAATCCAGATGATTACGTATGAACAGATTACGGTTTTGATAGAAAGCAGATGTTTTAGCGAATTGCTTCGCCAGATGGATCGTCAGTACAGAAAACTGATCGGTCAAAAAGATTATCAGAATTTTGAAAAACTGACGTATGCGTATGGGCTTGTTCTGATGGATTATCATAAAAGAATTGTAGATCCTAGAAGTAAAGTTATGTTTGAAGTTTATAATGAAGATGCCAAATCACTTTGGAATGATGCATTGTCAATTTTTACATGGCTAAAAGACCGCTATTCGGTACTCATTTATATTTTAGAGGAAGAAGGAAAAAAGCAATATTCTGATTTAGTAAAAAAGACAATTTTGTATATTTATCAGCATTATAGCAACAGTGATTTAAGTGCTGAAAATATCGCGGAACATTTTGGAACAAATATTAACCGGCTCAATGCAGCGATGAAAAAAGAGATAGGTTGCACGGTATGGAAGATGCTGATTCAGGTACGGATGGAAAAAGCGAAAAAATTACTGAATTTTACTGATAAAAAAATAGCAGATATCAGTGAAGAAGCAGGATATAAGACAATTTCTTATTTTTCTAACGTATTTAAGAAATATTATGGAATTTCTGCCCAGGAATACAGAAGAAAAAATGGAATAAAAAGATAAGAAATTCTAATATAAAGTTAAAAAAGAAGCTTTCCTGACTATACAGGCAGGAAAACTTCTTTTTATCTCACACGGTCTTTCTTTTAAACGAAAAAAGCGATGCAAGGATATGACAGCCAAATAGAGGAAAATTTGTCCCGGCAGGACATGTAGCTGTTATAAAGTCTGGATAAATCTTCCAAATGCTTCTCGTCCTTCCGGCGTACATTTATATACGCCCGCATCTTCGAGAACTTTTGTGAATACATGTCCGATTTCTTCTTCTAAGATGCTATGTACATTTTGTTCTGTGATGGATTCGTATTTTGGAAGAAATTCATCTACCCAGTCGGCATGTTTTTCGAGTGCCTCGTCTGCACGGATATCTTTTTTGTTTAAGATAGCATCGGCAAGCATTTCCATCTCCGTCTTTAATCTTGCAGGAAGTACGGCCAGTCCCATAACTTCGATCAGACCGATATTTTCTTTTTTGATATGATGAAGAGCAGCATGCGGATGATACACACCAAGCGGATGCTCTTTTGTTGTGATGTTGTTGCGCAGAGCCAGATCAAGCTCAAACGTATCTTGGACCTTTCTGGCAATCGGTGTGATCGTATTATGCGGTTCCCCATCTGTCTCGGCAAAAATAAAGGCTGCTTCGTCGGTATAGCTTCTCCAAGTTTTTAAGATGTGATCGGCAAGATCGATCAGTCTTTTTTCATCCACAGAACGGATACGGATGACAGATAATGGCCAGTGCACGATACCGACTTCTACATCCTCATAGCCTGAAATCGTAAAGTGCTGCTCAATTGGAGCTTTTGCCATTGCAAATTGATAATTTCCGCCTTGGAAGTGATCATGGCTTAAGATAGAGCCTCCTACGATCGGCAGATCGGCATTGGAACCGATGAAATAGTGAGGAAACAGTTTGATAAAATCAAACAATTTGACAAATGTATTTCGTTCGATCTTCATCGGCGTATGCTCTCCGTTAAATACGATACAGTGTTCGTTGTAATAGACATAAGGGGAATACTGAAAGCCCCAGTCACTGTCATTGATACGAATTGGAATGATACGATGATTCTGTCTTGCAGGATGGTTGACACGTCCGGCATATCCTACATTTTCTTTACACAGCAGACATTTTGGATAACCGCTCTGTTTGGCAAGTTTTGCAGCAGCGATCGCTTTCGGGTCTTTTTCAGGTTTGGAAAGATTGATCGTGATATCAATTTTTCCATAGGGACTCTCAACAGACCATTTCTGATCTTTCTTAATGCGGTAACGACGGATATAATCACTGTCCTGACTTAATTGATAGAAATAATCCGTTGCCTCTTTTGGGGATTTTTCATACAGCGTATGAAACTTCTGGATGACTTCGCTTGGACGCGGCATCAGACAGTTCATAATACGGGTGTCAAACAAATCTCTGTATACAACGCTGTTTTCTTTTAAAATTCCGTTTTCGTAAGCATAATCCAACAGATTTTTTAAGATTTCCTCCAAATCCAAATGGTCTGTGTCAACTTCCGGTTTTTCAAAATCATCCTGTCTAAATAAATCCAGCAAAAGGTTTGTGGAATAGCTGACATCGTCCTTTGTGATTAATCCGGTTTTTAATCCGTACTGAATCAGTTTTTCAATGTTTTCATAAAGC
>CALWCS010000077.1 GCA_944376425.1 uncultured Lachnospiraceae bacterium | reverse complement strand
AGTGTTCCATAATTCTTTGCACCAGATCTTCTTTTTCAAATTCGTGTTCTTTCATGTAATCCCAAAGGTACGCTGCCGAAGAAGAAATATATACGATCGATGTCACTTCTTTTACTCTTTTCCCGGTTGGTACAATCACATACTGTCCGGCAACTTCCCGAAGGATCAGTCCATCTTTTAGTCTCATTCTTTTTCCCCTTTTTCATCTAAGTCTGAAATATTTAATACGACTCTTAAAATGAATCGGTCTTCTTCCTGCCATGCTTCCATGCTTCCCTCATATTTTTTGGCAATCATATCAATGCTTTCCAGCCCATATCCTTTATCCTTTTTCTGCATACTTTTTTTCTGCGGATGGATGCTGTTTTCAATTTTAATCAGAATACTTTTTTTATATTGGCAGATTTTCACACTGATATAAGGATCTAGTTCCTGGCATTCTTCACATGACTTTAAAGAATTTTCCATGGCATTTCCCAAAAGGACTGTCATGTCTCTTATGTTGAACGGATACGTTTCTTTCACTTGAATTTTAAATTCCGTCCGAATTTTACTGTTCTCTGCCTGTGCTACATAGTAGCTGAGAACATCGTTGATAATAGGATTGACCGAAATTTTTCGGTTTTCCATCTCATCCATATCGCCCAGATAATCACTGATATATTTTTGCAGTTCTTCATTCTGACCGTTTTTTGCCATTGTACTTAATGTACGGAAATGATGGCGCAAATTGTGGTTGCGTCTTCTTTCTTTTTCCATTTTGGAACGCATATTTTCATACTGGAATTCATACGCTGTCAGTCTGGAATGGATCTTTTCTTTTTCTTTTTCCAGAAACAAACATCCAAAATAGATTACATACAGGATCAGATTGCTGATTAAGGAACAGCTCAGCCATATCCCTTCATAGATCTTTGCTCTTTTTGAAGATACAAGACCGTTCAGTCCTATTTCCATCTGAAGACTCACAAAGGTTAACAGCAAAATAAAAAAGGAACAATATGTAACAAAATTCAGTTTCTTTTTGTCAACTTTTACAGCTTCCTGTATGTTTTTGTTATTTACAAACCAATACATAAAAGGAAACGTTGCCGCTGTGGAAATACTGTAAATAATCAGTGCATTTCTCGAATAAGGATTATCTCCTTTTTCTAAGACTTTATTAAAAAATTTCGTACCGATTTCACTGATGCTGTACATCACAATTCCATACTGGAAAATCAGCATGTAGAACAGTATTTTTCCTTTCACGTTTTTTTTAAGACTGATAAAGTAAAGGATTGTTCCAATCAATAAATCGACTCCGAAAATCAGGTTTCCTATCCCTCTAAGTGTATTTCCTGTTACGTCTGATGCAAACAGCCTTGCCAGAAAAATTCCTGCTCCTGTACTTAAAAGGAGATATCCTGTTGTCAGAAGACCTATCATCTTTTTTTGGGGAAACGCATATTTTCCTGACTGTGCGGTGCATAAAGCAAAAACACAATCGGTATAATCTGGAGCATATATCCTATACATTGTCTGACTCCATATTCATAGATCACTAAGTGTTCCATAGTCTGTTTCTTGCTATCTCTTATCCATATAATATTTAAAAATATAATCGTTATATTTCCGCCGCTTTTCTGCCCTTTGTCTTCTGCTTAACATAAAGACGAGCCCTTCGATTTCACAAGAATCCAGATTCATTTTTTCTACCGCTTCCATATTTACAATGATTCCTCTGTTAATACGCAAAAAACGTTCATCCAGATTTTCCGCAAATGTCTGAAGACTTCCTCTGACTTTCACCGTCATTCCTGTTGTTAAATGAATATGTAGGTAATTATGTACGCTCTCTATGTAAGTAATTTTCTGATATGGAATCTCTTGTTTCTGCCGGCTTTTAGAATCATAAATTTCTACTTTAGATACCTGCTTGTTTTGAAGTCGCTTCTTGATTTCTCTTAGCATTTCTTTTTCGTAAGGCTTTACAAAATAATACAGGGCATTTAGTTCAAAGGCTTCGGGACCAAATTCTCTGCTGTTGCTTACAAATACAAGTTCCGGTTTACCCCCCCCCCGGTAAATTTGCTGAATCCGCCTTCCCAGCTTAATTCCATCTGTCTCCTCAAGGAAAATATCTAAAAATATTACGTCATAATTTTCTCCGTCTTCTATCCGGTAAATCAAACTTTGTCCATTATAATACTCATCGATCTCCTTTTCATTCCAGACAGTAATCAGATCTTCCTTTAATTTTTTGCAATCTTCTTTATTATCATCACAGATCGCAATTTTCATACTTTTCACCTACTTTGTCTTACTTCTCACCCGCTTTATCTTATTTGAGCAATAGAAATGTAATATTTTTCCATCTTTATCAGTATACCTTACTTTTTTTTCATCTTCCACTGCCATTTATCCCATTTTCCTACCATTCATCCCTATCTTTTTCTTTTTTCTAAGACTGGACATTCTTCTTAAATTACAGTATAATTACAACAAAAACTTGAATGATTTTGGGATAGGAGGTTTATATGTCTGATATGTCTATTCAAACTATCATACATTCCCATGAAAAAAGATCTGTTTTGTGGGATATTTTAAGTATTTTTCTGCTGATCATCTGCGGTATTTTTCTGACGGTGTTCTCCCATATTCAGGTACATGCGTCTGAACTTCAAAGTGAAGAATCTCAGCTTGAGACAGCTACAGAGTCTTCTGCCGATGTGACTTCCGCAGTCGAGGGGGATGTCGTGACAATCTATCTGGGAGGCAGCGATACCCGTGAGGAGACTTTATCCGATCAGACGAGAAATGACGTCAATATTATTGCCCGCGTCAATACTGCCACACATGAAGTCCTTTTAGTTTTTACGCCGCGTGACTATTACGTTCCGCTTTCCATTTCAAACGGTGTTCCGGATAAACTGACCCATGCCGGAATTTACGGTGTGCAAGTCAGTGTTGATACGCTTGCCATGCTCTATGACATCGATATTGACTATTATTTCCATATCAACTTTACGGGATTTGTTGATATTATTGATGCCTTAGGCGGCATTGAAGTAGAGTCGGAATATAAGTTTGAAGCCGGAGGTTATCATTTTACAGAGGGCATCAATCAACTTGACGGAGAGGCGGCTCTTGTTTTCTGCCGCGAACGCTACGCTTTCCCTACCGGAGACCGCCAAAGAGGAAGAAATCAGCTTGCTGTGATTGAAGCAATCATTGAAAAAGCTACTTCCCCTTCTATTTTAAATTCTCTCCCTTCTATTTTGGAGAGTGCCAAAGGATGTGTGGACACGAATATTCCTTATGATTTTATGTTAAAGCTGATTCTGGAGCAATTAGCCGGAAATGCAGACTGGAAGATTACAACTTACAGTGTAGATGGAACCGGAGACAGCCAGATTCCTTATTCGATGAATACTTATGCTTATGTTATGATACCGGATACTTCTACCGTGGAGCATGCAAAAGAGCTGTTCCGCGAGATTGCAGGTGAATAATCTAAATTTTTCTAAAAAACAAGGCACTGATCATTGAGTCTTTTTGACTGTTGTATATCAGTGCCTTGTTTTTTCTCTTCTGCCAAAAAATTCTTCTGTTTTATTCTTTTATGGGTTCATAATCAATCTCTGAAATCTGATCAGTAGCTTCCAGTTTAAAAATCACAGGACGCAGCCCGTCATTACAGCTGCAAATAGCAACGCCTGGCGTCTTGATCCAATCTCCGTAATAAAAAAGTTCCTCTCCTGCTCCGTGTGACAGCGCAAAGACAGAAAGAAATAAAAAAACGGCATAAAGTGCCAACTTATGATATCAGCACACTTTATGCCAAAAAACAGGCAGAACGTGTCAATGAATCACTACTGCATACTGTCCGATTGCATCGTAAAGATATTGTATGGTCTGTATATCGATTTCTACTTCACCTTGCAGAGAATCAAACAGTGTCACCGTATTTTGTGTAAGATCATAGCCTCCTAATACCACGCAGTGTTCGTTTGCATACCACTGGTAAGAAATTCCCTGATATTGGTTGACGATATCTGAAAACTGAGGCTCCTGATAGTACATCGTTGTCCAGATCAAAACCGGAAATCCCTCTGCAATATAAGAATACAGTTCTTCAAATTCTGTTCCTGTTATGTTATATGCCTGGAGATTTGCATTGTGCTCTTTTAAAAAGCGGTTTACCGTCTCTGTAAGCCCTGGAGGAAACACTCCTGCGTCATAATAGGAATACGGATCTCCCACATATCCTCTGGCAAGATTTTCGGCATCATATACTAGATATTGATCTGCAATCGTTGTTTTGTCCAGGGAAAATCCCAGACTATTGAATACCATCGTCAGTGCTACACTTTCGCATCCGGTGGGAAGTTCCGGTTCCTGAAAGATCACCTGGATATCCAGCGTTGCAGCTAAAGGCAGAATCTCTTCTTCTATCTCAGTGATCTCTTCGGTTGTATTTTCCATCTGTTGAGTGGATTCCTCTGTCATGACTGTTTCACTTGATTCAGATTCTGCTGTTTCTGTCAAACTCTCTGTCAAAGTTTCCGATTCTTGTTCGTCTGGAGCTAATATTTGTACTTCCGTTTCTGCTGCCTGTACCTGCTCCTCTATCTTATCATATACAGGATCCATTCTATCACGTTCGAAACTTCCATAGATCATTCCCCCGACTAATGCCGCCGCCAAAAAACCTAAGATATAAGTACTGATTCTTCCTTTCTTTTTCATATATTGCCATCCGCCTTTCTGTTCTGCTTTTCTTTTTCTGTTTCGCCCATGTCTTTTAATCTTTTCTCTTTTCTTCTTTCTTTTAATTCGAAGTCCGTCATCTGTTCCATGCATCGTTTACAGTCATTCATTTCTGCTCCAAAACAATCGATACATTTTTTCATAGGCTTGTTCCTCCTCTTCTGTCTTGCTTCTTTCTGTTAACTCTTATGCAGTATTTCAGTATTGCAGGAACTTCTCCAAACTTCAATTTCCTTGATCATGTCTATTTTATTATAAAAGATAATTTCGGAACAATTTCCATTTTCAATATTATAGATAAGAAAAACTTATAGGATAGACCTGATCTTTGATCTTCTATAGTATATCTCTTTTTTTCTTCTGATGTCCAATGCCTATCTTTCATTGTCAGAAATACCGAAAAGGTATTTTGCCTATCAAATATATGATTGTTTTGACATGGCTGTCATGTTTCAAGCCTGATCGAAAAATGCAGATGTGCCATTCTATTTAATATCCCAATTCTGTCATTTCTTTTTGTACCGTCTCTTCACAGGAGCGCATTGCTAAGATGGTCTTTTCAAACAATTCATTCATATCCCATCCAAGCTGTTCTGCTCCCTTTTTTATGATCTCTCGGGAACATCCCGCCGCGAATCTCTTATCCTTAAACTTTTTCTTGATGCTGGAAACCTCCATGTCCATCACACTTTTTGACGGACGCATTAAAGCTGCCGCTCCGATCAGTCCTGTCAGTTCATCTACGGCAAAAAGTACTTTTTCCATCTCATGAACCGGTTCTTCCTCGCTGCAAATTCCGTATCCATGAGAACAAATCGAATGGATCATATCCTCTCCGACTCCTCCTTTTCTAAGCAGCTCTGGTGCTTTTTGACAGTGCTGTTGTGGATACTGTTCAAAATCAATATCGTGTAACAGTCCCGTAATTCCCCAGTATTCTTCGTCTTCTCCATATCCCATTTCTTTTGCATACCAGCGCATAACGTACTCTACTGTCAGTCCATGCTGAATATGAAATGCTTCCTTATTATATTCTCTTAACAGCTTTAACGCTTCTTCTCTCGTTATCTTGCTTGTCACAAAAATCCCTGTCCTTTCTCTTACTTTTATCTTCTTCTTTTTTCTCTATTTCTCTTCTTTTCTTTCTAAAAATCAGTTTTCATTCCCAAATCCCAAAAACTGCTCTTACTTGTGATATGGCTCATTATAAATAATTCGATATCCACGGTAAATCTGTTCTAACAAAATCACACGCATCAGCTGATGCGGAAATGTCATATCTGAAAAACTGATCTTTTCTTCGGCATTTTTTAGGACACGCTCATCCAGTCCCAAAGAACCTCCGATTACGAAGTTAATCTGACTCTTTCCCTGGATGCCAAGCGTTTCGATCTTTTTTGCGAACTGTTCCGATGTCATCTTCTTTCCCTCGATCGCAAGCGCAATCGTATAAGTGCCGTCTTTCACCGCTTTTAAGATACGCTCTCCTTCTTTTTTCTTAATCTGCACTTCTTCTGCTTCGCTTGCCCGGTCAGGCGTCTTTTCATCCTCTAGCTCTACAATCTCCAGTTTGCAATAGCGTGTTAGCCTTTTTGCATATTCTTTTACCGCATCGGTAAAATACTTCTCTTTGATTTTCCCTACAACAATCAATGTAATCTTCATTTTAATAGTCAAATGCCGTCCGGTTGCAGGTTACGGTCTTGATATATTCTACCACTTTTAAATGTTCCGGATGAACGGCATACCGTTTCAGCGCTTCTTCTGATTCGCACTCGACAAACAGAGCAAGATCTCTTGTGCTCGACGGCATTTCATTTAATCTTACTTTCAAAGATACAACGCCTGGTATCACCGATGGCAGTCTTTCCAGATCTGTTTTTATCTTTTGTCCTGCCTCTTTTTTTTGTTCTTCACTTAATGAATCGAGATAATTCCATAATACAATATGTGTCACCATACTTTTTTCCTCCTCTTTTTTTACAGCTTTTTCAAACAGCCGTCTGATTCTCATAGGATCGAAATGATCTGAAAAAAATACCGAAAGAAATACAGAGGGCACTGCCTTTTTTCAGTATCCCTCTGTCTTCTCTCTGTTTTATTTCTCTTTCTGTGATAAGAATTCATGAATTCCTTTTGCCGCTGCTTTTCCGGCTCCCATAGCAAGAATTACCGTCGCTGCTCCTGTCACGGCATCTCCTCCGGCATATACGCCTTCTTTGGAAGTTTTTCCGGTTTCCTCATCTGCAATGATACATTTTCTTTTATTGGTATCCAGACCAATTGTCGTAGAAGAGATCAGCGGGTTTGGAGACGTTCCAAGAGCCATGATTACCGTATCCAGTTCTAACTCAAATTCAGAGCCCGGAATTTCGATCGGTCTGCGTCTTCCGGAAGCGTCCGGTTCTCCTAATTCCATTCGGATACATCTCATTCCTTTGACCCATCCGTTGTCATCTACTAAAATCTCCTTTGGATTTGTCAAAAGGTCAAAAATAATTCCTTCTTCTTTTGCATGATGCACTTCCTCGACACGTGCCGGAAGCTCTGCCTCGCTTCTGCGGTATACGATATGGACTTCGGCTCCTAATCTGAGCGCTGTTCTTGCGGCATCCATCGCTACGTTTCCGCCGCCGACAACAGCCACTTTCTTGCCTTTTGCGATCGGGGTATCATAATCGTCGCGGAATGCCTTCATCAGATTATTACGGGTTAAATATTCATTTGCTGAAAATACGCCGTTTGCATTTTCTCCCGGGATTCCCATAAACATTGGAAGTCCTGCTCCTGATCCGATAAAGACTGCTTCAAATCCTTCTTCTTCCATCAAAGCATCCACTGTCGTCGATTTTCCGATTACAACGTTCGTCTCAATCTTTACGCCTAAAGATTTTACATTTTCTACTTCTTTTTCCACTACCTCATCTTTTGGAAGACGAAACTCCGGAATTCCGTATACCAGTACGCCTCCCGCTTTGTGCAGTGCCTCAAAAATCGTCACATCATATCCAAGTTTCGCCAGATCTCCGGCACACGTCAGTCCGGATGGACCAGAGCCGATCACAGCCACTTTATGACCGTTCTTCTGCGCAGGCGCCGGCGGCTTGATCCCGTTTTCTCTTGCCCAGTCAGCTACAAAACGTTCCAGTTTTCCGATCGAAACCGGCTCTCCTTTGATGCCACGGATACATTTTCCTTCACACTGGCTTTCCTGTGGACATACACGTCCGCAGATTGCCGGCAGAGCGCTTGCCTCAGAAATCACCTGATAAGCTTCCTCGATCTTTCCTTCTTTTACCTGTGCGATAAATCCTGGAATATTGATCGATACAGGACATCCCTGAACGCATTTTGCATTTTTGCATCCGATACAGCGCTGTGCTTCTTCTACTGCTTCTTCTTTATTATATCCAAGACAAACTTCATTAAAATTTGCCGCACGTACCTTTGGATCTTGTTCTCTTACCGGAACCTTCTTTAATACATCAGCCATTATTTGTCACCTCCACATTGTCCGCATCCGCCGTGATGGGTGTCCCCCTCATGCAGTCTCAGGATTGCTTTTCCTTCTTCTGTTTTATACATCTGCTGTCTCTTCATCGCCTCGTCAAAGTTGATTTTGTGACCGTCAAACTCCGGTCCGTCCACACATGCAAATTTGATTTCATCTCCGACAGTCAAGCGACAGGCTCCGCACATTCCCGTACCGTCCACCATAATCGGGTTCATGCTGATAATCGTAGGAATTCCCAGTTTCTGTGTTGTCAGACAGGCAAATTTCATCATGATCATCGGTCCGATCGCAACGCATTTATCATATTTTTTGCCCTGATTGAGCACCAGATCTTCGATTACTTTTGTTACCACGCCGTGTGCGCCGTAGGAACCGTCGTCTGTCGTAATATACAGATTTCCGGCAACACTTCTCATCTCGTCTTCCAGAATCAGCAGACTTTTCGTCTTTGCTCCTACAATAACATCGGCATCAATTCCATGCTCTTTTAACCATTTTACCTGCGGATAAACAGGAGCTGTTCCCACGCCGCCTGCCACAAATAAAATCTTTTCCTTTTTCAGTTTTTCCAAATCTTCATGGATAAACTCAGACGGCTGTCCTAAAGGACCTACAAAATCGCTGAACGCGTCCCCAGCCTGAAGTCTTGAAAATTTTTCACTTGATGCACCTACGATCTGAAATACAATCGTGATGGTTCCCTCTTCTCTGTCATAATCACAGATAGTCAGCGGAATTCGCTCTCCCACTTCGTCTTCTTTTACGATGACGAACTGCCCTGGCTCACAGTGCTTTGCAATCCTTGGAGCTTCGACAACCATGAGAAAAATTTTATCCGCAAGATTCTCAGCTTTCCGTATTTTATACATAATATCCTCCTATTTTTCGCAGGTGAGTTACTCATCTTACGATCTTCCCCAAAATGTCTCCTGTGGGAAATCGCTGAAACTTTAACCGCTTTTCTAAAAAAAATATAAAAAATAGACAGTTATACTATAAAACAAATGTCAAAAAATTTCAATACTTTCATGTGGGAAATCTATTTCCTGCATACCATTTGTTCCTCTGACTGCTTTTATGATTTTCTTTTTCTTATACCGTCTGACACAGACACAGTCTTCTTTTAAGGACTGCGTCTGTTCCTCAGACAGATTCTTCTACATACTCTTCAAACTCTTCTAAAGACATCAGTACTTTCCTGGGTTTTGTCCCTTCTTCTTCTCCGACAACGCCTGCCTCGCACAGCTGTTCCATGATCCGTGCCGCACGGTTAAACCCGACTTTTAGTCCTCTTTGGAGCATTCCGATCGAAGCTTTTTCTTTATCAATCACAATCTTTCCCGCCTGTTCAAAGTAAGGGTCCCACTGAGAATTTCCGTCTTGTCCGCTTTGTCCTGCCTGGCTTGTCTTAATTTTCTCTTCTACTTCTTTTTTATAGCTTGAGAGATTCTGTGCCTTTAAAAACTCTACAACGTCTGAAACTTCTGTGTCAGAGACAAAGGCGCCCTGGACTCTTACCGGCTTTGGAAGCCCCTGGGGGAAAAACAGCATATCTCCTTTGCCAAGTAATTTTTCTGCTCCGTTCATATCCAAAATCGTGCGGGAATCCACTCCTGATGAAACAGAAAAAGCAATTCTGGAAGGCATATTTGCTTTGATTACTCCTGTAATTACATTGACAGACGGTCTTTGCGTTGCGATAATCAGATGAATCCCTGCCGCACGTGCCAGCTGAGCCAGACGGCAGATCGCGTCTTCCACATCGTTTTGGGCCACCATCATAAGGTCTGCAAGCTCATCAACAATAATCACAATCTGCGGCATCTTCTCCGGTTTTTCTTCTCCTTCGATGTTTTCTATCGATGCTACCTTTTGGTTATATCCTTTTAAGTCGCGCACTCCCATCACTGCAAATTTATTATATCGCTCTGTCATCTCTCCTACGGCCCAGTTTAGAGCCCCTGCTGCCTTTTTCGGGTCTGTCACCACCGGAATCATTAAATGCGGAATTCCGTTATAGACGCTTAATTCTACCACCTTTGGATCAATCATAATCAGTTTTACCTCTTCTGGTCTTGCCTTATAGAGAAGGCTGATCACAATCGTATTAATGCAGACTGACTTTCCGGACCCGGTCGCTCCGGCAATCAAAAGATGCGGCATTTTTGCGATATCTGTCACAATCACATTGCCTGCGATATCTTTTCCCGCCGCAAAGGCAAGACTCGATGGATGGCTTTGAAATGCACGGCTTTCTAAAAGTTCTCTCAAATAGACCGTACTTGTTTCTTTGTTCGGAACTTCGATTCCGACTGCTGCTTTTCCTGGAATCGGAGCCTCAATTCGAATATCTGCCGCTGCAAGATTCAGTTTAATATCATCGGCAAGATTGACGATCCGGCTTACTTTTACTCCTTGTTCCGGCTGAAGCTCATATCGCGTCACAGCAGGACCGCAGCTTGCGTCAATGACATTGACATGAACTCCAAAACTGTTCAGTGTCTGCTGGAGTTTAATTGCAGTTTCTTTTAATTCCTGCATATTTTCTGATTTTTTATCTGATTTTTGTAAATTTAAAAGATCCATGGGAGGAAATTCATATTCCTTTTTTACTTCTGTTTCTTCTTCTAGTTTCTCCTTAATTTCTGCAATCTCTTCTGCCCCGTCCGGCTGCATGCTTCGGCGGTGAGGCGTTTGTCTGTCTAAAGCTTTCTGCGTTTCCTGTACCTGTTTGGACTCGCCATATTCCCATTTTGGAATTTCTTCCTCTTGCTCATCTTCTAAGGGTATCTTTCTTTCTCTTGCTGTCTCTTCTTGTAAACTCCGCACTTCTTCTTGTTCCTCTTCTTTTTCTGTGCGGTACGTTCTCTCTCTTTGTTCCATTTCTGTCATCCGGCACTGAGGAACAAAAATTCCTTCTATGTTCTTTTCTTTGTCTGCATGTTCTTCTTCCATCAGATCAATCTCTTCTATTTCCACATCCATCGGTGTCTCTTCTTTTGGTTCCTCTTCGATCCGCTCCCAGAAATTTTTCTGCCGGTTTTCCCCGTCCTGTGCAGCCGTCTCCCTCTGCAAAGCTTCCTCTTCTTGCTGTTCATACGGCATTGCTTTTTGCTGTCTTCTTTGCTCTTTGTCTTTTTCTGCCTCTTCTTCGAGCCAGTCCTCCTCAAGTTCTTCTTCTTTTGGCTGTTCTTGGGCACTTTGAGTATCTCGGATCACAATATTTGCCACGCTATGAGAACGAGCGTGTGTCTCTTCCCAATACGCTGCGTTTTGATTTCTTCTTTCTTCTCTCTCCAGACGGTGCTGTATTCTTCGTCTCTCCCACGCTTCTCTTTGATATGCCGATTCTTCTCTTGCAGAATCGTATACCTTTCTGCTGCCTTTTTCAATTCCTGCAAACAGAGATTTTTCCGTCAAAAGGACGAAAGAAATCACAGAAAGAATAAATAAAATCACATATGTCCCAACCACGCCCAGCGCCGGACAGCAGATACTGCTGATCGCTCCTCCGATCACGCCGCCTCCGCTTTTTGCGAATGCACTGTTTTCATAGTAATCTCCCAATTTCCTAGAAGGCAGATATCCATTTGGAATCAATTCGAAAAATCCGCACAGAACAACGATCAAAAGCAAAATTGCCAGTATTTTGACCCAGACAATCTTATTTCTTTTATTTGACAGAAAAAAAGCAAAGCAAAAGAAGAAAAGAAAAGGAATCGCATATCCTAACGTTCCAAATATCCCAAACAAAACTGTTCCGATTCTTTCGCCTACAAATCCTCCCATGCCAAAGCTGCTTATCAATGCAAAAACTGAAATTGCAAGAACCAGCCACAATAAAATTTCCTCTCTGACCTGCGTATTTTTTTCCTGTGACGGTACGTTTTCTCTCTGTCTTTGCTGCTTTGATGTTTTTGCCGTTTTCTTTTTCTGTGCGCCGCTTCCTTTTTTTGCCGCAGTCCTTGTCCCGTTTTTAGAGACCGTTTTTTGACCAGTGTTTTTCTCTGTTTTCTTCCTTTCTGTTTTCTGTGCTGTCTGAGAAGGTTTCCTTCCACTTTTTTTCTGTGCAGTTGCTGCCATAATCTCGATCACTCCTTATTTGATTGCAAAATATGCCGCAATGGAAAGCACGCCCATCGCAAAACAATAGTAGGCAAAAATACGGAACCTTTTCTTTTTCAGGAAATTCAGCGCACGCCGTATGATCACAAATCCGGTAATACAAGCTACCACTGTTCCGATCACATAGATCCCCAGATTGCTGTTTACCGTTTCCACACTTTCTATCTTACTGATTTCCAAAATCAGCGCTCCTATCACGGACGGTATGGAAGCAAGAAATGCATATTTAATTGCGAATTTTCTCTGAAATCCGCTTAACAGACAAACAGAAAGCACCATACCAAGACTGGAAAGTCCCGGAAACGCTGCCAGTCCCTGCATAATTCCAACGACAATTCCGTTTCCGTATCCGACATCTTTTGGTATCTTATGTCCATTTTCCCCTAAATCTGATACCAGCAGCAAAATTCCATTGATAAAAAAACAGATTGCCGGAATCGCAAGCGTTGTTTTTACAAACAAAACTAACTCTCGCGAAGCATATCCGACCAGTGCGGTGCAAATCGTTGTGATGAAAAGTAAAATTGCAAATTTTCGGTAATTATTATGTATGATTTTTTTATAGCGTTTTGCTTCATCTTCTTTTTTGTTGTAGACTAAAACCTTAAGATTTCCTAAAAGATCTCTGCCAATGCCGATTATTTCCAGAAAAATCTTTTTGATATCCCGGTAAAAAGATACAAAGACCACAATCATAGTTCCTATATGAAGCATAATTAAAAACAATAAACTTCCTTCCGGATCCAGATGGAATACATTTTGATAAATTACAAGGTGACCGGAACTTGAGACCGGCAAAAACTCTGTAACTCCCTGTATGATTCCCATCCATATCGCATCCCAAAGTGACATATCATCCCTCCACTTCCTGCTGCAAAAGAATCGTTCATACAAAGACTGACAGGAAATCTAATCTCTTTGTCTTATCTTTCCTATCAGCTCCGCGTTGTTTTAACATCTTCTCATTTTTCTCATCACATAGTTATTAATTATACCATAAATCAGTTCGATGTACAAATCATTTCCTTTACTTTTCGCAATGCCTCCCTGATTCCTCCCACCTCATCGATCAATCCTTCTTCCACTGCCTGCTTTCCGACTAAAATGGTTCCCAAATCTTTTGTCAGCATTCCGGTATCCATCATCAATTCCTCCAGCCGTTCTCTGTTTGCCTTACAGTGAGCCGTAATAAAATGCAAGATCCGATCTTGCATCTGTTTAAAATAATCATAAGTCTGTCTCGCTCCAATGATCGTACCGCTCATTCTGACCGGATGAATCACCATTGTGCCTGTCTCAACAATATACGAATAATCTGTGGAAACTGCAATCGGAATTCCGATCGAATGACTTCCTCCAAGTACAAGAGAGACGGTCGGTTTGCTCAAAGAAGCAATCATTTCTGCAATTGCAAGCCCTGCTTCTACATCTCCTCCGACTGTATTGAGCAAAATCAGCACGCCTTCAATCGCGTCGTCATCTTCAATCGCTGCAAGCTGAGGCAGGACATGTTCATATTTCGTTGTCTTGCTGTTTGCCGGAAGGCATTCATGTCCTTCCACTTCACCTATGACGCTTAAAAGATATATTTTATGATTTAAAGTCAGCTGACCAAATTCCTTGATTGCCTCTGTGTTTTTTGCCGGTTTTTCTTCTTTGTTCATACTGAAATTCTCCTTTTCTTTTTTTCTCAGTATGTCCTTTTTCTGACCTTTTATCCCATCTCTTTTGGAATTCCTTTTATGGAGAATCGACAGGGAAGTGCTCCGGCTTGCATTGAAAAAAGGAATGCTGTATCTCTTTTACAGCATTCCCGGATTTTCTTTTGTCTTTATTGTTCTTATTGTTTCTATGATTTTCTTAAAAAGTATTCTTTTTGCAGATCACGCACCATCTTTATGTACAGTTCTTTGCATTCTTCCTGCTGATTGTTCTCAATCATATGAATACAAGGTTCCAGGTACTTCTCCCATACCCCTCTATAGATCTCTTTGCGCTCTTTTCTCTGATTGATATGTTTCACAATCGTAGGGGCAAGATCATAGTACTGTCGGATCACTTCTTCTCCGTCCGGCTGACTCATCAGATATCCGTCTCGATAATTTCTCAGTATTGTCAATTCATAACAGTCATCCGGCTTTCCAAATGTCTCACAGACAGCTGTTGTAATATAACAGAATCTTTTTTTGAATCCTGCCTGAATTTCTGCATACGTCGCAGCTCTTAAGTTTGTCTTTGGAAATGCTTCCTTCCATGCTTTTAGTACCGCATCTACTAAAACCTTTGAGGATTCTCCCTCAAAATCTAAAATTCCCGGAAGTACATAGACAGCCATACACATGTTAAAATCAATCAGCATCTGCTGCTGCTTCGTCTTTTTTTTCTCTGCCTCTACTTTTTCTTTTGCTTTGTCCGCTAAAGCGGCCGCCATATTTGCGATAAACTGATTTTTATCGATCACTTGCTGATATCCTGCTTCAATTGCCGCATAAGTTTCCCGATGTTTCTGGCAATACTTTCTGAAAGATTTTTCATACATATTTCTCCTGAAAGTAGCCATCGGATCCTCCTCGTCAAAAAGCAGTCTCGGCATTCCTTCAATCCCTGTCAGATAATTATTCATATTTATTCATCCCAATTATGATAAACTGCCTGGACATCATCGTCTTCATCCAGTAAGTCAAGAGTTCTCTGTAAACATTTGACTGCATTTTCATCTGTCAGCTCAATATAGTTCTGCGGAATCATCGTTACTTCTGCGGAAGCCATTGGAATTCCCTCTTTTTCCAAAGCTTCTCTGACAGCGGAAAAATCATCTGGATCTGTCAAAATTTCGTAGCTGTCTTCTTCCTCTGAAAAATCTTCCGCTCCTGCGTCAAGCGCCATCATCATCAGATCATCAGCGTCCCTATCACATTCTTCTTTGTCAATGATAATCTGTCCTTTTTTGTCAAAACTGTAAGATACGCATCCCGGTGTTCCAATATTTCCGCTTCCCTTTGTAAAAGCGCTTCTTACATTCGCTGCTGTTCTGTTTTTGTTGTCAGTCAGCGCTTCTACAATAATTGCAATCCCATTTGGTCCATATCCTTCATAAGTCACGTATTCATAATTTACCGAGCCGGCATCTCCTGCTGCTTTTTTAATGCCTCTTTCGATCGTATCGTTCGGCATATTGTTTGCCTTCGCTTTTGCAATGACGTCTCGAAGTTTGCTGTTGTTTGCTGGGTCTGGACCTCCATCTTTTACTGCTACTGCGATTTCACGTCCGATAATCGTGAAAATTTTTCCCTTTGCCGCATCATTTTTTTCCTTCTTATGCTTAATGTTCGCAAATTTTGAATGTCCTGACATTTTCTCTACTCCTTTTCTGTCTCTTCTTTTTGTGCCGTTTTCTCTTCCGGCAGCTTTGTAACTTTCACTTTATCAATAATTTTATTGGCAACGCTCAAAATCTGGAAAGAATATCCCTGTTCGATAATCTCTGAGTGGTCGTCTTCTTCTGGAACTTTATCCATCCGGCAAACCAAAAAACCATTCAATGTCTCATATTCATCATCCAGTTCAAGATTTAGTGCTTCTTCCACATCTTCAAGCGGCGTCAACCCTTTCATCAGATAGGCGTTTTCTCCGATCTTTTCGATAAACGCTTCTTCTTCATCGTACTCATCTTGAATGTTTCCTACAATTTCCTCTAAGATGTCCTCCATCGCAAGTAAACCGGCTGTCTGCCCATATTCATCCAGTACAATCACCATTTGAATTCTTTTTAGCTGCATATTTTTAAACAGCTCATGAATATTTCTCGTCTCCGGTATAAAAACAGCCGGACGGATCAGATTTCGAATTTCTTTGATCGGTTCCTCTCC
>CALWCS010000076.1 GCA_944376425.1 uncultured Lachnospiraceae bacterium | reverse complement strand
TCCGATCTTCCTTTCCCTGCTGCATATGCCGCTTCTTCTAACTTTCTTTGGAAACGAACTCCTGCAAGAGCGTCTGTCCCGCCAAAATCTTTTGGCGTCACAGTCACAATCACCGCGCTGTTTGCATTTTGACCATCCCTTTTATGATAACTCATTCCATTGACGGCAAGCCTGCCTTCTTCTGAAGAAGCATTGACGACAAATCCTCCGGGACACATACAAAAAGAATAGACTCCTCTTCCATTTTCCAGCTTGTGCGTCACTTTATAGGAAGCAGGCGGCAGACCCTCTGTTGCTGCCTGACCGTACTGTGACTCGTCAATCATCTTCTGGGGATGTTCAATACGTACTCCGACTGCAAACGATTTCGCTCGGATTTCAAGTGCTTTTTCTGAAAGCAGTTCAAAGGTATCCCGTGCACTGTGACCGATTGCAAGCACTACCACTTCTGCCTCAATCCATTCTTTTTTATTCCATTCGATCCGACAGATTTTTCCGTCTTTTACCTCAAAATCTGTCATCTGTGTCTGAAACATCACCTCGCCGCCGTGAAAAAGAATCTCCTCTCTGATATGGCGCACCACGTCCCGAAGGATGTCCGTCCCGATATGTGGTTTATTGACATATAAAATTTCTCTGGGCGCTCCGGCATCGACAAATGTCTCCAGTACAAACCGGTTTCGCCCTTTTTCATCTTTGACAAGCGTATTTAACTTTCCATCTGAGAAGGTACCTGCTCCTCCCTCTCCAAACTGAACATTAGAATTTAACTTTAAAATTCCTTTCTCCCAAAACTGTTCCACATCTTTTGTTCTTGCGTCTACGTCACATCCTCTCTCTATCAAAAGAGGACGATACCCTGCTCTTGCCAGCATCAGAGCGCAAAACAGACCTGCCGGTCCGGCTCCTACCACGATAGGACGATGATCTAGTCTTTCTTTTCCAGGAGTCGGCAGCCTATATTTTTTTTTCTGTATTAAAATGGCATTTTTACATCGCCGAATGATTTGCCGTTCTTTTTTTACTTCTACGTCAATCACATAGCTGTATTTTAGTTCTGTTTTCTTTCTGGCATCCAGAGACTGTTTTGCAATCTCATACTTGAATTCTTGTCCGGGTAAAAGATGCAGTGCTTTTTCTATCGCTTTTTCTAATTCTTCTTTCGTATGCCGAATCGGTAATTTTACCTGCTGCAATCGTATCATCTATTTTCCTTTCGCCGCGTGAATTCCGCAAAGATATCCGCTCGTCCACGCCCATTGTAAATTATAGCCTCCACAAATTCCATCAATATCTAAAAGTTCTCCTGCAAGGTAAAGCCCTTTATGGCGTCTGCTCTCCAATGTAGGTGCCGACACTTCAAAAAGTTCTACTCCTCCGCAACAAATCTGTGCATTTTCAAACGATTTTGTTCCTGTGACGGTAAGCTTTTTATTCTTACAGTTTTCGAAAAACAAACTCCATTCCTCTTGGGAATATTCCTTTGCAGGGCTTGACTTATTCCATTTTCTTTCTTTTAACAATCCTAATACCATTTTTTTCGGAAAGATGCCAAGCAATACTTCCTCTGCTGTCTTCTTTTCATCAAAATCCATCGTCTTTTTTAAAAACTGTAATATTTCCTCTTTTGCCACAAAAGGGCATAAGTCAATCCAAACTTCTGTCTTTTTTTTCTGTTCTAAAGCGCGCACGGCATTTGCACTGACTTGAAAAACTACAATCCCGGAAATTCCATATTCGGTCCATTGCAGTTCTCCTTCTTCTTTTTGGACTTCTTTTCCATCTATCGCCAGTCTTAAGCGTACATAGGTTCGGATTCCCGCAAATGCCTGGCACATCGTTTCACGGCATTTTAAAGGAACAAGTGCGGGAAGAGGTTTTTTTACTTTCAGTCCCAAGCTTCTTGCCAACTCATATCCGCTTCCGTCCGATCCGGTTTGGGCAGCTGCCTTAGACCCGGAAGCTAAAATTACACTGTCTGCTTCGTACTGCCATCCTTTCGTTTTGATGATCCAAGAAGATTTTTTTTTCTCGATCGCAACAACCTTTTCCGCACATTTTATCTTGACCTTTTCTTTTTTTAATTCCATCAAAAGCATCTCTCTTACCGTCGAAGCATAATCTGTAATCGGATAGACAAGCGTTCCTCTCTTTTTTGTCATCATTCCAAGCTCTTCAAAAAACCGGATCGTATCGTGCGCGTCAAACTGTAAAAAACACCGTTCTAAAAAATTTTGTTTTTCGTGCGGATATCCGGCGCTTAAAGGCAGTGCCGTATTTGTCATGTTGCAGCGTCCGTTTCCCGTCATCAAAATTTTTTTTCCAACGCTTTCTTTTTGTTCCAAGATTGTCACAAAGGCTCCCTCCCTTGCTGCCATAATTGCAGCCATCATGCCGGAAGCGCCGCCGCCTACTATCACAACTTGTCTCATAGCATTCTCCTTTATTCTTCTTCCGGAATCTGAACCAATCCTTTTTCTGCCATTTTCTGAAGAGACATCAAAATCCCAAGTTTTGCGTGAAACCAGGTCAGTCCTCCCTGAAAATAGACGGCATACGGCGGTTTCATCGGTCCGTCTGCACTTAGCTCAATCGAAGATCCCTGCACAAATGCACCTGCTGCCATAATCACATCGCTGTCATATCCTGGCATTGCCCATGGTTCTGGTTTAACATAGCTGTCTACAGGAGCTGCCGCCTGAATTCCCTCGCAAAAAGAAATTACCCCTTCTGGAAATCCAAACGTCACTGCCTGAATGATATCATGACGCGCTTCATTTCCGTTTGGCACAACCTCAAATCCCAATTTTTCATATACATTTGCAGCAAAAATGGCTCCCTTTAGGGCTCCTGCTGTCACAGTCGGAGCAAGGAAAAGTCCCTGATAGAATGAACGCATCACTCCAAAATTTGCGCCTACTTCTTTTCCAAGTCCTGGGGAACTTAGGCGATAGGATGCATTTTCAATACATGCTTTCGTCCCTGCAATATATCCGCCAGCTTCTGCCAGTCCGCCTCCCGGATTTTTGATCAGAGATCCCACCACCATATCGGCTCCGGCATCACTTGGTTCTATCCGTTCTACAAATTCTCCGTAGCAGTTGTCTACCATACA
>CALWCS010000075.1 GCA_944376425.1 uncultured Lachnospiraceae bacterium | reverse complement strand
CTGATTTGTAATCAGCAGGTTATCGGTTCGAGTCCGATCATCGGCTCTTTGGACCTTTAGCTCAGTTGGTTAGAGCAACCGGCTCATAACCGGTCGGTCCCGGGTTCGAGTCCCTGAAGGTCCATTTAAAATCGGTGTTACATTCAATAATAGTTACTTAGAAATTTGGCCCAGTGGCTCAGTTGGTTAGAGCGTCGCCCTGTCACGGCGAAGGTCGTCGGTTCGAGTCCGATCTGGGTCGTTTCCTTGAAAAAGGAAAGGTAAGGGATCTTAGCTCAGCTGGGAGAGCATCTGCCTTACAAGCAGAGGGTCATAGGTTCGAGCCCTATAGGTCCCACTTCCAATTTTATAATTGGTAATGCCGGCGTGGCGGAACTGGCAGACGCACAGGACTTAAAATCCTGCGGGACTTATCCTCCCGTACCGGTTCGATTCCGGTCGCCGGCATGAAATGGAACAAAAAACAGAAATTACTGATATTTTTAGTAGTTTCTGTTTTTTTTGTTTTTCAAATTTTTTTCGATATTTCTTCTATTATTTAACAAAAGATTTACGATTTTTCGATAATGAATCTTACTTTAAAGTCTTATGATACAAATGATCAATAAAATTCATATGAGCTTAGGAGGAGAATTTCATGAGAAAGAAATTAATTTTAGGTATACTTTGCGGAACGATGAGCTTAACAGGCTTAACTGTATGCGCAGAGGAGGCAACGAGTGCAGACGCAACTACTTCTGTTTTATCTTCTTATACAGATGACTTATATGAGCCGGAAACTTCTGTCATTATGCCTGCTACTATCGTATGGCCGGCAGATGAGACAGCACAGAACACAGCAGCAGAAGAAATTCGCCCTGATACTATGATTGTTGCAATTGATCAGGATTTAAAAGTAAGTACATTAGAAGGAAATGTGATTAATGAATCGCTTTTTGATTATTTAACTTCTGTAAAAGAAACTACTTTACCAGCACTTTATGTTTCGGATGAAGCAACGGCAGAGGCGCTTAAGGCATTTGTAGAAGAAAATGATGTAAAAGATATCTTTGTAGTGGCAGACAGCGATCATGCAGAATTGGTAAAAATTGTGACAGATGCAAGCAGCGGCGTGCTTGGAATGATTGACTATACAAAAGCTGATGTGGATACGACAAGAGAATCCTTAGCAGAAATTGTATCTCTGACAAACGCAAATCATGCAAAGATTGCGGTAATTCCGGAAGAAATCGCTACAAGAGAAACTGTTGACTATTTAAGAGGACGTCTGACGACTGTATGGGTACAGACAAGTGCAGATGAAGAATCTATCTATACACAATTGACAAATGGAGCAAATGGTATTGTATGTACAGATTATACATCTGTTGCAGAAGCACTGGAATCGTTTGACGGAGAGGCTCTGGCTCAGCTGCGTCAGCCATTTATTGCAGGGCATCGCGGATTGCCAAGTCAGTACATTGAAAATACAATCCGAAGCGAAAGAGGAGCAATCGATGCAGGCGCAAACGTAATTGAATGCGATATTCATTTAAGTGCAGACGGAGAAATCTTTGTGCTCCATGATGATTCGGCAGAGCGTCTGTTTGACCGTGCTGATATTACAGATATTGAGTCTCTGACGATGGATGAACTAAAAGCATTGGAATTCGATGTGACAGACGATACACCGGAAAATGCTCCAAACTCTGTACTGAACTCCAATAATGAAAATCGTACGAAAGAAAGACGCGAAGATATGGTACTGGATATCGATACAGAAGTTGACCGTATTCCTACACTGCGAGAATATCTGGAAGCTTTTGCAGAGGATGAAGATGTAATCCATTTCATCGAGATCAAATCTTACAATCGTGATATTGTAGCGCCGTTTAAAGAACTGGTAGAAGAGATGGATATGGAAGACCGTATCGTTGTCATTACATTTAATGATGGTTATGATTTCCAAGGTCGTGGAGAAGAAAATTACAATGAGGAAACAAATATCTTAGAAGAAATGCATGAGACATGGCCGGAGATGCCACTGGGATATCTTGGATATGATGGATATAACTGTGCAGATCTGACAGCAATGGTAGAAGAAAACGATGGAAAGACAGGAGCTGCAATCGGAAACCTTTACGAGACTCTTCAGCAGTATAATTCAACATGCAACTGGTCTTACGGCGCAATGAACTACGATGTTATCTTCAGCGGACGTCATCGCGGACTGACTGCTTGGCCATGGACATATAATACAGAAGAGGATTTTGCAGATGCATATCTGAAAGGTATTTACGGTCTGACAACAAACTATTCGACATGGGCAACAGATTATCCGGTTGAGATTACAGTAGAAGATATTGAAGTGACCGAAGATGGAACGGAAGTACCATGTACTGTTTATACACAGGCTGGTGAAGTCGTAACTCCAGAAGCAGGTACTCTGGAACTGGTACAGATCAGCGGACCAGAAGTAAGTCTGGCAGAAGACGGAACTTTACAGGCAGAAGAAAATGGAGAAGCATTGGTAATGTATCGACTGAACCTTACCTTAGATGTCAACGGAGTAGATCTTTCAAGCTTAGAAAATACTAACTATGCGATTTACTCAAATCCATTTACAATTACAGTAAATAAATAAGTAAAGCAATAAAAGTTACCATACATAATGGAAGAAAAAGGGGATAACACAAAGAAAATTTTGTGCTATCCTCTTTTTTATGGAGAAATTTCGATATCTTTTATCGTGACCGAAATAGAAGAAGAATCTTGCCTTCAACTTCAATAGGAACGTTTGATCTGTTTTTTGGACAGAAACCGTAATTTTCCCATGGTATGAATTGCAGAATCTAAGGATTCGTCTTCCTCTTCTTTTTCTTTACATAAAATTCCGTGTTTCATAGAATTTTCTACGAGAGGATGAATAATAAAATTGAGATAAATGAAAAAAAATTTGTATGAAACAGTAAAAAAGCATCAAAGTTACCATAAAAACTTTCAGATATAAAATGAGGAAAAAAGAAAATAAAGGAAAAAAGAGAGATAAAAGATTTCTGAGATAAATTTACATAGGAAATCGTTTTCGATATAATAGAAAATAAAAGAAGAAATGATGAGGGAAAGACGGAGGATGAAATGGAATTAGAAGGAGCAAAAGAGAAAAAAGTTTTTGCAAAGGGCTGTAATTTTTATAAAATGGTATGGCTATTTGTAATAGGAGCATTTTTGGGGGATGTAGTAGAGACAGTTTTTTGCAGAATTACAATGGGAAGCTGGATGAGCAGAAGCAGTGTCTTATACGGACCATTCAGTGTTGTGTGGGGACTTGGAATTGTTTTGCTGTCTGGAATTTTAAGCAGATTTAAGCGGGAGGAAATTCTAAAGATTTTTTTGACAGGTACATTGCTGGGCGGAATCTATGAATATCTATGCAGTCTGTTTACAGAAACGGTTCTGGGAGCAAAATTT
>CALWCS010000074.1 GCA_944376425.1 uncultured Lachnospiraceae bacterium | reverse complement strand
CATTGGCACTGAAACGAGAGATAAATTCTTGAAGTTCTTTAATTTTTTCTTCTTTTTTCTTATTTGCCTCTTTCATCTGACGGATCATAAGCTGGCTGGATTCATACCAGAAGTCATAGTTTCCAGCATAGAGCTGGATTTTTCCATAGTCGATATCCGCGATCTGAGTGCAGACTTTATTTAAAAAGTAACGGTCATGAGATACCACGATTACCGTATTGTCAAAGTTAATTAAGAATTCTTCCAGCCATTCGATCGCGTCTAAATCAAGATGGTTGGTCGGCTCGTCGAGAAGCAGAATGTCGGGATTTCCGAATAAAGCCTGAGCAAGGAGAACTTTCACCTTTTCATTTCCGTTTAAATCACGCATCATGGCATAGTGAAGATCAGTTTCAATTCCAAGTCCGTTTAACAAGGTTGCAGCATCAGACTCTGCTTCCCAGCCATTCATCTCTGCAAACTCGCCTTCCAGTTCGCTGGCACGGATTCCATCTTCATCAGAGAAGTCTTCTTTGGCATAGATTGCCTCTTTTTCTTTCATAATGTCATACAGGCGCTGATTTCCCATAATGACCGTATCCATAACCGGATAATTATCATATTTAAAATGATCCTGCTGTAAAAAAGAGAGGCGCTGACCAGGAGTAATTACAATTTCTCCTTTTGTCGTATCAAGCTGACCGGATAAAATTTTCAAGAAAGTAGATTTTCCGGCACCATTGGCGCCAATCAGTCCGTAGCAGTTTCCTTCTGTAAACTTAATATTTACATCTTCGAACAATGCTTTTTTTCCAATTCTCAGTGTCACATTATTTGCACTTATCATTTTAAAACCACATAATCCTTTCTTTATAATCCTATAATGGTTGCAAAGTCTCTTCTATTTTACCCGAAATAAGGAAAAAAGCAAGTAGGAAATGGCTTTTCCTTTTAAAAGAAGAAAAAACATGGTATGATAAAATCGATTTTATTTTTTACCGAAAGGTCAGGTAAAAAATCAGATGGGGAAAGGGTGAGAAAAAGTGCAGAAAAACGCAATTGTTGCACAGCAGCTTTATTATTCACGTTATGGAAAAGTGATGGTCAGAAATGGAAATCTGGTTGTACCGGAACAGGAAATTTACGTTCTTGTCGGACCGGACGGCTGTGGAAAGACAAGTCTCGTCCATCTGTTAAGCGGAATGGAAAAACCACAGAGAGGAATTTTGGCGCTGTTTGGGAATCCCGAGCCTTCCATGCAGGAGTATCGAAAAATCGGAACGATTTTTGAAAAGGGAGGATTTTACGATACGATGAGTGCAAAAGCAAATTTGAAAATGAAAGCACTTGCTTTTGGAAATTACAAAAAAGAACTGATTCAGGCAGCACTGCGTATCACCGGTCTGGAAAAAATAGCAAGAAAACGCATCAAATCATACAGCAATGCAGAAAAAGTAAAACTGGCTCTTGCCATGGCGATTATAGGAAGTCCTAAGATGCTTTTAGTAGACGAAGTTCTGGACGGACTTTCAAAAGAAGAAAAAAATGATATCTTAAGGATTTTAAAAGGATTTCAGAAAAAGTACAAGATGACGATTTTGATTACTTCAAGAGAAATGGATAGCGTACAGGGGATCGCAACATGGTATGGAATTATGGAAAAAGGAAGTGTAATTTCACAGTTTCCGGCACAAGAACTGGGAAATAATCAGGAAGAGGCAGAAATACCGGAAGAAATACAAAAAGCAAAGAAAATGAAAAAGAGAGGAAAAAGGCTATGATTGATCTTTTGAAAGCAGATTTCTATCGTCTGAGACGATGGAACGTATTTTATCTGTGGATTTTGACAGCAACCGGCGCAGATTTGCTCTATGAAGCTGTAAAAAGAATGATTCTGCACAGACAGAGCAGTTTTTTACAGATGATGATTTCCGGGACAGAACAAAAGATTTTATTTGTCCTAGTCGGGATCCTGATGATGTATTACTTATTTCTGGAAAGAGAGAGCGGATTCTTAAAACAGACACAACCCCTTTATCCAAAATGGAAGCATATCGTCGAAAAGGTGATTTTTACTGCGCTGGTTGCCCTATTTACAGAAATTTTCTTTTTTGCGGAACATCTTGGAAAAGCGATCTATTTTAAGACAGAATGGACAGGAGTAGAATTAATAGAAGCAGAGGCATTTTTTATAGGAAGTATCTTTTTATGTACGGCATTTGGAACAGTAGCAGTCTGCCTGATAGAATGGTTAAGAACGGTATGGGGATCCTTGGTCATCCTGATTCTCTTTGTCTGGGGATGGCCTCTTCACCTTGCCTTTGAAAAAATGTTGAGTGTATTCGGGGCAGAGAACATTCTAAGATACGGAATGTTTGAGTCCTTTGCAGATTTTAGCCAAAACATTCAGGAAGGCAGTTTTTTACAGGTAATTTTTATTTCTTGTATCTGGATCATTGGATTTGGAGGATTTACTTTTTTGGCGAGATTGAGACGGTAATCTAAAAGATAAAAAAGATTATTTTTGCGTTATGGATTGTCGATATGAACTCAACGCCTGGTATTGAAGTTAAAAGAGGGTATCGTCTTATCATCTTATTTGATAAGTTTACGATGCCCTCTGTCATTTATTTTAAGCTGAAAACGATCTAAGATGGAATCTCAAAAAATATTTTAAAATTCTCCAATGATCTCGATCCATTGGATTTTTCCATCTTCTACCGTAATACTGATTCCCTTTGTCTCGTCTTCGTTCCAGAGCTGATAAGCTGTCGTTGTCCCTGAAGTGCCGACATAATAGTAAACGCCGTCTTCTAGAATCTGACTGTCCTGCAAATCGTTCCACTGCGGCACTGCAGCGAGAAGATCTTCTTCGGAAGACTGCATGGTAATACCGCCGGGAAGCGTAAATTCGATTCCTTGTGCTGTATTGCTTTCATATATCGTAATCTGTGAAAGATAGCTGTCTGTAAGAGAGACAAGATTTTCAGAATCGTTTTTGATCTCTACAGAAAGGCTTTTTTCTGTCTCATCTGTTTTTTGCATACTGGTAAATTTTTGATTCAAGCCCCCAACTGTTTCGCTTGTGCCAGGAAATGCCCATCCATTTTCGGTAAATGCAGAGACAGGCGCCGGAAGCGTATAAAGATTGCCTTCCAGTTCAAAAGAAAATCCGCCTATTTCTTCACCGAGAGCATCAGGTGCAGAATAAGAATTCAGATAATCAGGGCGCGCAGAAACTTCGGTATTGTCTTCTTCAAACATTTTATAGTAATTCATCTCAATCGAAGAGACCGTATTGTTTTCATCCAGTTCTACTGTGAGAGAATCCGTGTTAAAGCCTTCAAAGAAAAAATGGAACCCGGAAGGCTGCTGGGTATCCTCCAGACCACTTCCAAATTCATATTCGAGCTGAGTGTCTCCGTCTTCTCCTGTTTCACCGTAAGTCTGTAGGACTTCTTCTTTTTGGTCACCCAGTGAAATGCCGTTTGCTGTTTCAAAAACACTAGAACCGATTTCTCCATCAATTTCAATTCCGGTTACTCTGCACTGACCTGCTGTGGCGGCATTTCCGCTGGCATTGAGTAAATTCAGAATCATAGAATTGCCGTCTTCTCCTTCTTTTTCAAACTGGCAAGGCTGAATGGTCAAACCGGGAATGACCTCGTCAGTATATTGAGGATCTTGAAAATTCCATCCGTTTTCCAAAAAAACGGAAAGATCACACGGAAGAGTGTAAAGAACGCCGTCAAGTGTAAACTGATAAATAGTATCGACTTCTTCTCTTGTTTCAACTGTAGCTGCACAGGCAGATACAGGCAGCATCATAACACCTGCGATAACACCTGCTAAATATTTTTTCTTATTTTTCATCATTTTCCCCTCCATATAGGCTAGTATCGTTGATCTTTTGCCGGATTTTGCCTGGCTGTAATACCGATACGGTTTTAGAATATTTTCATTATATCACAGATAGATTTTGCATACAAATTTTTTTATAAAAAGCGATTTGGTTTTTGTGTAGATCTGATAGAAGAAGGATAGAAAAAAATAAAAATTAGAAAATAAAGAAAGCAGAAGAGAGAAAAAACCTTGTAACCTTTTAGGGAAAATGATATACTTTTTTGGCATTTATATAATCGAAATTTTCAAAGTAGAATTTTGGACTGGTTCGTGAACTTCCCAGTATAAAAAACCAAGTATCTCAAGCTGTATCATATAGCAGAAGAAAAAAAGTAAAGGAGATTGGAGAATGAATGCAAAAAAAGTCATTATTGACTGTGATCCGGGAATCGATGATTCTCTTGCGCTGATGCTGGCTGTCAATCTGTCAGAATTGGACATTGTAGGGATCACAGTTGTCTGCGGGAATGTCCCTGCCTGTAAAGGCGCTGAAAATGCCCTGAAAGTTTTAGAATGGATGGAGCGAATGGATATTCCGGTCTATTTAGGAGAGGAGTCCCCTCTTGTGCGCGATTATGTGGACGCCATGGATACTCATGGCAGAGACGGTCTTGGAGAATCGAATTATCTTCCGGTTACAACGGTACAACCAAAACAAGATGCGGTCAGATTTATGGCAAAAACTTTCCTTCAGGCGAAAGAGACAGGAGAAAAAATTTCTGTCATTGCGCTCGGTCCAATGACGAATCTTGCCAGACTGATCGAAAGAGATCCTGATAGTTTAGAAGGACTTGATGAACTGGTTTCTATGGGAGGAAGCTATAAAAGCCATGGAAACTGTTCCCCTGTGGCAGAATACAATTACTGGTGTGATCCTCATGCGGCGAAGGAAGTTTATGAGGCATTTGAACATCTGCCTCAACTTGCGGGAAAACAAATTCATATGATAGGTCTGGACGTTACAAGAAAAATTGTGCTGACGCCAAATTTAATTGAATATATGTGTCGATTAAATCCTCAGATGGGAGAACGGATCCGAAAGATTACCCGTTTCTATCTGGACTTTCACTGGAATCAGGAAGGAATTATCGGATGCGTCATCAATGATCCGCTTGCGGTCGCTTATTTTGCTGATCGTTCTTTGTGCAGCGGATTTTCTGCCTATACGGCAATTGAGACACAAGGCATCAGCATGGGACAGTCAGTTGTCGATCGGTTTGAATTCTGGAGAGAAAAAAGAAAGAACAGTTATATTTTGACAAAGACAGATGCGCTGCGGTTTATGATTTTATTTTTTAAGCGAGTCATCCATCCTGATGCGGAAGAAAGCATGATAGCAGAACTGATGGGGAGGAAATGGATATGAAAAAAATGAGCATTTCGCAGATATGTCTGATTGCGCTTGCAGCTGTGTTAAATGTAGTAGGAGGAAATATTGCTTTGATACTGCGCCTTCCGATCTATCTTGATTCTGTCGGGACAATGTTTGCAGCTGCTTTGTTCGGACCTTTTTATGGTATGATTCCCGGAATTGCCAGTGCTGTGATCAGCGGTGTGACAACGGATATCTACGCTTTTTATTTCCTTCCGGTTCAGCTTATTATCGGTTTTATGACAGGAATGGCATATCGGATATGGAAACCCCGAACGTGGAAAGAAACGTGGAAGATAATACCGGCAGCGCTGATGATTTCCATACCTGGAACCATCGTCAGCTCTGCGATTACAGCTCTGGTATTTGGAGGAATCACTTCATCGGGATCGACAGCGCTTGTCCAGCTTTTGCACGGCATGGGAATCAATCTGACGCTGAGCGTGTGCATTGTACAGGGAATTACGGACTTCGCAGACCGCGCAATTTCTCTTTGTCTTACAGCAGCGATTTTGTCGGCGCTGCCAATGCCTTTCAAAGCGATCAATAAGGGAGAAAAACATGGAACGTTATAATCGGATTACCGGAAAAAATAAAAGAGAGATTGTACTTTTGCAGTCTCGCCCCTGTGTGTGGGGAAAATGTCGTTTTTGCGACTATATCAATGACAATTCAAAAGATATAAAGGCAATGAACGCATTGAATGAAGAAGTGCTTTCCAATGTGACAGGAGAATTTCGAGTGCTGGAAGTGATCAACTCCGGGAGTTGTTTTGAACTTCCGCAAGAGACGCTGGAACGGATACGCCAAGTGATACAGGAAAAGAAAATAAAAAAGCTGTTTTTTGAAGCACATTGGATTTATCGGAACCGTCTGCAAAAGATGCGGGATTTTATAGGAATTCCAATTATCTTTAAAATCGGTGTGGAAACGTTTCACTATGATTTTAGAGAAAATTATCTGAACAAGCACGCAGATTTTCACAGTGCAAAGGAAGTAAGCCAATACTTTGAATCACCGTGCCTGATGGTGGGTATCCAAGGACAGACAAAGGAAATGATCGATTATGATATCCAGATGCTCAAAAAATATTTTAAACTGGGAACGATCAATGTATTTACCAATAACAGTACAGATGTCAGACGCGATGAAGAATTGGTGGACTGGTTTATGAAAAAATACGACTGGCTGCTGGAAGATCCCTCTGTGGAAGTTCTCTATGAAAAGACAGATTTTGGAGTTGGAGATTAAAGTCTAAAAAATAAGATTGCAAAGAAAGAAATGTACCGTGCAGAAATGTTCTGTTTCATTTCTTTTCGCTGCAATCTTTTTTTGATTATGATAAAAGGAGATTAAGATTAGGAAAACAGAAATTCTTTTTATCAGATTTTTCTATCTTTGTGATATAATACAAACGGCAGAAAAAAATGGCAGTAAGGGTTGTATTTTTATTTTTGACATGAAAAATTATGAGGGAGATCCTTATCTGATGGCAATCATTAATATTACAAAGAATTTTAACAGATAAGATGAGAAAAAATTTTTTGTGAGAAACCGTAAAATCAAAAAATGAAAACAGAGGATAAGGAGAGAAAAATGATGAGATTGCTGATAAAACAGAGAGTATTTTCCTGGACGGATACGTATGATGTGTACGATGAAGATGAAAATATAAAATATTTTGTAAAATCGGAGCTGTTTTCTTTCGGACACAAAATTCATGTATATGACACATATGAAAATGAAGTGGGAATGATTCGAGAAAAACTGATAAGTTTTCTTCCTGTTTTTGAGATGGAAATAGGAGGAAAGATTCTGGGAAAAATTGAAAAAAAATTTTCCTTGTTTAAACCCAGATATGAGGTGGAATGTAACGGATGGAGTATAGAAGGGGATTTGATGGAATGGAACTATGATGTTTATGATGGAGACAGAGTTGTTGTACAGATTACAAAAGAATGGCTGAGCTGGGGAGATACGTATGTGCTGGATATCTCTGATCCGGAAGATGAATTGCTGGGACTTTTGCTGGTAATTGCCATTGATGCGGCAAATTGTGACCGAAACGGATAAGAAACTCAGAAAGAATAAAGAAGAAAACACTAAATAAATAAGGAAAAAAATAAAAAAAGAGACGGAGGGAGAAGATTGAAGGCGGTAGTATATAAAAAAGAAGGCATTTTTACGCTGGAAGAAAGAGAAAAACCGAAATTGCAAGAGGCGACCGATGCCATTGTAAAGATTACACTTGCATCGATCTGTTCCAGCGATATTCATATCAAAAAAGGAGCGGTTCCAAAAGCAGTTCCGGGAATTATCGTCGGACATGAGATGGTCGGGATTGTGGAAAGCATCGGAGAAAAGGTTACAAGCGTTCAGCCGGGGGAGCGGGTGGCAGTCAATGTAGAAACGTTCTGCGGAGAATGTTTTTTCTGTAAAAGGGGATTTGTCAATAACTGTACCGATGAACAGGGAGGATGGGCGCTGGGATGCCGGATTGACGGAGGGCAGACAGAATACGTCCGAGTTCCCTTTGCCGATCAGGGCTTGACGAAGATTCCGGATACCGTAACAGACAGACAGGCTCTGTTCACCGGAGATCTGCTCTCTACAGGATATTGGGCGGCGCAGATGACGCCGGTTACATCGCAAGATACGATAGCCGTCATTGGGGCAGGACCGACGGGATTGTGTGTGATGATGTGTTTGAGACTGTATCATCCGGCACGGATTATAGCAATCGATAAAGATAAAACCCGTCTGGAATTTGCAAAAAAACACGGATATGCTGATCTTGTACTTGACGCCAAATCCAAGGAGACAGAAACTGTGATAAAATCGCTGACCGAAAACCGGGGAGCGGATATTGTTATGGAAGTGGCGGGAGGAACGGATACGTTTGAGATGGCATGGAAGCTTGCGAGACCATCCGGAACGGTCTGTGTGATTGCGATGTATGAAGAAAATCAGATTTTGCCTTTGCCGCAGATGTATGGAAAAAATCTGACTTTTATCACCGGAGGAGTAGACGCATGCAAATGCGATGAAATTTTAAACGATATTGAAAAAGGAGATCTGAATCCGGAACCGTTAATTACACACGAGTATCCGCTTGAGAAGATCATGGAAGCGTATGAGCTTTTTGAAAAAAAACAAGACGGCGTTATCAAAGTAGCGATTCGACCGTAAGAATTTGAAAAATGAATCAAAAAAACGAAAGGAAACATAATGATGAGAGAAGAAGTGATTAAGGAACAAATCTGTGAAGTGGGAAGAAGAATGTATCAAAGGAATATGGTGGCAGCCAACGACGGCAATATATCAGTTCGGATCAGTGAACATGAGATTTTATGTACTCCTACAGGCGTTTCTAAAGGATTTATGACGCCGGAATATATCTGTAAAATGGATGAAAAAGGAAATGTGCTGGAGGCAAATGGAAATTTCAAACCGTCCTCTGAAATGAAAATGCATCTGAAAGTATATGAAAAACGTCCTGATATGAAAGCAGTCGTCCATGCACATCCGATCTTTGCAACTACATTTGCAATTGCAGGAATACCTCTGACACAAGTGATTATGCCGGAAGCTGTAGTCAATTTGGGATCTGTCCCGATTGCACCGTATGCAACTCCTTCGACAGAAGAAGTTCCTAATTCCATTGAGCCGTTTCTTGCCAATCATCAGGCGATTCTGCTTGCCAACCATGGAGCGCTTGCCTGGGGAAAAGATTTGATGAGCGCGTATTTCAAACTGGAATCTTTGGAATTTTATGCGGAATTGTTATACCGTACACGGCAGATCGGAGGAGTGAGAGAATTAAACGAAGAACAGATGGAAAAATTATATGAGGTAAAGAAAAAACTGGGACTGTAATAGATAGTGTAAAAAACTGCCCAATGGGATGCTTCTGATTGACAAAAGACAGAAGTTGCCGTATAGTATATATGGTTAATCAAAAATAAAAATGAGTTGACAATTGGGAGAAGATCATGAAAAAAGCAAATACAAAAGCTACGGTAATGATTGGCATGTTTGCGGCAGTACTCGCCGTGATGTCTCAGATTTCGCTGCCAATGCCTTCCGGAGTGCCGGTAACACTTCAGACATTTGCTGTGGCTTTAACAGGATTTCTTCTGGGATGGAAATACGGGATGATGGCAGTCGGCGCTTATCTGCTGGCAGGTATCATCGGAATTCCGGTGTTTTCCGGATTCGCAGGAGGTCTGGGAGTTCTGTTTGGAAAAACGGGAGGATTTCTGTGGGGATTTTTATTTCTTTCAGGACTGTGCGGGGCAGGACAGAAAAGGAAAAAGAAATGGATACTGGCAGTTATGAGCTGTCTGGGACTGCTCATGTGTCATTTGCTTGGAAGCTTGCAATTCGAATTACTTTCCGGAATCGGATTGTTAGAATCGGCAGCTTTGGTATCTGTGCCATACCTCTTGAAAGATGCCATTTCTGTTTTTCTTGCTTATCTGGTGGCAAAAGCACTGGAAAAAAGTTTTTGGGCAGCCGGTATCAGAATATATGAGAGATAAAAAGATAGAAAAAAGAGATTTTAAACAGAGAAATCAGATAACTCTGAATAAAAATCTCTTTTTTTATTTCATGTGATTTCGTGCGTGAGAACCGCCGCTGACAACAGAAGAGATCATTCTTACAGCGATGAAACAGGAGTAATCTGTTTTTGCAAAACAGGAAAACGTTTTAGCAATTCTGGGGATTCTCCTGACGCCGATGATTTTTCCACGGCAAAAAGTTCGATTGTAAGCTCTTGCGTATCATTTGGAACAGCACCGGTGCACATGGTATAAGATAAATCTGAGCCGGAAGCAAAATGACGAAACGAGGAGAGGTCTCTTTGATCTGCATAGAGAAAAAGGGTAAAGGTATAACGATCAGGCAAAGGGTTAGACGGGGCATTTTCAAAGAAAAACCAGGTACTGCAAGGAGTCAGAACCAGTTGTGCCAAAGAAAAGGAATCTGATTCGTCTTTTAGCTGATACGTTTGGACACTTTCTTGATTGATCGGACCGGTGTAAGTATATTCCCATTGATTCTCCAGATAGACGCTTGGAGTAAAGTCTTCAATCAAATAAGAATACGGTTTGTTGTCTGAAGTGGTTCCGGTTTTTATTTCCTGATTATACAGCTGTGAAATCGTTAAAGTAAAAGAAAAGGTTTTTTCATTTTTTAAAGAGTTTAACAATGCCGTATTGTTAGAAGAAGCCAGGTTATAGTAGGTGCATCCGACGAAAGTTTCCTCATCGGCTCTTTCAAGGAAAAACGTGTTATCGGAAAAAGCGTAAGAATTACCATACGGAGGAAAAACGTCGAGAGAGAAGCCGTTGATAGACATAGCATAATTTCCATTTTTGTCTGTAAATGCGATTGCATTAGAAGAAAATACATTATTTTTATCAATGATCCGATAAGTGACGACAAAATCAAAACCATTGCAGTATAGCTCTTCCAGATAAAATTCGATTCCCTGCGCTGCCTCAGGATCAGCAGGAGTCAATTTTTGATGAATCACAACATAGTCGTCTGCATCCAGCTGATTTTGATAAAAGTTCGTGCCGTATCCCCAATTTTTTTGCTGAAGATAAGGAATCACCCGATTTTGAGAAAGATCTTTAGACTGCTCAAAAAAGGAACCGATAATTGGCAGTTTTGAGGCGACAGCAGGATTGCTAAATCCCAATCCGAAGATGACAAGAAAACAAAAAGCAGCAATGAATCTTCTGCGATAACGGTATAAAAAGACGGAGAAAGATTTTTTGCCGGGCGCAGAGGAATGTTCTTTTGTTTTTAGGAAGGATAAGGTTTCTTCTATCCGGCTCTCTACCGTACTTGAAATTGGAATTTCTTCTTGAAACTTTTGCTTTAATTTCCTTTCATCATTGAAAAATTTCATAGACATTCTCCTTTCTGTGATGGATTCCATGAATACTGTTTCAAACATGCTTCTCTGCCTCTTGCAAGCCGTGTCTTTACCGTGTTTTCATTCATATCCAGAATTTGAGCAATTTCTTTAATTTTAAAACCTTCGACATAGTAGAGTACTAAAACAATCCGATATTTCTCATCAAGTGAGAAAAGTAATTCTTCAAATTCCAGCTGGCTTTGCGTACTATCAGAGACTGCTGGCTCGGTAATTGCATCAAGAGCACAGCAAGGCTTGTTTTTTTTAAGAAAATCTTTACACTGATTGATTAAAATTCGGATGAGCCATGTTTTAAAATATTTAGGATCGCGTAGTGTGGAAAGATTTTCATAACAGGCAAGAATAGTATCTTGCAGTACATCTGCGATGTCATATTCACTGCGAAGATAACTTTTTGCAATTTTATACAGCTGCTGTTTCTGCTGCCGGATCAGTTCGATAAAAGCATCTGTATCGTGATTCATTGCTTTTTTGACAAGAAAAATCATAAACTCCCTCCCATCTTTTTGAAAATTTCTCGTTTCTCTATCATTATTTTAACTATTAGACCTTTTTTGGGAAGAAATAGTTTCGAAAAGAAAAAATTTTTTCTGTCTTTTTGGGCGTACTCGAAAAAATACAAAAAACTTTGAAATTTCTCCTGTTACAAAATAGACAAAAAAGACGAAATGTGATATGATAAAGCCATATGAGGTGATTCGAAGCAGAGAAGGTCTTTCGTGGAAAGGCAGTAAAAACAAAGCCTTCGATGCTTGAAATACGGAAATGATTTTATTTCCGAATAGAAGAACCGAACATAGAAATCTGAAAACAGATTTCTCAACAATAAGGAGGAATAATAAAATGGCTAGAAAAATGAAGACCATGGATGGAAACCATGCCGCAGCTCATGCGTCTTATGCATTTACAGAAGTTGCAGCCATCTATCCAATCACACCATCATCTGTTATGGCGGAAGCTACTGATGAATGGGCAACCCAGGGAAGAACCAATGTGTTTGGTCAGACTGTTCAGGTAACAGAAATGCAGTCTGAAGCAGGTGCAGCAGGAACAGTTCACGGTTCTCTGTCCGCAGGTGCTCTGACAACGACTTACACAGCATCTCAGGGTCTGTTATTGATGATTCCAAACCTTTACAAAATTGCCGGTGAGAGATTACCAGGCGTATTTAATGTATCTGCCCGTGCATTAGCAAGTCATGCTCTTTCAATTTTCGGAGATCACTCTGATGTTTATGCATGCCGTCAGACAGGTGCAGCTATGCTGTGTGAATCTAGTGTACAGGAAGTTATGGATTTAACACCGGTTGCTCATCTTGCAGCAATCAAGGGAAGACTGCCATTCATTAACTTCTTTGATGGTTTTAGAACATCTCATGAAATTCAGAAAATTGAACAGTGGGATTATGAAGATTTAAAAGAAATGCTGGATATGGATGCAGTTCAGGCATTCAAAGACAGCGCTTTAAATCCAAATCATCCTTGCCAGAGAGGATCTGCTCAGAATCCGGATATCTTCTTCCAGGCAAGAGAAGCATGTAATCCATACTACGATGCGATGCCAGGAATCGTACAGGAATACATGGATAAAGTAAACGCAAAAATTGGTACAAACTATAAATTATTCAACTATTACGGAGCAGAAGATGCTGAACATGTAATTATTGCAATGGGATCTGTAAACGATACGATCGAAGAGACCATCGACTATATGCTGACACAGGGAGCAAAAGTCGGCGTCGTTAAAGTTCGTCTGTACAGACCATTCAGCGCAGAAGCTTTAATTGCAGCAATTCCTGAAACAGTAAAACAGATTACTGTTTTAGACAGAACAAAGGAGCCGGGAGCTATGGGAGAACCATTGTATCTCGATGTAGTTGCAGCATTAAAAGGTTCAAAATTCGACGCAGTTCCGATTTTTACAGGACGTTACGGCTTAGGTTCCAAGGATACGACACCGGCACAGATTGTTGCTGTTTTCAATAACACAACAAAACAGAAATTTACAATCGGTATTGTAGATGATGTAACCCATCTGTCTCTGGAAACAGGAGCTCCGATCGTTACTACACCAGAAGGAACGATCAACTGTAAATTCTGGGGATTAGGAGCAGACGGTACAGTAGGTGCAAACAAAAACTCTATCAAGATTATCGGTGACAACACAGATATGTACGCACAGGCTTACTTTGACTATGATTCAAAGAAATCCGGCGGCGTTACGATGTCTCACCTGCGTTTTGGTAAAAAACCGATTAAATCTACATACCTGATCCACAAAGCAAACTTTGTAGCATGTCATAATCCTTCTTATATCAGAAAATATAATATGGTTCAGGAATTGGTAGATGGAGGTACCTTCCTTTTGAACTGTCCATGGGATATGGAAGGAATTGAGAAACATCTTCCAGGACAGGTAAAAGCATTTATTGCAAATCATGGAATTAAATTCTATGTGATTGACGGTGTTAAGATCGGTATCGAAACAGGTATGGGACCAACACGTATCAACACAATTTTACAGTCTGCATTCTTTAAACTGGCAGATATCATTCCGGAAGATAAAGCGATCGAACTGATGAAAGCTGCTGCAAAAGCAACGTACGGACGTAAAGGTGACGATGTAGTTGCTAAGAACTGGGCTGCTATTGAAGAAGGTGCAAAACAGGTTGTAGAAATTAAAGTTCCGGAAAGCTGGAAAGATGCAGCTGATGAAGGATTAGATCTGACACATGCAGAAAACGGAAGAAAAGACGCTGTTGACTTTGTAAACAATATTCAGTCTAAAGTATCCGCTCAGGAAGGAAATTCCTTACCAGTATCTGCATTTACAGAGTATGTTGACGGTACAACACCATCCGGTACATCCGCATATGAAAAACGTGGTATCGCAGTAAATATTCCGATCTGGAATTCTGAAAACTGTATCCAGTGTAATCGTTGCTCTTATGTATGTCCACATGCAGTAATTCGTCCAATTGCTATGACAGACAAAGAAGTAGCTGCTGCACCGGAAGGATTAAAGACTCTGCCATTAACTGGTATGCCAAATTATAAATTTACAATCGCTATCTCTGCTTACGACTGTACAGGATGCGGTTCCTGTGCAAATGTCTGCCCAGGAAAGAAAGGTGCAAAAGCACTTGCTATGGAAAACATGGAAGCGAATGCAGGAGAGCAGAAATACTTTGATTATGCGGTAACTTTACCGATCAAAGAAGATGTTGTAGAGAAATTCAAAGAAAATACAGTAAAAGGAAGTCAGTTCAAACAGCCTCTGCTTGAGTTCTCAGGAGCTTGTGCAGGATGTGGAGAGACACCTTATGCAAAATTAATCACACAGTTATTCGGTGACAGAATGTATATTGCAAATGCAACAGGATGTTCTTCTATCTGGGGTAACTCCTCACCATCTACACCATATACTGTAAACGCAAAAGGACAGGGACCTGCATGGAGCAACTCTCTGTTTGAAGACAACGCTGAATTTGGATATGGTATGTTGCTGGCTCAGAAAGCAATCCGTGAAGGATTAAAAGCAAAAGTAGAAGATGCAGTTGCAAACAGCGAAAATGAAGCAGTAAAAGCAGCAGGACAGGAATGGTTAGATACTTACAGCTGCGGAGCAACAAATGGTGCTGCTACGGATAAGCTGATTGCTGCTTTAGAGGCATGCGGATGTGAAAAAGGACAGGAAATCTTAAAGAATAAAGACTTCCTTGCTAAGAAATCTCAGTGGATCTTCGGCGGTGACGGATGGGCATACGACATCGGATACGGCGGAGTTGACCATGTACTGGCAAGCGGACAGGATATCAATATTATGGTATTCGATACAGAAGTTTACTCCAACACAGGCGGACAGTCTTCCAAAGCTACACCAATCGGTGCAGTTGCACAGTTCGCAGCAGCTGGAAAAGAAGTAAAGAAGAAAGACCTTGCAAGCATGGCAATGAGCTATGGTTATGTATATGTAGCACAGATCGCTATGGGTGCTGATTACAACCAGACAGTAAAAGCGATTGCAGAAGCAGAAGCTTATCCGGGACCATCTTTGATTATTGCTTACGCTCCATGTATCAACCATGGTATTAAGAAAGGTATGAGCAAAGCTCAGACAGAAGAAGAACTGGCTGTAAAAGCAGGATACTGGCATTGCTTCCGCTTCAACCCGGCTCTCAAGGCAGAAGGAAAACCTGCATTTACATTAGACAGCAAGGCTCCGACTGAAGATTATCAGGCATTCCTGGATGGAGAAGTTCGTTACAATTCTCTGAAACGTTCCAATCCGGAAAGAGCAGCAAATCTGTTCTCAAAATCTGAAGAAGATGCAAAAGAAAGATATGCTTACCTGAACAAATTAACAAAACTGTATGGAACAGAAGAATAATTGTAAAGGTATGGAAATCAAAAGATAGAAGTACAAAATAGGAGTATTGTAAAATGACAGATTGTCATGGAGCAATGCTCCTTTTTGTATCTTGTCGGCTGCTCACTCGATTTATCTACTTGCTCGTTCCAATACGCAGACTCTCAGATTTTTTTATTTTGCTGCGCGATGTATTACGGATGCTTTGCCAATTCACCTGTAAGAAGACGAGAGCAAAATAAGAATACAAAGTCAAAAAAGTGCAGGAAAATACGGCAAAATAGAGATAAAATGTCAAAAATGGTTTGTTGTTTTTCGATATTTTCTATGGTAGTATAAAATTGTAAAAAACTTATATTTTGATACCGGATATCGTTTTTCGATATGACAGTATACCAAAAAATAAAAACAAAGGGGGATGTTTTTATGAGATTAAAAAAGAGAAATGCCATTGCAGCGAGTATGATTCTTGCTGCCTCCTGCATGACAGTACCGGTGATGGCGCAGGAGAGAGGATTTACTGTGACAGCACAGACATATATTGCGGATTTTGGACAGACTGTGCGAAGTTTTGTGCTGGAGGGAGTTCCTGAGGCAGCAGCAAATGTAAAGGCAGAAGATTTTGTGATTGCAAATGATATCGTTGAGGCGGTTCAGACAATACAGGGAGAAAGCGATGTAACAGAAGTCTCTTATCAAGACGGAACGCTGACTTTGACAGTAGACGGATTTCGTTATCTGCCAAGTGATTTTGTTGTCGCATACGTTGGGGAAGAAGATGTCAATTTAAGTTTTACAAAAGATCAGGTAACGACTGTCAATACAGAAATTGCGGATGAATTTGAAGCGGTGGAAGAAAATGGAGTGCATTATCGGATCTATATTCCGGATGAGATAGAAAAACCTGTCCCGATGGTAATCTGGACTCATGGAGGAGGAGAAAGAGGAACTGACAACTGGGCACAGATTGCAGCAAATAAGGGAGCTACGGCATGGATTGAACGGTATCAAGATGTGGTTGTTTTGGCACCTCAAGCAGAAGAAGACTGGACGGAAGATATCTTGCAGATGATCCGAAATAAGATTCTTGAGTTAGAAGAAGCAGGGATTGTAGATCCAAACCGGGTTTACGGATCGGGATGCTCTTTTGGAGGCATGGGATGTATTTTAAATGCACAATATAATAAAGATTTGATGACAGCGATTGCACCGATTTGCCCTTCTATGAACGAAACATCGATGCCGGCATTAAAGGAACTGACAGATATGGGAGTGTGGATCTCAACGGCAGTAGAGGATACTTTCCCGGACAGAGACGACTGCGTAGTAGAATGTATCACAGATCTTCAGAATAATGGAAACGAAAATGCTCAGTATACACTGTATGAGCCGGATGAATATTTAGATTACGATCTGGGAACGGCAACAGATGAAAACCAGTTAAAGACAGAATATCATCATGCATGGGTTTTGACTTTAAATAATGAATATGGCATTATGGATTGGCTGATGGAACAAAGCAAATAAAGAAAAAAAGTTTCGTACAGGGGATAAAAAAGCCCCTGTACTTTTTTGCCTTTATCATTTTATTTTTAAATTGTCAGAAAAATATATTGTAAGAAAGGAAGAAAAATGATATAATTCGAAAAAGACAGAATAGTTTTTTGCAATAAAACTGTAATGTATTAAAATAATATGGCTGTTTGATAGACAGCAGGAGGGAAAATATGAAAAGAAAGTATATTGCAGGTTTTTGCTTCGCTTTAATCTTTGGAACATTTGGTGTAAATGCGGAGGAAAAACCTCAGACAGATCCAACTGGAGAAAAAGAAATTGAATGGATTCGTCAATCCTTGATTACCGGCAGAGAAATTGAACTTGAATTTGACCGTGATGTAAAATATACAGAGGATCCTAAGACGTATGAAGTTGTGGTAAATGGAGATGCGATAGAAGAGGTAAGTGTTATCAGTTATTTTGACAATATGGTTACGCTTCGTCTCCCAAAAGAGATAGAGGATCCGGAACATGCAGTGATTGAAGTATCTGTGACAGATGAGTCCGTGCGCGATGAAGAAGATAATTATATGGATACCGAAAAGACATATGAGGTTTCCTATCAGCTATATTATACAAAGGAATATACAAGCAAATGCGGCATAAAAATTAAAGCTTGTGATCTGGTAGAGGACAATACCTTAAAATATACAGCAGATGTAGTGGACATTATGGCATCGAAACGTCCGGAAGTGGCAGAAGCCTTAGTTAGCGCAGGAGCTGACATTGCGCTGTATCCAAAGGAACAAAATATTTATTATATTCCCGAACATAGAGAGTTTTATGATCCGGAAGCGATGACAATTGAAGGATTTGGGGGAACGTTAGAGATTCCTACGACATCTCTTGCAGCAGCTAATATTGAAAGAGACAGAGAATATGCTCAGTATCCAGATGCCAACGTACTAGCACATGAATTTGGTCATGCATTTCATCTGATCGGTATTAAACTGGCAGATCCGGAACTGTTTGATGAGATTCAGAAAACATATGATCAAGTAGTAGAAGAAGGATTATGGCAGAATACTTATCTGATATCAAGCGTCGAAGAATATTTTGGTCAGCTGTCTGCCTGCTGGTTTGAAGGACTGGATGAGTCAAGCGATGGAAGTTTTAACGGAGTTTTAGCTCCTGTCAATACAAGAGAAGAATTAAAAGAGTATGATAAAGCTTCGTATGAGCTGTTGCAGAAAATTTATCCGGATGATGTTTATTTTGGGTCTCCATGGTCAAAAGAAGAGGCAAAAGATCATTTTGATATAGAAGGAAATGAAAGAGAGTAATAAAAAGCAGAAAATATAAGAGCTGTTGAGAAACAGAACGATTCCGATAAAAAAGAAAAATAATTTTCAATCGGAATCGTTTTGTCGATAACAGCTCTGTCTTTATTTTTAAAGGATGAAAAAGAGATAGACAGACAAAAAACAAAGAAATATTTTAGATGGAAATTTGATTTGAATTTCTGAGAGCTTTCTTTGAGAAATACTTTGCATGATTTTTGATCAGTGCTATAATAAAAATTAATGAATCAAGCATGTCTTTTTTGAAAAAGTATAAAATAATTTCAGAAAAAGACAGAAAAAAATGAAAAAGAGATGGAGGAAATATCATGCAGATTCAAAATATTCCGGAATATGAATTGATTCAGGAAGAGAATATTGAAGACATTCAATCGAAAGGATATTTTTTAAAACATAAAAAAAGTGGAGCAAGAGTACTGATTTTGGAAAATGAAGATGAAAATAAAGTATTTCATATTACTTTTCGGACTCCGCCTTCTGACAGCACCGGTGTTGCGCATATTTTGGAACACAGCGTGCTTTGCGGAAGCAAAAAATTTCCGTCAAAGGATCCTTTTGTGGAATTAGTCAAAGGATCATTGAATACATTTTTAAATGCGATGACATATCCAGACAAAACGATGTATCCTGTGGCCAGCTGCAATGAAAAAGACTTTTGTAATTTAATGCATGTTTATATGGATGCCGTATTTGAGACGAATATCTACCGCAAAGAAGAGATTTTTCGGCAGGAAGGATGGTGTTATCAGCTTGAAAACGAAGAAGATGAACTGACGTATAATGGAGTTGTCTACAATGAGATGAAGGGAGTTTTTTCTTCACCGGAGGATGTGGTAGAAAGAGAAATTATGAATTCTCTTTTTCCAGATACTCCTTATGGATGGGAATCAGGAGGAGATCCGGCATGTATTCCTGATTTGACATACGAGCAGTTTCTAGCCTTCCACAAAAAATATTATCATCCGTCAAACAGCTATCTCTATCTGTATGGAAATGCTGATATGGAAGAACGCTTAAGATGGCTGGACAGAGAATATTTAAGCAAATATGAGAAAGAGGAGATTTCTTCGGCAGTACCGCTTCAGCAGTCATTTTCAAAGATCAGAGAGATCAATAAAAAATATCCTGTTTCTAACAATGAATCTGAAAAAGATAATACGTATCTCTCTTATAATGTAGTAATTGGCACAAGCTTAGACGTAGAACTTGCCAATGCCTTTGCTGTGCTGGAATATGCTCTTTTGTCAGCTCCGGGAGCGCCGTTAAAACAAGCACTTTTGGATGCCGGAATCGGAAAGGACATCATGGGTTCCTATGACAGTGGAACGTATCAGCCAGTATTTTCAGTGACTGCGAAATATGCCAATGCTTCTGACAAACAAGCTTTTTTGGAGATCATTGAAAAGGAATTGAAACGGCAAGTTGAACAAGGAATCGATAAAAAAGCGTTGCTTGCCGGCATTAATAACATGGAATTTAAATTCCGTGAGGCAGATTATGGTTCTTTTCCAAAGGGGCTGATCTATGGAATTGATTGTATGGACAGCTGGCTGTACGATGAAAACCAGCCGTTTGTTTACCTAAAGCAATTAGATGTTTTTCAGAAACTGAGAGAAAAGACAAAGACGTCGTATTTTGAGGAATTAATACAAAAATGGATTTTAGAAAATACACATGCTAGTATTTTAATTGCAGAGCCGCAAAGAGGACTGACAGCAAAGATGGAGGAGGAACTTTGCCAGAAACTTGCGGCATATAAGGCAAGCCTTTCCAAAGAAGAAATAAACGAACTGGTAACAAAGACGAAGAAACTGCGTCAGTTTCAGGAAACACCTTCCTCAAAAGAAGAGCTGGAAGCAATTCCCGTTTTAAAAAGAGAAGACATCAAAAAGGAAGCAGCACCGCTCTACAATGAGGAACACTGGATTGGGGATACGCTGATTTTACACCATAAAATGTCGACAAACGGAATTGGATATTTAAGAGTGCTTTTTGACACAAAAGGAGTAAAAAGTGAAGATCTTCCATATTTAAGCCTGTTAAAAGCAGTACTGGGAATGGTGGACACAGAGCATTACAGCTACGGAGAACTGACGAATGAAATTAATATTTACAGTGGAGGAATTTCCTCAGGGCTTTCTACTTATGCCAATTTGAAAAAAGAAAACGAATACCGTGCAATGTTTGAGTGGAGAGGAAAAGCTCTGTATTCTCAGTTAAAATTTGTGATTATTATGATGGAAGAGATCATGTTTACGTCGAAACTGTCTGACGAAAAACGGTTATATGAAATTATTGCAGAACAGAAATCTCAGCTGGAAATGCGTTTGAACTCTTCAGGACATACGGCAGCAGCAACAAGAGCGATGTCATACTATTCCCCGGGATCGGCATTTAATGATAAAACAGGAGGCATTGACTATTATCAGGTAATTGCCGATTTGGAAGAGCATTTTGAAGAAAAGAAACAAGGATTGATTGAAAAACTGCAGTTTTTGAAACAGAAGATTTTTACAAGAAATCGTTTAATGATCAGTTACACGGCAGATGAAGAGGGATTTGCTCTTTTAAAGGATCTGGCAAAAGATCTGATTGAAAAACTGCCGCAGGAAGAAAAAGAACAGATGATGGAATATCCTGTTGTATCAAAGAAAAATGAGGCGTTTGGCACTTCAGGAAAAGTTCAGTATGTGGCGAGAGCCGGAAGCTATGCAAAAGCAGGATATTCTTATACAGGAACGCTGCGGATCTTAAAAGTGATCATGAGTTATGAATATCTTTGGGTCAATATCCGGGTGAAGGGCGGAGCCTACGGCTGTATGAGCGGATTTGGAAGAACAGGAAGTTCTTATTTTGTGTCATATCGAGATCCGAATCTAAAAAAGACAAATGAAATTTATGAGGGAATTCCGGAATTTGTCAGAAACTTTACAGTGGATGATCGGGATATGTTAAAGTATATAATCGGAACTATCAGCGAACTTGATATTCCTATGAATCCTTCCGCAAAAGGAGGACGTTCTCTTGCGGCATATCTTGGAAATCTTTCCTATGAAGATTTTCAAAAAGAACGGAATGAAATTTTAAACGCAGATCAGGAAGCGATTCGCGCTCTTGCGCCTCTTATGGAGGCAATCTTAAAAGAAAATGCCTTGTGTGTGATTGGAAATGAAGAAAAGATAGAACAAGACCGGGATTTATTTATGGAAGTAAAACCTTTAACCGGAGTATAAAACAAGAGAGGAAAGTATATGGAGAATAAAGCGTATAAATCTGGATTTGTAACTTTGATCGGAAGACCGAATGTAGGAAAGTCGACCTTAATGAATCATTTAATCGGACAGAAAATTGCGATTACATCAAAGAAACCGCAGACGACCAGAAATCGAATTCAGACTGTATACACGAGCCAAGAAGGGCAAATTGTCTTTGTGGATACGCCCGGAATTCACAAGGCAAAAAATAAATTGGGAGAATATATGGTAAATGTGGCAGAGCGGACTTTGCAGGAGGTTGATGTGGTCTTATGGCTGGTAGAACCTACGAACTTTATAGGAGCCGGAGAACGCCATATTGCAGAACAGATTCAAAAGGTAAAAACTCCTGTGATTCTTGTGATCAATAAGGTTGATACCATTAAAAAAGAAGAGATTTTAAGTGTTATCGACACATACCGTAAAATTTATGAGTTTGCAGAAATTATCCCTGTATCTGCACTGAAAGGAGATAACACCCAGACCATTTTAGAAATGATTTTTAAATATCTTCCGTACGGACCGCAATTTTACGATGAAGATACTGTGACGGATCAGCCGCAAAGACAGATTGTAGCGGAACTGATCCGGGAAAAAGCATTGCGCTGCTTAGACGAAGAAATCCCGCACGGTATTGCTGTGTCAATTGAAAAGATGAGAGGAAGAAAAGGAGGGCATATAGTCGATATAGAGGCGACGATTATCTGTGAAAGAGATTCTCATAAGGGAATCATTATTGGCAAACAAGGAGCAATGCTTAGAAAAATCGGTTCTGCGGCAAGAAAAGAAATAGAAGATATGCTGGAAGAAAAAGTAAATCTTCAGCTTTGGGTAAAGGTGAAAAAAGACTGGAGAGACAGTGACTTTATGATAAAAAATTTTGGATACGACAAAAAAGAAATTTAACGAGAAAACGTTCTGGTTGATCAGAGGAGTATAAAATGGAGACAGTAGTGACAGGGATGATACTTTTTGCGGCTCCAAACGGAGAATTTGACAAAAGAGTAGTGATTTTAACAAAAGAAAGAGGGAAAATTACAGCTTTTGCAAGAGGTGCGCGCAGGCAGAACAGCAGCCTTTTGGCGGCGACGAATCCTTTTGCATTTGGGACATTTTCTGTCTATGAGGGAAAAAATGCTTATACCTTAGTACGGGCACAGATAACAAATTATTTTCGGGAACTTGCCTCTAGTCTGGAAGCAGCTTATTATGGGTTTTATTTTTTGGAACTTGCCGGGTATGATACGCAGGAAAACGAAGATGGTACACAGATGCTCAAACTGCTGTACCAGTCATTGCGCGCCTTGCTGAATACCCGTCTGGATAATCGGCTTGTAAGAGCAGTATTTGAGATGAGGACACTGGTGATTCAGGGAGAATATCCAGAGATGTTTGAGTGTGTTTTATGTAACAAGACGGAAGGATTAAAGCGGCTGGTTTTAGAAAAAAACGGGATGATCTGTGAAGATTGCTGCAAAGAGTGTATAGATGGAATAGAATTAAAAAACTCCGTGTTGTATACATTTCAATATGTAATTTCTGCACCATTGGAAAGACTTTATACATTTACTTTGACCCAAGAAACACTCAGAGATTTTCAAAAGATTGTGAAAAAACTTTGCAGGCGGTATCAGGATCGAGAATTTAAATCCTTAGAGGTTTTGGAGGAGATGTCCTCTTTACAAGGTAGGAATTTAAATGTATAATGGAAAGGATTCTACAAGGAGGAAGAAAGATGAAGAAAATAGTGTTACTCCTGGTTGCAGCGATGGTTGCAGGTTTGGTCACGGGATGTGGTAGCAGTAGTTTTCAGCCAGATCAGACAGGAATTTCAATACAGACAAACGGCAGCATTGTCAGTGTGATAAAAGAAAGCCTGGACAAAAGTTATTATGATCAGACAGAATTGGAAAATATGATTCATGAAACCGTAGATGCGTATAATGAAAGTGCCGGGGGAGACTGGGTAGAAGTAAAACAATATACAGTAGAAAACGGAATGGCTACTTTAGAAATGACGTATGATTCAGTAACGGATTATCGAAATCTGAATCAAATGAAACTTTATACAGGAGATCTGACAGGGACACAGAATACGGAATATCAGCTGGAAGGGACTTTTTTTGAAGTAGACGGCGGAAAACTGACGGGACAGACGACAGATGCAGCGACAATTCTTTCAGGGGAAAATTATAATGTGGTCGTTCTGGAAGAAGAAATTTTAGTGGAAGTGCCGGGAGATATCGTATTTATAAGCGACGATGTGCAGCTGATGGGAGAAAGAGAGGCAAAGGCAGGCGAAAGTACTCAGGCGGCAGAAACGGAACAGCAAGAAACAAACGCTTCAGGAATACCAGTGATCAGTCCGGAAGGAACGGCTGAGACAGATACGACAGAGACACAGCAGCAAGAATCTGGAAATCTCTTTTATATTATTTATGAATAACAGCTTTTATATGAAAATAAAAAAGCAAAGAAGCTGATAAAAGAAAGTAAAGTATTGCAATTTTGACAATAGACACATAAAATAAGACATGTCTTGATACAAATACGATGCGATGGCAAAAGACGGCGGGAAAATGATGAAAAACAGGCGCACTCCTGACCGTGGAAAGATCAGACAGATAGGAGAATAAAAACAATGGGAAAAACAACGGAAAAAACAATGGAAAAAATTGTAGCACTTTCCAAAGCAAGAGGATTTGTATATCCTGGCTCAGAGATCTATGGAGGACTTGCCAACACATGGGATTACGGCAATCTGGGAGTAGAGCTGAAAAATAATGTAAAACAGGCATGGTGGAAGAAATTTGTCACAGAAAATCCTTACAATGTAGGTGTAGACTGCGCAATTTTAATGAACCCTCAGACTTGGGTTGCATCGGGACATCTGGGAGGATTCAGCGATCCTTTGATGGACTGCAAAGAATGTCATGAGAGATTCCGGGCAGATAAACTGATTGAGGATTTTTGTGAAGAAAAAGGTATTAAATTGGAAGAGTCTGTAGACGCTTGGTCTCAGGAAAAAATGAAAAATTTTATTGAAGAACAAAAAATTCCATGTCCGACATGCGGGAAGCACAATTTTACCGATATCCGTCAGTTTAATCTGATGTTTAAAACGTTTCAGGGTGTGACAGAAGACGCAAAAAATACGGTTTATTTAAGACCAGAGACAGCACAGGGTATCTTTGTAAACTTTAAAAATGTACAGAGAACATCGAGAAAGAAAATTCCATTTGGGATTGGTCAGATTGGAAAATCGTTCCGAAACGAGATTACACCTGGAAACTTTACTTTCCGAACAAGAGAATTTGAGCAGATGGAGCTGGAATTTTTCTGTGAACCTGGAACAGATCTGGAATGGTTCCAGTATTGGAGAACATTTTGCATTAATTGGCTGAAATCGCTTGGCATGAAAGAGGAAGAGATGCGGGCGAGAGACCATTCTCCGGAGGAACTTTGCTTTTACAGTAAGGGAACAACGGATATTGAGTTTTTATTCCCATTTGGATGGGGAGAACTTTGGGGAATCGCAGACAGAACAGATTATGATCTGACTCAGCACCAGAATGTTTCCGGTCAGGATATGTCGTATTTTGACGATGAGAAAAAGGAAAAATATATTCCATACGTAATTGAGCCATCTCTTGGAGCAGACCGGGTTGTACTTGCTTTCCTTTGCAGTGCTTATGACGAAGAGGAACTGGAAGGAGGAGATATGCGTACCGTGCTTCATTTTCATCCGGCATTGGCACCTGTCAAAATCGGGGTTCTGCCTCTTTCAAAGAAATTGAACGAGGGCGCGGAAAAAGTATTTACAATGCTTTCAAAGAAATATAACTGTGAGTTTGATGACAGAGGAAACATTGGAAAACGCTATAGACGTCAGGACGAGATCGGTACGCCGTTTTGTATCACCTATGATTTTGACTCAGAAAATGATGGAGCGGTAACAGTACGTGACCGCGATACCATGCAGCAGGTCAGAATTAAGATTGAAGAGCTGGAACATTACTTCGCAGATAAATTTGAATTTTAATGAAATAAGACAGTACAATTTTGGAGAAAATCCATAGTTGTACTGTCTTTTTTACAGTATTAGGAAAGATTTTGACGGAGGATTTTCTGATGACACAAAAAACTGCGCAGGAATGTAAAAGCTGTGAAGAGGAAGGAGCTTCTCGAAAAAAGAAAAATATGATATAAGAATACAGATTAATATTGACAAAATAATGAAAAACCATGAAAATTTTGAAAAACACGGAAAAAACTATTGTATAAAATGCACATTATTGATATAATTATTAGAAAAAGATTGGACGAAATAAACGGAGGTAACGAAATATGAAAGGAAATGTAATTGTAGGACAGTCGGGAGGACCGACGGCAGTGATTAACTCCAGTCTTGCCGGAGTATATAAAACCGCAAAAGACAGAGGATTTAACAAGGTATATGGGATGCGCCACGGAATCCAGGGCTTCTTAGACGAAAGTTATATTGATCTGTCAAAGTATATTAAAAATAATCTGGACATCGAGCTGCTGAAGAGAACGCCGTCAGCTTTTTTGGGTTCCTGTCGTTTTAAGCTTCCGGAGATTCACGAAGACAGAGAGATTTATGAAAAGATTTTTGGAATTTTAAATAAGCTGGAGATAGACAGTTTTATCTATATTGGAGGTAATGATTCAATGGATACGATCAAAAAACTGTCTGACTATGCTGTCTTGACCGGACAATCTCAAAAATTTGTAGGCGTTCCAAAGACAATTGACAATGATCTTGCTTTGACGGATCATACGCCGGGATTTGGATCTGCTGCAAAATATATTGGAACTGCTGTAAAAGAAGTGATCCGCGACGGACTGGGACTGAGCTACAAAAAAGACATTGTTACGATTATTGAAATTATGGGAAGAAATGCCGGATGGCTGACTGGAGCAGCGGCACTTGCAAAAGGAGAAGACTGTGAAGGACCAGATTTAATTTATCTGCCGGAGCTGCCGTTTGAAGTTGAAAAATTTATGGAAAAGATCCGCGCCCTGTTAAAGAAAAAGCATTCTGTTGTAGTTGCAGTTTCCGAGGGAATTAAACTCCCTGATGGCAGATACGTGTGTGAACTTTCCGCCGGAAAAGGAGATTATGTAGATGCGTTTGGTCATAAACAGCTAAGCGGTACTGCAGATTATCTTGCACATTTAGTTGCGGCAGAAGTTGGATGCAAAACACGCGGAGTGGAATTTAGCACATTGCAAAGAAGTGCTTCCCATATTGCATCACGTGTCGATATCAATGAGGCGTTTATGGTAGGCGGTGCTGCTGTGAAGGCGGCAGACGAAGGAGACAGCGGAAAGATGGTTGTTATTGACCGTGTATCGGACGACCCTTATCAGTGTGCAACCGGAATTTACGATGTTCATAAGATTGCAAACGATGAAAAATTAGTTCCGAGAAACTGGATCAGCAAAGATGGAACGTATGTGACAGAGGACTTTTTGGATTATGTAAAACCATTAATCCAGGGAGATTATCCGCCTGTGATGGTAGATGGTATTCCTCGTCATCTCGTTTTAAAATAAAGAAGAATGTTTCGGAACGTCACAAAATAGCAATATCGTTTTATGGCGAGAAAAGGTTTTTAAAATTACAGATAGGAAGTATCATTCAAAGAAAAAATTCTTGTTTGATGCTTCCTTTTTGCGAAATTTACTTGACTGAATTAGAATATATGATACAATAATAATGTGCGACCTTCGCACGCATGTGAGATGGTTTTACAGAGTTGGAGGCTTTGGGTTTGGGGCTGTTGCTCTGTATAACATAAATACATTTTAGGAGGAATGAAGGAAAATGGCAAAATGGGTTTACTTATTTAAAGAAGGAAACGCAGATATGAGAAACCTTCTGGGTGGAAAAGGCGCTAACTTAGCCGAAATGACCAATTTAGGATTACCGATTCCACAGGGTTTCACAGTTACGACAGAAGCTTGTACTGATTACTATAATAGCGGAAAACAGATCTCAGAAGAAATTCAGGAGCAGATTTTTGCTGCTTTAGGAGAATTGGAAAAACTTCAGGGAAAGAAATTTGGAGATACAGAAGATCCATTATTAGTATCT
>CALWCS010000073.1 GCA_944376425.1 uncultured Lachnospiraceae bacterium | reverse complement strand
AATGTGGTTTATTATATTCCTGAAGGATATCGTTTTGTGAAACATATTCATTTTATGGGAGATGAAAAAAAACAGCAGCAATTAAGAGAATTGCTGTATGATCAAAATGGAAGAAAAAAAGCAGAAGTGGACGAAGAAAAAGTACAGAAACTCAGAACTGAAATTTTACAAGATGTACAAGAAAAAGTAGACGAAATCCGCAGAGAATATGAGCAGGGAACAGAGTTTGAACAATTAATAGAAAAATACAGCATAGATAAGAAAACGGGATGGAATATCCACACGGAAAGTATTTTTTGGGAGAAACCAGTTATTGATGCAATCAAAGAAATGAAGGAAATCGGAGAATTGAGTATTCCTGCCGTATGCAGCAACGGAGTTTTTCTGTTCCGGTATGAATCAGATACAAAGGGAGGCGTGTTGCCTTTTACTGAAAATGTGCTTAAGAACTTAAAAAACGTTTTGTATCGGAGAAAGGCAAATGATCAGTTTGTGAGTGCTTTGAAGCAGTGGAGCAGGGAATAAAAATTTGCCGGAAAAAAGAGCAGGCACTGAAGAGAAAGGAATGATTCATTTTCTTCAGTCCCTCTCTTTCTACACTTTATTTGGAGGCACAGATGAGAGAGAACATAACAGTGGCGATTTGCGATGATGAAAAGACGATATTGCCGTATCTAGCGCGCAGAATTTATGAAGTGTTTCAAAAGTACCATGTTTGTGTAGCTGCGGAAGAATATGATTCGCCGATTCAAATGTGGAGAAAATTGCAGACCGGTAAAGAGTATGAAATTTATTTTTTAGATATTGATATGCCTAGAATTAATGGTCTGGAATTTGCAAAATTGATTTTGCAGCATCAGCCTAAAGCAGTACTGGTTTTTGTGTCTGGAAAAGAAGAATATGTTTTTCAGAGTTTTCAGGTACATCCATTTTCTTTTATTCGAAAAAACAAATTTGACGAAGATCTGGAATGGACGATCCGAAGTTTAAGCAGTCAGTATCAAAATACAGAGAAAAAGATGTGCAAGATTTTTGACGAATTGGGACATTCTTTTGAAATTTCGATCGAAGATACGCTATATCTGGAAGCAAAGGACAAATATGTAAACATTGTTACAAAAAATGGGGGATTTTTCATTCGAAATACACTTTCGGAAATGGAAAAAATGTTAGAAAAATATCATTTTATCCGGATTCATAAATCCTTTTTAGTGAATCTGTGTATGATTTATGCAATCAAATATAATAAAGTGATTTTGGACGGAGGACAGGAGCTGCCTTTAAGCCGAAATAAAGTGACTGAGGTAAAAAGGAAATTCTGTCAGGAAAGTTAGGGGGAGAGAGAAATAGTAGATACTAGAAATGCCATATCTCTGTATCAACTGCCGGATATCCAGATCATCAATATTATCGGGCAATTTCTGGATGCCTTTTTATTTATCTATTTAATACAAAATTTTTTTGAACCTAAGAAGAAAAATTACCGGGATAAAAAATATCTCGCAGAAGTAGGAAGTCTGTTTGCCGTTTTACTGTTTTTAACAGACTGGGTCATGAATAATAATTTTTATTCTTATATGCTGGTAATGATCTTATTTCCATTTGCGTATGCCTGTATTTTTTTTCGAGGGAAAGTCATTATTAAAGGTTTAATCTGTCTGATCTTTTTTACGATGATGTTTTCACTGGAAAATCTGATGGTATATCTGGGATACTATATTTCGGATCAGTTTCTGCTCAGTATGAAGGTATGGAGAATTTTATTTATCTTTCGAAGAATTTTCCTAAAAGTTGCTCTGCTTTTGGCAATTAGAATTTTGATCATTGATGTGATGCGTTCCAAGGCAAAAATCATTAATGGATACTGGGGATTTATGGCGGGCGTTTGTGTGACAGACTATATCATTTTTGAATATATTCTGAAATATCCTGTCAACAACAAGAGAGCCTTGACTCAGGGGCTGATTTTGTCTGTGTTTTGTATTATCGTACCGATGGCTTGCTATTATATGATCAGTTTGATTATAAAGATCGGAGAGATTAATAAAGTGGCAATGGCTCAGACAATGTGGATTGAAATGCAGCAGCAGCACTTAGAAGAAATGGAGGATATGCAAGAGACAATGAGGCAGTTCCGACATGATTATAAGTCGCATTTGTTTTGCATCGACGCACTTGTAGTGGACAAAGACTATGAAGAACTTCATCAGTATCTGGAAAAGCTTCATCAGCTTCCGATGGACAGAGCAGAGATGATTCCTTATACAAAAAATAACAGTATTAATCTGGTACTGAATCAAAAAAAGAAAAATGCACAAAAGCTGGGAATCGAATTTCGGATTAAGGCAGAAATTGACAGAGAGCCGCAGGAAAAACCAGGAAAAGTACAGATCTATGATTTAAATGCACTGCTTTCTAATTTGTGCAACAATGCGATTGAGGCGGCTTCTAAGGTAAAAAACGGAAAAATCTCTCTGCATTTGGCAAGAAAAAAAGCTTATCTGAAAATAGAAATTGAGAATTCAACAGACGGAAACGTTTTAGAACTGAATCCGCAGTTTGAGACAAGCAAAAAAAATAAAGAGCTGCATGGAATAGGAATCAAAATTATAAAAAATATTGTAAAGACGTATGACGGAATGTATGAGACAGAAGCGACACCGGATTCTTTAAAGATAAGTATTATGTTGATGGATGAATAAAAAACATTTGTATCGGGAAAAAGCAGGAAAGACGCAAAAATTATTTGAAAAATAATAAAAAATATGAAATTGAAGTAAAAATTATAATAAATATCTAAATATACTGAATTATATAAGAAAAATATAAAAAAGGCAAAAAATGTATTTGACGACAAAAAGAACGTATTTGGCGACAAAAAGATTGAATTGGATAAAGTGATAAGATATACTTTGGACTGTAGACGGCATACTATACAAATTCACGAAAATTCTGCAGAAAAAATAAGGAAAATTATGTCGAACAACTATATATTGTGGATTTTTGAGGAAACGATTATGAAAAGAAGCGAAAAACGAAGAATGCGGAAAGCAGCCTCTTTATTGCTGACAGCGACAATGGCAGTATCTTCTCTTTCAACAATGGCTTTTGCAGAAGAGTCAACTGCAGCAGATGCAACAAGTGGAGAGTCCACCAAAAAGTATGAAGTAATTGAAACAGAAAATGGCTACAATAAAGTTGTGCAGGACGGAGGAGAAACTTTAACCTATTCGCCGGAATCAGGTGTGACCTTATTAGAGGATGACGGATACGCATTCAAAGATCTGAATCAGAATGGACAGCTGGATACGTATGAAGACTGGCGTCTTGATACAGAGACAAGAGCAGAAGCATTGGCAGAAATGATGGTTGCAGACGGACGTGAAGGAATTGAAGCAATCGCAGGTCTAATGCTTTATAGTGCACATACAGCGGTAGAATCGGAAGAAGTTTCCGGAACAGAAGTAACTTCTACTTCCACCGATGCAACGACTACCATGGACGCAATTACAACAAATAAGATTCGTCATATTCTTGTGACAACTGTGGCAAGTCCGGAGATTGCTGCAAAATGGAACAATAATTTGCAGGCAATTGTAGAAGGAATGGATTACGGCATTCCTTGCAACAACAGTTCTGACCCAAGACATGAGGCAGATGCAGAACAGACAGTAGAATATACAATCGGATCTTCAGGAGATCTTTCTCAGTGGCCATCTTCCCTTGGTCTGGCTGCAACGTTTGATCCGGAAATTGTAAAAGAGTTCGGACAGATTGCTTCGACAGAATACAGAGCACTTGGCATTACAACAGCATTGTCTCCGCAGATTGATCTTGCGACAGAACCAAGATGGAGCCGTGTCAGCGGAACTTTTGGAGAAAACAGCGCACTTGCAACTGATATGGCAAAAGCTTATATTGATGGATTCCAGTCTACCTATGATGAAAACGGAGAAGATCTAGGCTGGGGCGACGGTTCTGTAAACTGTATGGTAAAACACTGGCCAAGCGGCGGCGCTGAAGAAGGCGGACGTGACGGACATTACGGCTATGGAAAATATGCGGTATATCCTGGAGACAATTTTGATGAGCATCTAAGTGTCTTTACAGAGGGCGCTTTTAGTCTGGACGGACTGACAGAAGCTGCATCCGCAGTTATGCCATATTATACAATCAGTTACAACCAGGCAGAAGACGGAACAAACTACGGCAATGGATTCAGTAATTATATGATCAATGAACTGCTTCGCGGCGAATATGAATATGATGGTGTGGCATGTACGGACTGGATGATTACAGCCGACGCGGATAATGATTCTACCTTTACCGGAAAATGCTGGGGCGTGGAAGATATCTCAGTGGCAGAACGTCATTATCAGGCTTTGATGGCAGGAATGGATCAGTTTGGCGGCAACAATGTCATTGAGCCGGTTATGGAAGCTTATGATATGATGGTAGAAGAACAAGGACAGATATTTGCTGATGAGAGATTTGCAGAGTCTGCAAGAAGACTGCTGACAAATATCTTTAATACGGGACTGTTTGAAGATCCTTACTTAGATCCTGAGGAAACAGCAGAAACAGTCGGAAATGCAGACTTTATGGAAGCAGGATATGAGGCACAGCTGAAATCTATCGTCATGCTCAAAAATGAGGACAACTTGATTGCTCCATATGATGAGACCGCAGAGAAGAAAACCGTCTATGTTCCGAGTTATACGACAACAACGACAGATAACTTTACAGGCGAGACAGTAGAGACAACGGAACCGTCAATTTCAACAGAGTTACTTGAGAAATATTATAATATCACAGATGACCCAGAAGAGGCTGATTTTGCCATAGTAGGAATGGATAGCCCGGATGGAGGCACTGGATACAGCGAAGAAGACCTTGAGGCAGGCGGAAATGGTTATGTCCCGATTTCTTTACAGTATCGTGAATATACAGCAACAAATGCAAGAGAAGAGTCGATTGCGAGTGATCCCGGAAAAGAATTCTTGAATTCTGAGACAGGAGAAATCAATTATACAGATAATGCAGAGAACCGTTCTTACCAGGGAAAGAGTGTAACTGCTTCAAATGAATATATGTTAGATATGCTCGAAGAGACAAAAGAGGCAATGGGAGATAAACCAGTGATCGTCTATATGAGAGAGGATAAACCAATGGTTTGGTCTGAAGTAGAACCTCTTGCCGATGCAATTATTGTCGGATTTGGCGTTAGCGATCAGGCTGCAATTGAGATTATTGCAGGTGTGACAGAACCGTCAGGACTGCTTCCAATGCAGCAGCCTATCGATATGGATACAGTAGAAGAGCAGTATGAAGATGTCGGACAGGATATGGAATGCTACGTTGATTCCGAAGGAAATACGTATGACTTTGCATATGGCTTGAACTGGTCAGGCGTGATTGATGACGAGCGTGTGGCGACATACGGAACAAAGACAGAAACAGTTGTCAGCACAGCATCAACTGCACAATAAGCTTGTATAGAGAAATAAAGAAAATCGACAGGTGAAAAAGGGGTGCCGTGGATTTCTGAAATCTGCGGTACTCCATTTTTGATACAATAAAAACAGGAAAGCAACCGTTTGCATTTGTATCCTCAAAGAGCAAATGACAGGCTGCAGTGATAATGGGACAAAAAGTAGGGAAAAGGAAAGTTCCGACGAAAAAGAGGATAGATTTGGATTGCTCTGTGACAGAAATTGACAGCAGAGGAAAAAGATAGATAAAATAAATAAGAAAGAACTTAAATTTATGGAGGAAATTGCGATGAAAAAAAGAATGAAATGGATTGCATGCCAGATGGCAGCAGTTATGGTGGCAGGATGTACAGTGACAGGGAGTGTAATGGCAGAAGAAAGTACAGAGATTTCAGAAGGAATGTTTGCATGGTTTTTAGTTCAGGCATACGATGACGCATGCAGTATCAACGGAGGAAAGACAGATCTTTGGGAAAATGAAATCGAAGGACAAAGTGCAGAGGAATGGATTGCAGAGACGGCAAAAACATATACAAGAGAATATCTGGCTGCCAAAAAGAAATTTGAAGAACAGGGAATGGAGCTGACAGAAGAAGAGGAAGAATTGATTGACACGACAGTAGAACGGTACTGGAATGAATTGGGATATGGAAGATATTATCAGGATTATGGAATTACAGAAGAGAATTTTAAAGATTTTTTGACGAACAGTCAGCAAGTCAGCCGGTTATATACAGATGCAAGTGAAGAGTTAGAAAAAAACATAACAGAGGAAGAAATTGCGTCTTATATTGATGAACATGGAAATTTAGTGGAATATATAGCTGTCCCGTATACAGAGACTTTAGATGAGGATGCTACAGAAGAAGAAAAAGAAGCATGGGTTGATACTGACGCAATCTATGAAGAATATAAAGAACGCTTAGAACAAGGAGAAGATATGGAAGATCTGATTCAGGAAGTCAGTGAGAGTGAAGAAAATCAGGAGCTGGGAATTAGCAGTTCTTATTCACAGACCGCATCAGAAACTCTGTTTTTAGACAGCAATACAAGTCTTTCAAACGGATTTAAAGCAGCGCTGGAAGAAGCAGAAGAAAATGAGATTATTTATTTCGATGATGAGGCACAATACTATCAGATTATTTTTGTAAAAAAACCACTTAGTGCAGATTGGGAAGGTCTGGACCAATACAGAGAAAATATTACAATCCTGATTGCAATTGAAAAATTTGAGGACCAGTTAAGAGAATGGAGCAGTGAGATTGAAATCGCAAATGAATCTGAACTGATAGGAACGGACGAGATTCAGGCAATGTTCGAATAAGACAGCTATTTTAAGGAAAGAAGAGAAAAATAAGGAAAAATATAGAAGCTGTGAGGTCATGGAATGATCTCACAGTTTTTTGCATATGCGAAAAAGAAACTGTGAGGTGTACAGGACTCTTTTCTACTTGCATCAAGGAAAAAACATGGTTATAATAAACAAAAACAGATGAGAAGGGAGAAAGATGGTAAGTGCTATTTTCTTCAACAACATTTTTATTCTTTTTTCTTCCGATTGTATTGATTGTGTACTACAATCCATTTTTACAGAATAGAACATTTCAGAATATATTTCTATTATTGGCAAGTGTGTTTTTTTATGCCTGGGGAGAGCCTGTTTATGTAATCTTAATGCTTTTGTCTATTGGAATCAATTATCTGCTGGGACTCTTTGCAGAAGATTTTCGAGATACGCCGTACAAAAAGATGCCGATCGTTTTGGCTGTAATATTTAACATAGGAATTTTATTCTTATTTAAATATCTGAATTTCTTTTGCAGTAATCTGATGATAGTTACAAAAACGTCATGGGATATTCCGAAGATCACACTTCCGCTTGGAATTTCTTTCTATACATTTCAAGCAATGTCATATGTGATCGATGTGTACAGAAAAAAAGGAGAAGTGCAGAGAAATCCTTTAAATGTGGGATTGTATGTTACTTTTTTTCCGCAGCTTGTTGCAGGTCCGATTGTGCGCTATGAGACGATTGCGGGGGAGATTGAGAGCAGAAAAGAAAATGCCTGTGACTTTACAGAAGGAATGTGCCGTTTTGCATGGGGACTTGCAAAAAAAGTTCTGATTGCGAATAATGTGGCAGTGCTTGCTGATGCATGTTTTGAAATTCCCGGAAGTCTTTCCGTCGGGGCAGCATGGCTTGGAGCAATTTCTTATGCGCTGCAGATTTACTTTGATTTCTCTGGGTATTCGGATATGGCAATCGGACTTGGAAAAATGTTTGGATTTCATTTTCTGGAAAACTTTAATTATCCTTATCTTGCTAATTCTATCCGTGATTTTTGGAAAAGATGGCATATTTCATTAAGTACGTGGTTTCGGGACTATATCTATATTCCAATGGGCGGAAGCAGAGTGAGCAAGAAATGGAGAATGATTTTTAATCTTTTTGTGGTGTGGGCATTGACGGGAATTTGGCATGGGGCTAATTGGACTTTTATTCTATGGGGAGTTTTCTATTTCGTTTTGCTGTTATTTGAGAGACTGACAAAATTTCCGGAGAAAATTGGAAAATTAGGTCATGTCTATGCTTTATTCTGGATTTTAATCGGGTGGGTTTTATTCCGTGCTGACAGTCTCCAAGAGGCATTTGTATATTTGGGGGCAATGGCAGGAGGGAATGGCGTTGGAATCTGGCAAGATAACTTTGAAGCTTTGCCTCTTGGAAATATGATTTTTGTGGCGATTGGAATCGTTGGTTCTACACCGATTTTATCAAAATTGGAACAGAAAAATAAAGAAAAAACGTGGTGGAATATTCTGTATGGAATGATGACAGTTGTAATATTTATTCTGGCTGTAAGCGAAGTGATCAATACTTCCTATAATCCGTTTATTTACTTTAATTTTTAGGAGAAGGCACATGAAAAAGGACTCATTTTTTATCCGAAACTGTGTGGTGACCGTCTGTGCATTAAGTATTTTGGGAGGGACAGGATTTGCCACATTGATACGACACTTTCGGGAAATTCAAGAAGAAGTTGGAGAGACGGCAAATCAGTATCAAGATTTGGTTCAAAAGACAGAAGCAGTGATAACAAAAAGTGACGATGCACTCAATGAAAGACTTGCATTTCGAAGATATTTTGCAGCTTTGGACAGTAATTTGAAATATTTTTTGACGGGGGAATTTGCCTCAAATCAAGTTCTTCTGGGGAAAGAAGACTGGTTGTTTTACAAGACGACTACAGATGGAGATCCGATGACGGATTATATAGGAACAGAACCATATTCTGAAGAAAAAATGAAAAAGACAGTATGGAATATGGAAAATTTTCAGACAATGCTGGAGAGAAAAGGAATTAAATTTGCAATTGCGGTTATTCCAAATAAAGAGGAAGTTTACGAGCGATATCTTCCGGATACCATTCAGAAAGAAAATGAAAAAAACAGAACCGATTTGCTTGTAGAATATCTAAGAGAGACAACCGATATTCCGATTGTGTATCCAAAAGAAGAGCTGTGTGAACAGGCTATGACAGAGATGCTTTACTATAAAAATGATACGCATTGGAATCAAAAAGGAGCTTTTGTAGCAACTCAGGTACTGTTAGAGCAGCTTTATCAAAAAGAAAAGATACAATTGTCGGATCAGGATTTTGAGACAGTTACGCTTAAGAGGGCAGACCCTAACTATAATGATCTTTCAAGGATGGTGGGAATGGACTGGAAATTTTATGACAGAGAAAGCTATGAAATCATTCATTCAGAAGAGAAAGAAAAAATAGAAGAAACAGTACTGCTGATCGGCGATTCTTTTGGCGCTTCTTTCCTGCCGTGCCTTCAAGAAGAGTTTGAGGAAGTGGAATATTGTCATAGAGACGATGAAAATAATGGGATTTTAGAGGCTGTAAAGCCAGATCTTGTCATCTTAGAATATGTAGAACGCTATACCGGACAAATGGATGAATTTATGTGGGACAATGTAAGCATTACATCCATTTCATAGAAAATGACAGATCAATATCGGAAAATACAAAGGAGGGCAAAGTGAGATTTTTACACATATCAGATTTACATATCGGAAAACGAATTCATGGATATTCGATGCTGGAAGATCAGCGGCGGATATTGCAGCAGATTTTAGAAATCGTAGAATTGCGCCAGCCAGATGGTATCCTGATTGCTGGCGATATCTACGATAAAAATGTACCGCTTGAAAGCGGCGTAACACTTTTTAATCAGTTTTTAAACAGCCTGCATGAAATAAAAAAGCAGGTTTTTTTTATTAGCGGAAATCATGATTCCGCTCAGAGAATCCAGTTTGGAGATCAGATCTTTGCAGAAGGAGATATCCATGTGGCAGGAGTCTTTGACGGAGAGATCCGAAAGATTCGTCTGGAAGATGAATACGGAGAACTTTTTGTCTATCTGATGCCGTTTTTAAAACCTTCTATGGTACGGGAATGGGCAGAAGATATAAAGACATACGAGGAAGCAGTGCGTTTTGCCTTGCAGTCGGTAAAAATAGAAAGAGACAAGAGAAATCTTTTAGTGGCACATCAATTTGTGACAAAAGGAGAATGGATGCCTAAGACGTGTGAATCAGAACAGTTATCCGTCGGAGGTCTTGACCGCGTAGATGTCTCTGTTTTTGAAAACTTTGATTATGTGGCTCTTGGACATTTGCACGGAGCGCAAAAAGTAGGAAGAGAAGAAGTCAGGTATAGTGGTTCACCGCTGAAATATTCATTTTCCGAGAGTAATCAGAAAAAATCTGCGGTATTACTGGAACTAAAGGAAAAAGGAGAGGTAACGATAGAATTGATTCCTTTAAAACCATTTCGGGATCTGAGAGTGTTAAAAGGACCGATCGAAGAAATTTTAAAAGAGGACAATTATAAAAAGGGAAATCAGGAGGACTATATCCGCGTGATCTTGACAGATGAGAGAGAACTGTATGCACCGATGGATGAGATTCGTACCGTTTATCCTAATCTTTTACGCCTGGATTTTGAAAACAGCAGAACGAAAACACAAGACGGAAATATAGAAGAAGTGGAAATTGAAACAAAGGATCCGTTTTCATTATTTGCCGAGTTTTTTGAACGCCAAAATGGCAGAGAAATGGATGAGGAACAAAAAGAATGGGTGCAAAGGATCTTGGAAGGCGGTGAAGCAGAGTGAAACCATTAAAACTGGTAATGAGTGGGTTTGGACCGTTTGCGGACAGAGAAGAGATTGATTTTGAAAAAGAAAAACTTTCGGGAGTTTTTCTGATTACAGGCGATACAGGGGCTGGGAAGACGACAATCTTTGATGCGATTTCATTTGCTCTTTATGGAGAGGCCAGCGGAGAGTGGCGCTCGAATGACAGCTTTCGAAGCGGGTACGCACTTCCGGAGACAAAGACGTTTGTGGAACTGACATTTTTGCAAAAAGGAAAGCGGTATCATATAGAACGAAATCCGGAATATCAGCGTCTTGCAAAAAGAGGGAATGGACTGACGAAAGAAAAACAGGACGCTTGGTTGGAATACCCGGACGGCACGAGTGTCGGAGGATTTAAAAAGGTCAATGAAGCAGTGTGGGAAATTTTGGGGATTGACCGAAAGCAGTTTAAACAGATTGCTATGATTGCGCAGGGAGAATTTTTAAAACTTTTGACAGCTAACAGTAAGGAAAGAGGCGAGATTTTCCGAAAAGTTTTCGATACGGAATTGTATTTGAATCTTCAGAAAAAATTGGCGGAAAAAGAGCGGGAATACGCCAAAATCTGCGAAAAGCAGGATCAGAAAATTTTTCATCTGCTCGAAGATATTGAGCAGGAGACGGAATTTGAAGATATGGATTGTTTTTTGGAAGCGAGAAAAGTCCAAAATCACAAAGAGGCAAGAAAACTGCTTGATTGTCTGGTGATCTGGGAGAGAGAAAAAGAAGCGCAGCAGCAGTCTGTGTTAGAAGAAAAAGAAATTGAAATCTCAGAGCAAAAAGAAGGATTAGGACGTGCGAAACAAAGAGAAGAGCTGTTTGAAAAACTGGAAGAAGAACAAAAAAAATTAAACGAGCTCGAAGATCGAAAAGACGAGGAAGAAAGAAAGAAAAAAAGGCTGATTTTAGCGGAAAAGGCATTTTTGAAAGTATTTCCGGCGGAACAGAAATGGATGGAGGCAAAGGAAAAGGCAGAAAAAGGGAAAAAGGAACTGGAAGAATCGAAAAAGAAGCTGGAAGAAGAAGAAAAGACAGGTCAAGAGTGGAGAAAAAAAGAGCAAGAGTGGAAAGAAAAAGCGACAGAGATTGAAAAACAAAGAGAAAAAATCCGGAATCTGGAACAAGAACTGCCGATTCGATCTGAAAGAAAAAAACTGCAAAATGAGATAATCCATTTACAAGAAAAAAAAGAGACACTCCGGACACAGAGAGAAAAAAAACAAAAGCAGCAGGAAAGTCTGATAAAAGAACAGGAAGCTTTGCAGGAATGGATCGAAGAACACGGCAGTGCCGAAGAAAAGGAAAAGAAATGCCAGATACAAAGAGAAGAAGCACAAAATCAAAAAAAAGAAATTTGGAATCTCTGGGAAGAAAAAAGAAAGGTTGACAAACTCTGCAAAGAAGAAAACAAGATGCAAGATGATTATAAAAATCAGGAAAAAATCTGGGAAGAAAAAGTAAAAGAATTTGCACAGACAGAGCAACAGTTTTTTGGAAATCTTGCCGGAATTTTGGCAGAGAAACTGACAGAAGGAGAACCGTGTCCGGTCTGCGGAGCGATTCATCATCCAAAGAAAGCCCAGATGCTGGAATCATCCGTCACAGAAGAGAAATGGAAACAGCTTAGAGAAGAAAAGGAAAGATGCACAAAAGAACTGTACCGACAGAAGAAAGAGCTTGAAAAAAAACAGCAGGAAAGGCAGAATAAAGAAGAAAGTTTTCAAGAACAGATAAAAAAACTGCGAATGGAAATCGAAAAAAAAATCGTGATAGAGGAAGAAGAGCAAAAAGAGGCATATCAAAATTTTCAGATTTTAGAAAAGCTGGAGAGTCAGATACAAGAGCAGTTAAAGGAAATAAAAAAAGAAGAAGAAAGATGGAAAGAATTGATAAAGGAGAAACAGAAAAAACAAGAACAAATCCATTCGATTTCCAAACAGATGAAAGAACTGCAAGATAACATAAGCGAAGCGCGGGAAGAAGAAGAAAAATATGAAGGACAGATTCAAAAATATAAGGGAAACATAGAAATAATGGACAGACAGTTTACGCAGATTCAAGATGCAGAGGAAGAACCAGAAGAGATTTTAAAGGAATTAAAACAAAGCGTGACTGAGTTTGAATGTCAGGCAGAAAAAATCAAACGAGGGGTAAAAGAGACAGAAGAAGCGATCATCCGGCAAAAAGAAAGATTTGAAGTGAAAAAAGAAGAGCAAAGCAAAAGAGAACAGAACGAAGAAAAATGGAAAGAAGAGTGGAAGAATAAGAGAGAAAATCAGGGATTTTTGACGGAACAGTCGTATCGGGATGCTTTTTTGAAAGAGGAAAACATAAAAGAATTAAGGGAAGAACTAGAGAGACGGTTAAAAGAAAAGGAAGAATTGAAGCTGAAAATAAAAGAAAAAGAACAATTGCTAGGGGAAAGCACAAGAGAAGATCTGAGATGCCGGGAGCAAAATTTAAGGCAGGCAGAAAAAGAAAAACAGAGGATGGAAAAAATGTTCCGGGAACTTTCTAGCCGCACTCATAGAAATCAAAAGATTCAAAAGCAGATCCTAGAACTGGAAGAAAAACAAAAAAAAGAACGTGCCGTCTATGTCAAATATAAAGAACTCTCAGACACGGCAAATGGAACGATAAAGGGAAATGAAAAACTTGCCTTTGAACAATATGTACAGAGTTTTTACTTTCGGCAGGTAGTGCAAAAGGCGAACCAGCGTTTTTATAAAATGTCGGGGGGACAGTATGAACTGCGCTGTGTAGAACAGGCGCAGGACAAAAAGAAATCAGCCGGGCTCGATCTGGAAATTATGGACTATTATATCGGAAGTGTACGCCCTATCAAATCACTCTCAGGCGGAGAATCGTTTCAGGCAGCGTTGGCGCTGGCACTTGGATTTTCTGATGTAGTACAAAGCTATGCCGGAGGAATTGAGGTAGATGCGGTGTTTATTGATGAGGGATTTGGCAGCCTCGATTCTAATGCGCTGGAATGTGCGGTACAAGTGTTGACTGACCTAAGCGGAGAGAGCCGAATGGTGGGAATCATTTCACATGTCAGTGAATTAAAAGAGCGAATTGAAAAAAAAGTGGAATTGACCAAAACAATACATGGAAGTACAATAACCGTGAATGATTAAAAAGATAAGAGGAAAAGTTTACTGTTTGAGGAACAAAACGACAATATTTGAAAGGAGATTGCTAAAATAAAAGGACAGATCGATTGGCAGGAAAATATTTGATGGAGTTTTGGCTTGCACGAATATTTATACAGTGATATAATAAAAAAAATTTAGAGAATAAATTCAGAAAACAGCGAAAAGCAAACACAGGCTTTTAAAGAAATTTTTGACAGACCGGAACTTTTGAAAAATTCTCTACGAATAAAACAGCGCCGATGAGCAACTTTGCGAAAAGAAAAAAGAAATCTGGACGGAAGGGAACAAAAGAGGCGGATGTTTGTATGATCAATACAAAAAATATACAGGGAGGAATCAACGATGAAAAAGAAACTGATTGCAGGAATTTTGACAGCTGCTTTGGCTGTCACAGCAACATTGGGACTTGGAATGTCTTCTATGGCTGCGGAGCCGGCGCAAGGCGGAAATATTACAATCGCAGCGACAGCAGACCCTATGAACATTAATCCGCTTTATGTGGTGGATCAGACCAGCTTTGATATGATGCAGGCTTTATATGCACCATTCTTTGAGATTGTAAAGGGCGAAATGTATTATGAAAACGGTCTGTGCGAGAGTGTGACGGCAAATGAAGATTTCACAGAAGTTACGATGAAATTAAAAGACAATTTAAAATGGCACGACGGAGAACCGATTACGGCAGAGGATGTTGTATTTACAATGAATACGGTTGTAGATCCGGATCAGAATGTACCGTATCAGGCATACGGATTTGTAGACGGAGAAGCAGTAAAAACAGAAGCAATTGATGATCTGACCGTTTTGATTACACTGCCGACTTCTTCAGCAGGATTTTTAGGAGGTTTAAGCCAGATTTACTGCATTCCGCAGCATATCTATGAAGGAGTAGAAAATATTGGCGAGAGTGAACTGAATAATGATCCGATTGGAAGCGGTCCTTATCGATTTAAGGAATACCGTCCTGGCGAATCGTTTATTGTAGAACGCTTTGATGAGTATTTTGGCAGCACTCCATATTTGGATACGATTACTTTTAAGATTGTCAAAGACAGCAATACGGCAAATGCTTCCCTGGCAAGCGGAGACATCAATGCCCGCCTGATCAGCAGTGAAGATTATGATATTGTCAATGCGACCGGAAAGGTTAACATTGTCAGCTACGATTCCGGACGTGTCAATGTAATGGGATTTAATCAAAATAATGAGGCAATGCAAGACGTCAGAGTTCGCCAGGCAATCGCTTATGCTTTAAATAAAGAAGAACTTGTAAGTTTTGCTTATCTTTCCGATGAATTTGCAGATCCTGCCTATTCTATTTTGACTCCGGATACGATGTATTATGACGACAGTCTGACTCAGTACAACAATGATCCGGCAAAAGCACAGCAGCTTTTGGCAGAAGCAGGATACAGCAATCTTTCTCTGACACTTCTATATACGTCCACTAACAAGACGATGGAGAGTGAGGCAATCTATATCCAGAGTAAATTGGCAGAAGTTGGAATTACTGTAGAATTATATCCGCTTGATGAGTCGACTTATAAAAATAAAACAAAAGACAAAACAGCGACAGATTACGATTTGATGCTTTCCTTCTATACACTTGGAGCAGAACCGAGTCTATACGGAGATATTCTGAAATCGGACAGTGCCAGCAACTATGGAAATGTAAATGATGCGGAGCTGGATGCACTGTGGGAAAAAGGAAACAGTATTCCAAACGGTGAAGAAAGAGAAAGTGTTTACAAAGAAATTCAGCAGACAGTTAATGACAACATGTATATCTATCCGATTGCTTATTCAAAAGGATTTTATGCGGTAGACAAAGCATACGGCGGATTTGAAGATGTAATTCTGCAGACAATCTATTATGATTATTCAAAGGCATATAAAATCCAGTAAAAAGTAAAAACGATAGGAACTGTTTCATTGATAAGTAGCAAAGGTGCTGCAAAATGATCTTTTTTGTAAAATTCAGCTCATTTTGCAGCATTTTTTTGCGCGAAGGTGAAAGGCAATACGGCAGGAGAAAAATGTCAGTATTTCCTATTTACCGCGCCATGAGAACCAGAAAAAAGACGATTAAGATAGCTGGTATCTCAAACGAAAAAGATAGGAGAGAAGAAATGAAAAGAATATTAAACAGGCTTGCTCAGTCGGTCCTGATTATGTTTCTGGTATCCATACTTTGCTTTGCGCTGACAAAGGCTGCTCCGGGAGATCCGGTTATGACTTATGTGGAACCGAATATGAGTGAAGAATATATTGAGCAGCTAAGAGAAGATCTGGGATTAAATAAGCCGTTAGTAGAACAGTATGGAATCTGGCTGAAAAATATTTTGCAGGGGAATTTTGGAAATTCTCTGATGAATAAACGACCGGTTCTGACACAGATTTTAGAACGCCTTCCGGCGACGATTCTCTTAATGGGAAGCAGTCTGGTGTTGTCCGTGATTCTTGCTATTCCAATTGGACTGTATACAGGAAAACATAAAAATAAATTTTGGGATAAAATTACGAGCATGCTCTCTTTTGTGGGAATTTCAATTCCGACATTCTGGTTTGGAATTTTGTTAATTTATTTGCTGAGCGTAACACTGGGATGGCTGCCAAGCATCGGTATGAGAACAGATGGGGTCAACTCTTTTTGGGATTTAATCCGTCATCTGATTATGCCGTGTGCCGTATTAACGTTCCAGAATGTGGCACAGTATACCCGTTATATCCGAAGCAGTACGATCACAGAGCTTTCCAGCGACTACGTAACAGTTCAGAGAGCGTATGGAATGAGTGAGATGGGAATTTTATTCCGTCATGTTTTAAAAAATGCTATTTTACCGATGATTACAGTACTGGGAATGAGTCTGCAAAGTGTGGTATCCGGAGCGATCATCACAGAGCAGGTATTTGCATGGCCTGGAACAGGACAGCTTGCGGTGACAGCCGTCACAACATTTGACTATCCGTTGATCATGGGAATTACTATGTTTACTGCACTTTTAATCGTAATCGGAAACTTGCTTGCAGATATCTGCTACAGCATTGTAGACCCTCGCATCCGGATTGCGAAAAATTAGGAGGTGAGGGAAAATGAGAGAAAATATGATAAAAAATCTGAAATTAGGATTTAAAACAAATAAACTTGCCGTTGTAGGATTGATTGTGATTATTGTTTTTTCACTGGCTTCTATTTTTGCTTTTTTATATCCGATAGATCCAAATGCGATCAGTGTGACGGACCGACTGGTGAAACCATGTCTGGAACATCCGTTTGGAACGGATGATATGGGGCGTGATTATCTGGCAAGATGTCTGTATGGAGGACGAGCTTCTTTGATGGTGGGATTTATGGCAATGATTCTGTCAACCGCTATCGGAGTGGTAGTCGGGTCAATCAGCGGATTTGTGGGAGGAAAGGTAGATGCTGTGCTGATGCGTCTTGTTGATGCTCTGATGAGTCTTCCTACTTTTTTGATTATGGTTGTTATGAACGCATATTTGAAGCCGGGAGTTCAAAATGTGATTTTGATCATCGGATTTTTAACTTGGATGAATATTGCGCGTATCGTTCGAGGCGAGACAATGTCTTTAAAAGAAAGAGAGTATGTTGTCTACAGCCGCGTTTCTGGACAGAGAAAAGGAAAAATTATTTTGAAGCATATTCTGCCGAACATCATGCCTACCGTGATTGTGGCGGCTACAATGAATATTGCTTCTGCAATTTTGATGGAGTCGGCACTGAGCTTTTTTGGACTGGGGATTCGTCCGCCTCAGGCTTCCTGGGGAAGTATGTTAAGCAATGCACAGCGCTATATTACAAATGCGCCGCATCTGGCAATTTTTCCAGGATTGCTGATTTTGCTGACAGTAATCAGTTTTAACTATCTCGGTGAAGTCTTAAGAAAAGTATTTGAACCAAAATAGGAGGGAAAGAAATGGAACATTTATTAGAAGTGAAA
>CALWCS010000072.1 GCA_944376425.1 uncultured Lachnospiraceae bacterium | reverse complement strand
TCACATGCCCTATGGTGATTATTCCTGCCGACTACTGGCTCATTCTTTGTATGTTTTATTACTGACTTTCTTCCTTCCTGCAATAGCACTTTTCAGTGGACGTTTTCCTATTACATTCCGATTTTTATACTTCCAGCTACTGTGGCTGGTTTGAATATTCAAGCATTCTTTTCTCAAATACTCAGGTCAACCACGATATACTGTTTTCTACGATTTTTATGTTGCCATTATATTTTCCGGTCTTACGATATCGCTCAGCATCTTCTGCCCATCATAATCTACACCTTTTGTCAGTATCGTGTAGAAGATCCTGATCAGTTTACACGCAATCGCTATGACTGACTGCATCTTCTTCAAAGGATTTTGCTTCCTCGTCCTGTAGTAGGTATGGATTTCTCTAAACTCCTTATTCTTTCCTATCACAGATATAGCAGCTTCATACAATGCATATCTCAGGCGTTTTCTTCCTCTGTGGCTGATACGGCTCTCTCCGTTATGTTTGCCGGAACTGTCTGCAACAATGGCATAACCTGCCAGTTTCTGCAGCTGCTTTGGGTTATCAAAACGACGAATGTCACCCACCTCTGCAATAAAACAGCTTACGGTTTTTAAACCGATTCCGTTGATCTCCATCAGCTTATCAATGTATGGAATCTCAGAAAGTTTCGCTTCTATCTCCCGCATCAGATCATCCATTCTGTTTTTATACATTTCATAATCGTTCAGTAGGTTACGGATCTCCATTCTGGCACTTCCTGGTGCTTCTGTACTTCCGATGCTGTGCTCCGCAGCTGATACCAGGGTCCTTGCCCTCTTTAAGCCAGCGCCTTTCAGCTTTGCATCCCTCCATACCTGATTTACACCGTCTACACCAAGTTCTTTTATGTCACATGGCAATGGTGCCTTTTTGATCACCATCATCCCGCTTACAGCATTCGGATTTTTATAAACGTCTTTTATTTCCGGAAAATAAATGCGGAACCACCGGGCGATCCGGTTTTTGATCCTTGTGAGTTCCTCCTGTGTCTGAATGCGAAGATTTGACAGATTTCTGATCTCAGCATAAATTCCTGTAGGAATATATGGATACGAAAATCTTCCTTCATTTATCAGACCCGCAATTGTTTTGGGATCCTTATGGTCGTTCTTATCTGGGTTATTATCATCCAATTCTTTGGACTTCTTTACATGATGCGGATTCACATGTACCGGCTTCATCCCCTGTTCCTGCAGGTACGCTCCAAGGTTCAGCCAGTAATGACCGGTGGGTTCCATTCCTGGAATCACCGCCTCTTTCCCATGTTTCTCTGCTATATCTTCCATCCATGCCTTAAAGGAAGCAAACCCAGCTACATCGTTGTTGAAAACAAACGGCTTTTTTGAGTACTCATAATTCCGCCAGTCAAAGGCCCTTGCATAATGAGTTTCACTTCCAACATCGATTCCGACGATTAAAGTTTTTTCCGTAATAGATGCAATTTTTGCGTTCTGTGTGTTATAATTCATTTCAGATACCTCTCTGTTCAATAAGATTTTTTTACTAACCGTCCAAAGTCAGTAATCTTATTTTACACTGAGGTATTTTTTTCTCAACCTTCTTTCTCGGAATTCCTTATATTTGAATTATACAAGAAGCTCCTTTACATTAATAATTAAATTATCGATAATCTAATTATCAATGTATCATTTCTGATTTTGATTGTCACGAGAAAGGTAGCGTTTGCCTGATAGAACGTAACATGATATGGTAGATCCTATAGAACAAAATGAAAGTTTGCAGCAGAAAATGAGAGAACATATTTTATAATCAGCTGCAAAAAAAAGAAAATGTTTTAGAAAAGAAAAGGATGGGATAGGATGGATTCAAAATCATTAGCAGTATTTACTATGATATATGAAAGAAAGAGCATTCGTCAGGCAGCGGTCGAATTATATTTGTCTCCTCAGGCAGTCAGCCGTATCCTACAGAATCTGGAGTCGGAGCTGTGCGTACCGTTATTTGAACGTTCTGTGAAAGGAATTATACCGACAGATGCCGGAGAATATTTTTATCATCAGGCAGTCATGCTTTTAAAAGGAATGAAACAGATTTGCCAAAATGTAAGAAATATCTATGGGGAAAAACATACGGTAAAAATAGTATGCGGCTATGGAGTACTATCGGCGCTTCCTTATCAAAAGATATTGAATTTTAAAGAAAAATACCAGGATATTGAAGTTTACTGGAGGGAGTATCCAGATAAACAGGCGGAATATGAATTCTTAAACAAAGATTATGAAATTGCGTTGCTGGTAAAACATCATACTCTTTCAGGCACACAGTATGATATCTGCGATCTTTACTCGAAAAAAGTGGTGATTCTTGTGTATGAAGGTCATCGGCTGTACCACAGAGACAGCTTGTCTTATGAAGATTTAAAAAATGAAGCACTCATTATGGAAGGTGACGATTTTCATATTTACGAAGAATTTGAAAGAAGATGCAACGAAAATGGCGTCTATCCCAATTTTGTGGCAAAAACGGGAGATATTTCGTTTTGCCATAAATTGTGTACATTAAAACAGGGTCTTGCCGTTTCTCTCGACTTTTTGATGGATGACTTTAAAAATGAACACGTACGTGCAATTCCTCTGGAAGATGATCAGCTTCGATGGAGTGTGCAGATGATTTCTAATAAATATGCAGCATTATCACAAGCCGCAAAAAAATTTTGCGATTATCTAAAAGGGTAATTCTTTATGGCAAAATAAGAACAAAGGTCAAAATAATTTTACCGGGCAGAGCAATTTGAGAGAGGAAATGGCAAAATAGGAAAATTGAGCACAGGAAAAAAAGATGATAGTCTATTCTCAGTTCAAACGAACGTACGGAAAAATAAAAAAATTAAAGGAGGATGAAAAATGAAGAAGAGACTTATTCGCCTGTTAGCGACAATCTCAATTGCGGGGCTGTGCGGAGGAAATGTACTGGCCGTTGAACCAAGTTCCTTAAATGATGTAAAGACAGCAGAAGATCAGCTCAATTATTTTGAGACGACTCCAGCCGCAGGAAACAGAGAAAAGGGATACAATCTGGAGGAGTTTAAAGAGACTCAGATGTGTAAAGATATGTTAAGCGCACTGAGCAACTACTTTATTTATACCGATGCAGATCAGGATAATGAGGCAATCACAAATTACTGGGCAAGCAAGGGAGTAACGAAAATTTATCATGATCTGGATGATCCGGAACGGCAGTGGGCGGTTTATATGCCGAACGGTCTGTATTTTGAAGCTGACGAAGACTATGAATATCCCGTTGTTTTCTGCCTGCACGGCGGAAATAATACAATCTTGATGACAGAATCCTACGGATGGTCAGAACTTGCAGGAAAAGAAGGATTTATCACAGTCATTCCGTGGGCACAGGCTTACAGCGGAGGAGATATAGACGCTAATCTGATTGTCGAAGAAATCCCGCGGATTATGGAAGTATTAAGAGAAGAATATAATATTGATGAGACGCGTATCTATGCATCCGGTTTCTCAGCAGGCGGGCGGTCTTGTATTAATGCTCTGATGGCTTACCCGGATTTGTTTGCAGCAGGAGCAATCCAGCCAACTTCTCTGTTTCCAAGTGGAGAAGAAGCCGTCTATGCCAACGACAGTGGATATAAAACGGTATTTTCCTATGAGGATTTTGAAAGAATTACAGAGTATACGATGCCTCTGATTATCTATGGCGGTACATTTGAAAGCTGCTGGCCTATCAGTCTTGACTATGATCTTGCAAGACAGGTAACATCAGAAGATCTGACCCGGTATTTGAATATCACCGGAGCAAATTTCCCGGAAATTACAGACGAGACTCGTACCTCAATTGCAACACTGTCCGGATCTTCTGTTTCCCGTCTGACAGGATTTGATTTTACTTTAGAACAGAGTGAAATTGTGCAAAAACAGGGAACAAACTGCTTTATTGGAAGTTACTATAACGATGACGGAGTCTGCACATTCCAGGCACTTGCCGTAGAAGGAATGGTACATTGGCCGTTATACTGTGAAGCTGAGATAGAATGGGAATTTATGTCTCAGTTTGCACGTGATACAGAAACGGGAGAGCTGTTGTATGTAGAAGAATAAATAAGGAAAGAGGGAGTTTGTGTGAAGAGAAGAAAAATTACAGCCATATTGGCAGCAGCCTTTGTGGTGAATGCAGGATTTACAGGGATTACGGCAAATGCAGCACAGACAGAGGAAATACAGACGCAGGACAACGGATTTGGCGGATATCATGAATATGACTATGAGTTAAAAGAGTTATATGACCAGCAATTTGACTGTATCTGGATTGAAGGAGACGCCACATTTGCGGATCTGGTTGCTTTACAGTCTGCACCGACACTGGATCTGGAGAAATTTATCAACAGTGCTTATGGGGAAAAGACAGCAGAGAATTTTTATACGTATATTACTTATGATCAAGATCCGATGAATGAAGAACTGGTTGCTTACTGGGAGGAAAAGGGACTGACAAAAGAGTATTATCCGGATGAATCAGGAGAAGAAGAGGGTATTGGAGATTACTATGTATATAGTCCGAATGGATCAAAAGGAAATTTTGACACCTCCTATCCATGTATTCTTGTGATTCATGGAGGCGGAGAGCCTGCTTATCAGGCAGAGACGTTTGGATACTGCCAGATTGCGGCAGAAGAAGGAATCATTTTAATTATGGCGGAAAATCAGGACGTTGAAGCGTTATCTACCATTTTCGAGACGGTGGCAGAGGAATATCCAATTGACAGAAGCAGAGTATATGCTTCTGGAAGTTCAGCAGGAGGACGGGCGTCAAAACTGCTTGCGGCTACGTATCCGACGATGCTTGCAGCGGTTGCGCCGCTTGACAATGCACCGGTTTACAACGGAACGGAAGAACAACTGGAAGAATCTGAAAAATACGGACTGGCGGTTATTTCTATCGGAGGACTTCAGGATAAGTATTACCGTTTTAACCTGCAGCAGGGGGTAGATGAGACGTACGACAGACATGCAGAGATTCTGGATGGAACAGACGGATGGAATAGGATGCTGAGAGCCTGTGGAATAGAAGGATATGAACTGACACCGGAGCAGGTGAGAGAAAACAGGGATTATTCTACAGAACTGATTCCGGCTTTAACGGGATATGAATATGAAAACACAACGATTGATCATCGGACAAACAGCAGAACTTATGTCAGTACAATCACGAATACAGACGGTATTGTAACCTTATGCCAGGTACTTACAGAAAATCATGGACATATGCCAAGCGGATATGATGCAGAGTATGCATGGAACTTCATGAAACATTTCAGCCGTGATCTGGATACAGGAATGTTAATCTATACAGAATAAGAATATCTTTTTCGATGTTCTTCTCCCATTTTTACATATTGTTAGATACAAAAACAGCAAAGAGCCGGTGGATGAATCGTTTTTCATCTATCGGCTCTTTGCTTTAAAAAATAAATTCGGCTATTTTGAAGCAACAAAAACTTGTAACTAAGAAAACAATATATCAGTTTTATGATACAGATAGATTTTTCATATCTTGTTTTTTTGATACATTTTTTCATCTGCCTCAGCAAACAGTTCTAAGATCGTAGCATCCGTTTTTTGGTGAAAAGAATTATCCATAGGCAAGCTCAAGCGGGAAATTTGCAGCAGTGTTGGTCTGTGTAAGAAGGAGATCTAGTTTTTTTAACTTTTGAGAATTACTTTTTCAGACACATTTTCAAGTATCACTACAAATTCATCTCCGCCAATCCGATAGCACTGTCCAATTTTTTCAAAAACATCCTGAATACATTTTGCAGCGTGGATAATCAACGGATCACCTTTTAGATGACCACGGCTGTCATTTATCAGCTTTAAATTATTGATATCAAATACGATACATCCTTGATTTTCCTGCGGGATAGCATTTTTCTGGTAGTGGATAAATGCAGAACGATTTTCTAGATGTGTCATGATATCAGTGTAAGCAAGTTTTTGATATACTTCAGTGGAGGCACTTCTGTTTAAATGGTAATATAAACTGTCAAGTACGGCATTCAACAGACAGATAATAAAAAAGAAAATTCCAAAACCGTAAAATACAGGATAAATAGAAAGCGGCTTTACATAAAAGATGATCAATGAGATGATACAAAAAAAAGTAAGACCTATAATTCCTAAAATAATCTTTTTCATTTCCATATTTTTATAGCTTCGAATTTCTGCAATTCCAACTTTTAAAACCGTGATAATGGATACTACAATAAGAATATGAAGAATCAAGACAGTCTGATATAAATTCAAAATCCGGAACAGATACGTGAAAGTACAGAAAATGGTCTGAAACAGGTATAATCTACACAGTATTGTGATCGACTTTTTTTATGAATCAGCACTTCACGGACAAATTTTAAGAAATAATAAGGCATGATCATAAAGAAGAAAAAAGATAAGAATGTAGTGAAGGCTGTTTTTCCTGTAAAAATTTGTAAAATGTCAGAATCGGTGACAATCCAGGTCCCAACAAGGAAAATAAAAATTCCAAGATATAAAAATGTTTTTCTTGTAGTATCGGATAAATATCTAGAGAATACCCGGGTTACAAGCAGAACAATGCATCCTACAATAAAGGAAACATATCCAAAAAAGATTGCATATAAATTATCTTTTACATATTTTAAAAATATTGTATTTTTGTCACCTAAAAAAGCCAAAATGGAAGGATTACCATCGGAACCATTTCCTACACGAATAATCAGTTCCTGTCCGGAGGAATCATCAGGCAGAGGAATCTAAAGGAGGTTGATTCCCCTTTCTCGATAGATATCCTCGTAGAAATAAATTTCCTGATGCTCCAGAAATACCTGAACGGAATACAGATAATTTTCTATGGTAAGAACCAGATTCTTTTCAGATTGATCTGGAATCTGATAATGATACTCGTAAAAAAATTCTCCATCTACTTCAAGAGAATTTTCCAGCCAGTTATTATGCAGAATCGTAATGTCTTCTAAATAATCTATTTTATTTACACGGGGGATCAGAAAAGATTTTATCAAAGCAGTTACAATCAGACAGATAAAGAAGCAATAAAATATTTTTTAATACCCTTTTGTAAACATATTCTTTTTAGAAACATAAATTTATTTTTAAGATAAAGCATCGTTTCCCTCTATAGGATAAAAAATAAAATCTGAATCATATAACCGCGTATCTATGTTAGAAAAATGATATAGTTTGTCTGAATATGGATGAAACTCAGATTAAAAATCAAAATCAGCTTATTTATTATAAATGATAGAAAAAGAACGTCAAGAAAAATACTCAATGAATCGATCAAGCATTTTTTTAAGGAAAGATACCATTAAGGATTCCCGCAAGCACCATGACGAGTATGGGATTGATTTTTACTTTCAAAAGCAAGAAAATGCAAATTACGAATATAATCACAAGATTCCAGTTTATATTGGCAAGCTTAAGTGATACCTCACTTCCCCAGAAGGCAGAAACTAAGACTGAGATTCCAGCCGAAGCAATCATCGCCACGACAGCAGGGCGCAGGGAATTTAAAACTCTTTGGAACATTGTCATGCTGCGATATTTAAGATAAAGTTTTGCGATGAGCGTGACGAGAATACACGATGGAAGAATACAGCCTATAGTAGCAGTAATGGCTCCTGGAATTCCGGCAATTTTGATTCCTACAAAAGTAGCAGAATTGATCGCGATCGGACCGGGTGTCATCTGAGAAATAGTGATCAAATCCGTAAATTCTGACATACTTAACCATCCGTGAAGCGTCACAACCTGACTCTGAATCAGAGGCATTGCAGCATATCCTCCACCAAAGCTAAAAGCTCCAATCTGAAGAAAGCTGAGAAATAGCTGAAGATAAATCATTTTTTTGTTTCCTTTCTGTCCATCCGGGCACGGAAGAGACCGATCAGCCCACAGACAATGACGATATCAATCACATTGATTTTCAAAATGCAAGAGGCAAGAAAAGCACCGATCATGAGGAAAACAGAAGCAGGATCTTTGCCTTTGATGATTCCTCGAAACATTTCATATACAACTGAGGCGATTACAGCCCCGACACCAGCCTGCATTCCTTCAAGCATCCGGCTGACCAGAAGATTATCCCGAAATGCCTGATAAAAGACAGAAATTAGTGAAATGACGAGAAAAGGCGGAAGAATCGTTGCGATAATTGCCGTTATAACCCCGGCGATACCGGCAAGTTTATATCCTACCACAATAGCGCCGTTGACCGCGATAGCACCGGGGGAAGACTGAGCAATTGCGATCAGATCAAGCATTTCTTCTTCTTCAATCCAATGGTATTGATCTACAAATTTCTTCTTCATTAAAGTGACAATCACATAGCCTCCTCCGAAAGTAAAAGCACTTAAATAGAGGGTAGAAATAAAGAGTTTTATCAAGATTGTTTTTTTGCTTTGCATGTCAAATTCTCCTTTCGACATCATTATAGTGAAACATGATCTATAAGTAAACGAGATAACGAAAAAAGAATGTATTTTTTACAAAATTTTAACACGCATAAAAAACTCAAACTCCCTGAAGAGCGCGCCGATACTCCAACGGTGTCATGCCGGTTTCTCTTTTAAAGATTTTAGAAAAATACGAACTGTGAGAAAAACCGGACTGTTCATGAACTTCGCTGACAGAAAGCTGTGTGGTCTCAAGTAAAAATCTTGCCTTTTTGATCCGTTCTTGTAACAGATAATCTTGAAGAGAAATCCCTGTTTCTTTTTTAAAAAGACGAGAGAGATAGTTAGGGTTGATAAAAAACTGTCTGGCAAGAGTTTCACGAGACAGATCCTCAGCAAGATGATGAGAAATATATGTTTTTACTTGATCAATGACAGTTGTCTCTGAAAAAATTTTCTGCGTTTTTTCAAAGAGGACAAGACATAAAATCTGAATCTGGTCTCTGATATTTTTCGGAGTTATCTGATCTTTAGATATTTGCAGACGTTCATCAGAAAAAATGGTATAAGCACTGATATTTCTTTTTAAAAGTTCAAGAAAGACAGCATGAAAAAGCAAGTCATAAAATTGAAGGCTGTTTTTTGAATCAGAACAAAAACAGCGGTCAAACTCAGCAAGTACCTGATCGGGACGATTGGAAAAGATATCCTCAACCCAGAGCTTTAATTTTTGATGAAGTTCGGCAAATTTAGGATTTATGAGCAAATCAGAAGCCGACAGATCAGCACTGAAATACTGGGAAGATGCCGCTTTTTTACTTAAACGCTGATATTCTTTTGGAAGAAGAGAAAATGGAACTTCTTTTCCAATGACAACAGACAAAGCCGCATGAAAATATTTTTGAAATGTATGAGCAAATACAGTTACTTGTGAACGAATCTTGTTTGTTCGGTTGGAATTTTCAAATTCAGATGCGGATTCTTCAAAAGAAGTTGTAATTAAGAGCACACGTTCATTCGAAGAAGTTGTAGCAATAGAAAGAGAAAAATTTTCCAGTCCAAAAAGTTCATATGCAATGTTACGAAATGCAAAATCAAGATCATTTCCATACCAGGAGGTGAGAAGTTCCTCATAATTTTGAATTACGGCAAGAACAGGCAGATATCTGAAACTTTCAGATAGACTGATATCTTTTTTCTTAGCGTCATGGAGCAAAAATTCAGGTTCCAGACTGCACTTGCCAAGCAGAAGATCGCTCCAAAAGCGGTCTTCTACGATTTCATGATGAAAAATCCATTTATCATTCCCAGCCTGTAGATGGATCTGTTTTTGGTACTGAGAAAGAGCGTGGGAAAGATGTTCCTGAAGTTTTTCGTATTCAATCGGTTTTAACAGATATTCAAACGCACCAAGACTGACTGCTTCTTTGGCATATTGAAAATCAGAATGACAGGTTAAAAAAAGACATACAGTTTTTGGAAAATATTCTTTCACCCATGAAGCAAGATCGATTCCGCTGCCGTTTGGCATTTCAATATCACATACCATAACGTCAATTTTGTGAGTTTCAAATATTTTTTTTGCAGTTTCCATATCATATGCCGAAAATACCTCATCGACATTTAAATATTTCCAGTCAATCGCCGAGAGAACTGCCTCGACCGAAAAAATTTCATCATCTACAACTAAAACATGAAACATTTTATTCGCCTCCTTTTTTAGGTATCCAGATTTCAATTCTTGCTCCGCATGGAAGATGATTGGAAATGGTGAGTTCTTCTTTACCGCCGTAGATAAGATGAAGGCGGTTTTTTACGTTGATAATGCCAATGCCATGGTTCTGATGAATCAGGACAGGTTGGGATGTCTTCTGATAAAAATGGATCAGTTCTTCTGAAAAACCTTTTCCGCAGTCGGTGATCGTAAAGAAAATTCCTTCACTTCCATTTCTTTTTTTGGAAACAGCATTGAGTGTCACAGGACTTGTCCGGGAAAAATCTAGTCCATACTTGACGGCATTCTCTAAAAACGTCTGGAGAATCAGCAGAGGAATTTTACAGGAATAAAGTTCCTCTGCTACATGGCAAGAAAACGTAATTTTTCCAGGAAAACGCATCATTTGAATTTCCATATAGTTCTGGATATGATCTATTTCTTCTTTTAAAGTTACAAGTTCCTCGCTGTTAGAAGAGAGGTAACGAAAATATTTGACGAGACACATAGTTAGTTTTTGAATCAATTCATATCGTTTCGTCTGAGCGAGAGAGTAAATAATATTTAAACAGTTTAAGAAAAAATGAGATTTTAACTGCATCTGCAAAAACTGACGTGATACTTTTTCTTTTTCCAGTTCTTTTTCATAGACTTCTGCTTTCAGACTGCTGATTTGATCCAGCATGGTGTTAAAAGTCTGATAAATGCGGTCTGCTTCTCTCAAAAAAGAATGTTTCGCGATACGAAATTGTAAGTTTCCACGGGCAACTGTTTCCATGGAACCGGATAAGTATAAAAACGGGCGGTACATAAGAAAGAAACAGAAATAAACGAGCAGCAAAAGTAAAATTAAAATGGCACAGATTCCGATAAATCCAGTTAAATTTGTCGTGGAAAGACTCGAAAGAGAACTAGTTGGAACAGCAATTGCCATTTCCATTTCAAGCATATCCGGAGAGATGCAGGAGAAAATATAGTTTCCGGACTCTCCTTTTAAAACGGGAGAATCTTGTGCGATGGACGCCAGATCTGCTAATTTGGAATTTCCAAGAAGAAACTGATGATCAGATGAGAAAATTGCAGCACTTCCTGTTCCGGAGCGATAAATACTGTTCAGTTGTTCTTCAATCGTATCCAGACGAATAAAGCCTCCGCAGAACGTCTGATTGACACAGATAATCCGCATAAGATAAGGTACATTGTCTATTGTATGAATAGACCAGTTAGAGCTGGAAAAATTGGCTCCGTTTAAGGAAGCTTCACATGTATGAATCACATATTCTTTTAAAAAATCATCATCCGATGCGCTGGAGAGTTTAGTACTGTACAGAAAATATTCCTTGGCAGAGCCGGCCGGAGAGTATAAAAACACGTTGTTTAAAAACTCACTGGAATTATAAATTTTTTCCAGAGCATCAATCAGATTATTTTTTGCCTTAAAGATTTCGGAATCCTCAGAATCGATTTCTAAAATAGAAACACTTAAATTATTACTTAAGAGATCATAAAATTCATCATCAAGGCGAGAGACAGAGTGATCGAGAGATTGTGAAAAAAAGTTCAGTGCAGCATAGTTGGAAAGATAAATCTGTTCATAAGCGGAAGAAGCTGCAAGATATTGAATCCGAACAATAACAAAAAGTATGATACAGAAAATAATAAAAAGTGTTCCCATTAAAATCTGTTTTACAGAAAAATAAGATTTTATGGATTTGGATGGAAAACAAAAAGTCATAAGCTTTCTCCTTTCGATTCAAGCCATCTGTCAAGCTGAGTCTGTTTTTCTTCTACAATCCGATCAATACCGGCAAGTTTTAATTCCTGTATAAATTGTGGCAAAACAGTATCAATATCGTAGATTCCATGAAGAAATCCTTCTTCATACTTATCCACAACTGTACGGCAGGCAATTACCTCTGTCTTTACGTTGTGATCGTCATATTGAAAACCAAATGCTTTGGAGCGAATGGCCTGATCGTTAAAATCCCGTATCTCCTGCCAGACATTTTCAGGTTCTCCCTCCCAAATATGAGAGAGATATTGGTTGCCGCATGCAAATCCCATAAAAAGAGGATAACTGCTGTTGGTAAAGTCGATGCCGTCTGGAAATCCAGCAATATTTTTTTCCTTGTCGATCATTTCATAATGGATACCTTCAATCCCGTAAATCCATAAATTAATAACCGTCTCATCTGTGTAAAGTAAATTCAGAAACTGCATAGCTTCTTTTTGATAATTGGAATTTTTAGGAATTGCCCACATCCAGGAACTGATACTATCTGTAGAGATATAATCATTTTCTAAAGCTGCAAATCCAATGGAACGATTCAAGTAACGCTCTTCTTGTGCTACAAATCCTGGTTTGCCATTTGCAAAACAGGAAAAGACATGGTCAGAGCGCAGATAATACGCATTGGAACCGGGATCTGTGACCGTATCATACAGATAACCGTTTAGGTACCATTCACGGATTAAGGAAACGTATTCGCGGTATTCAGGTGTTTCATAAAGATTGACAACAGTAGTATCCATTCGGTCATACAGTAAAACTCCAAGATGATCTCCAAGAGAATCCCAATTTTTGTAATAAGACAGAGAAGCAATCGGATAAAGAGAAGGATTTTGCTGCTTTAATTTAGCGAACACTTCTGTTAAATCAGAAAGCTCGTGAACGGATGACATGTCAATGCCATATTGCCGGGCAATATCTTTTCGGTATTCAAGACCAGTGCGGGAACTATAGTCATGACACGTTGTGATACCATAATATTCCTGAGTTTTCGGGTCAAACCCTCCTTGAAGATATTCCTTTCCCACAACGTCGAAGATATCAGGAGCATAGTCTTCTAAAAGAGTGTTTAAAGAGGCGAGATCTCCATTCTCATAGAGCTGGCGGATTTCGCTGCCATCGACCGTGATAAAAAGATCTAACTGTTCGTTGGAACCAAGAATACGGTTGATTTGGCTGACATAGGAACCATAAGGTACAAATGTGATATCAATATTGGCATGAATCAGAGGTTCGATATAATCATTGATCTTTTCAACAACAAGATCAGCGTCAGGAAGATCGGCATCAGATTTATAAGCATAGATTTTTAATGTCGGAATAGTGGAAACATCTGGTAAAGAAGATAAATCCTCACTCTTATGACAACCCGTCAGAAAAAAGACGGCGAAAAAAACAGAAAGCATCAATTTTTTCATAAAAAGATTCCTCCTATTAAGATATACATAGAAACAACTACTTTTCTGATATCAAAAGTATACTATGAAAACAAAAAGAAATCTCAATTTTTGACAGAAAAGTTACAATTGTGCTAATGGAAAGTCACGATTCTTATATCGAAGAAAATTTTTTCATGATAAGATTTCAACATCAACACACATAAAACGTATAAAAAAGAAAAGTTACAGTCAGACAAAGTAGGAGGAAAGAAAATGAAGAAAAAACAGATGATGGCAATTCTGGCAGCGGCAGCTTTATTGGTTCCTAATACAGCATCATTTGCGGCGATTGCGCCAGCAGAAAATGAAACTGCGCTAAGGCATCAGGAATTGTCAAAACAGCTTGCGGATGAATCCGTAGTACTTTTAGAGAATAAAAGTAACATCCTTCCGCTTGCAAAAGGCACAACGGTATCGGTTTTCGGAAATACACAGGTTTCTGATACGACAACCATTTTTGAAGGACTGGAAAATGCAGGAATTTCCTATTATCAGCCGCTTGCTGATTACTACACACAGACAGGGACGGAGAATCATGGATGGGGAGAAGAAGATGGATTTTATTCGACTGCATCAGAAGAAAATGATGAAGAAAAATGGGGAAAACCTGTTTATTCAGAGACATCTTGGAACAGACCGGCAGGATTGGCAGAGCCGGAGATTAAGTTAGACGGAGGAGAAATTACAGATGACGGGCTGATTGCAGATGCGGCAAATCATTCAGATGCTGCAATTGTAATATTAAACAGACAGACAGGAACAGAAGAGATGGACCGGACTACACAGGCGGGAGACTGGTATCTGAACTACTCTGAGGAAAAACTATTAGAGCAAGTCACTGATAAATTTGACAAAGTGATCGTAATTTTAGAAGTCAAATATGGAATTGATTTGTCATGGCTTGATACCTATCAGATTGACACAGTACTTTTATCCTATGGATCAGGAGACTATACTGCACAGACATACGGAGAAATTATTGGAGGGATTGTCAATCCATCCGGAAAACTGCCGGATACTTTGATGACGACATATGAAGAATATTCGACAGGAATTGAGAATTTTGCATTTACAACGTATGATGATTACGGACTGACAGCAGAATTAAATAATTCCAGATTCGGTCAGGATGATCCGGTTACCGTATATGACGAAGACATCTATATGGGATATAAATATTATGACACATTCGGAAAAGAGGTACGCTATGCATTTGGATCTGGACTTTCCTATTCTGATTTTGAATTTTCGGATTCTTCCATTTATGTAGATGCAAAGACCAGTTCTGTGGAAGTGACAACAACGATCACAAACATAACAGAAGATCTAAGTATTGCAGACGGAAAAGAAGTTATGGAAGTATATGTCAGCAAGCCGCAGGGAAAATTGGAGCAGGCATACCAGAACTTTGTGGCATTTAACAAGACAGAAGCATTAAGCGCAGGAGAATCTCAGACAATTACAGCAGAATTCGATCTATATGATATTGCTTCTTATGATGAAGAACAAGCAGCCTATATATTAGAGCCCGGATATTATTATATCCGTGTAGGAAATTCCTCAAGAGATACAGAGATCGCAGGCGCTATCAAAGTGGAAAATGAGATTAAAGTAGAGCAGCTGGCAAATCAGTGTGAACTTTCTGAGGATGCAAAAGAAAAGATTGAATTTTTAAGTAATGAAAATGCAGTTCCGATTACATATGAAGGCGAAGAACAAGAAAAGACTGCGGCAGAGGAAAAGGCAGTTGTGATTGACGAAAGCTATATTTCTTATAGAGAAGTTACAGCCCAAGATTATGCGGAATATGAAAATTTTGTCTCAGAAGAGTTGGAAGAAGGCTCTCCTGCTTACACTCTAAAAGCAGTAGAAGAGGGCATGATCACCATGGAACAGTTTGTCAGTCAGCTGTCTCCTCAGGAAATGATGGTTTTCTTGTGCGGAAATTCTTATGACTTTACACCAGAACAGTATATTCAGGTTTCTATCAAAGACAAAGAATATTTTGAAGCGTGGGATGATCAGAATCTAAACTACTTTAACAGTGCAGATGCACCTGCTTCCGGCGCAGGACTGACAAGAAGCATTGCACGTCTTGGAATCCCGACGGTAAATATGTCAGACAGTGCCGCGGGAATTACTGTAAAGGACAAAGAAGTAGCAGGAGAAGAGGGATTGTACAGTTCTCCGACATGGCCTAGCGCTGCTGCAAGAACATGTACCTGGAATCCAGATCTGCTCAGACAGTTTGGAGATGCGATGGGAGAATTGATGGAAATTGGAGGGATTAACATCTGGCTGGCTCCAGCTGTGAATCTTCATAGAAACCCGCTTGCAGGACGAAATCAAGAATATATGTCAGAGGACGGTATACTGACAGGATTGTGTACTTATTATGTCTCAGAAGAAGTAAGTAAACATGGTGTAGCAGTTCAATTGAAACATTTTGTCGGAAATGAACAGGAACATTACAGAAGAGGATATCAGAATCATAATGATCCGTCAGAACCGGCAAAAGATGCAGTCAATACGATTATAACAGAAAGAAATTTAAGAGAAAATTATCTCAAAGCATTTGAACCTACGATTAAGAAAGTGGAAAATGCAACGATTATGACTGCATTTAATAAGATCAATGGTGTAAACTGCGCAGAGAATAAAGATTTACTGATCCATATTCTGAGAGAAGAATGGGGATATGAAGGAGCGATGACTGCAGACTGGGGAGATTACGACGTGACATCAACTTCTGTCGATATGCTGCTTGCTTCCAACACTTGGACAATGCCAGGATCAAACTGGAACAACAGTTATATTCAGCAGATGTATGAAGGATATGAAAATGGGACTCTTTCCGTTGAGGTTTTAAGAAGAGAGACAGAAAATGTATTAAAGACACTGTTAAAAGACGGCAGAATTTTTGATGATACCTATCACTTTGCAACACTGTCAAACAGTACAGAAGAAGATGCCATCAGCACTTGGTTTGGAGAATTGGAAATCTTTACAACTATGCTTCCGAATGCGCAGCCCGGAGAAGAATACAGTACAGTAAAAATGAATCCTTTAAATGCATCAGGAGGAAAAGCGCTGACCTATACTTATTCTGTATCTGAAAATGGTGATCAACTTCCTGAGGGTATTACATTATCGCCAAACGGTGTACTGTCTGGAATAGCAGCTCAAGGCAGCGAAGGAGTTTATGAGATTGAATTTGTAGTGACAACAGATCAAGGAGAATCTGCCTCTAAGATACTGACTTTGACGGTGGGAGAAGAAAATGCAACACCTTCAGAAGCAGAAGAGGAATCTGAGACAGAGACTGAGGTGGAAGCACAAGCAGAAGGAACAGAGACAGGAATTGGGATTTTGACAAAAGAACTGCCGGATGGAATGGCGTCTTCTGCGTATGAAGTGACATTAAAATGCTCAGAAGAGAATGCCGTATTTTCTTTAAAGAGCGGAGAACTGCCGGTCGGATTAACATTAGAAGAAGACGGAACGATGAAAGGATCTTTTGGGGCATCGGAATCTGGATATTATACTTTTACAGTAGAAGCAGCAGGTGAAGAAACCTATGAACAAGAATATCAGCTGTATGTAGGAGGATTACTGGCAGTGACACCACAGTCACATACTGTCTGGAAGGGAAAAGCAGGAGAGGAGTTTTCAGCAAAAATAGAAATCCAAGACGGCGTAACAGAATTTTTCAGATTTGAATTAGATCCCGAAAAAGGAGACGGACTGCCAGAAGGTCTCACTCTGGAAGTGATGGATTCTGGAAGATATGCTCAGATACAGGGGACTGCGTCAGAAGGAAGCCAGGGCACTTATACCGTAGTCATTAATATGGATCGTCAGGAATTTGCAGTTTCGCCAGTGGAGACTACTATGATTTATACGATTGTAATTGAATAGAAAACAAAGTTTTGAATAGAGATTCAGGCATCAATTCGTTTCTTTTTTAGAGCTGCCGCACAGAGAGAAGATCTACTGTGCGGCAGCATTTTATGATATCCTATTTAGAACTGCCGCAGGTTCCGCAAAGTGGAAATGATTTTTTATTATAGTACTCAGGTATCACATGTGTTGATATCAATTGTCCGTTTTTAGATTTAGATTTACTTGACTGTATTTTAAATTTATGATATTGTGAGATGAAGATTAGCATAGACTAACTTATTGAATTTTTGCGTTGCAATTTTTTGCAACGTATTCTTTTGAATTGTAAGTTAATCAGTACTAACTCAAATCTAAGATAACAGGGAAAAGATGATGCGGCACGCCTCTTTTCTCGGTCAGGAAAGGTGAAAAGATATGATGATCAATAAAAGATTGATTCAGACAGTTGATGATTCGAAAAAATATATTGCGGGCAATGTAATCTGTCAGTGGTGCAGTCTTGTGTCAAACATTGCAATGATCTTTTCTATCAGCTATTTGATTCAGAAAATGGCACAGCGGGATATCCGTATTGGATCGATAGCCGCAGTCATTTTGACAGCAGGAATTTCCCTTGTTGTTCGTTATGTATGTACAGCCGGTGCAAATCGGATGAGTTATCTTGCATCGAAAACAGTGAAAAAAGTATTGCGGTCTAAAATCTATGAAAAATTGCTTAAGATTGGGGCTTCCTACCATGAACGGGTGCCAAGTTCAGAAGTGGTTCAGGTATCGGTCGAAGGCGTAGAGCAGTTGGAAACTTACTTTGGATCGTATCTTCCGCAGTTTTTTTATAGTATGCTGGCTCCTCTTACCTTATTTATTGTCCTTAGTTTTGTCAGTTTTTCTTCTGCGCTTGTGCTGTTTTTATGTGTGCCTTTGATCCCGGCTGCGATTGCGGCAGTGCAGACATTTGCAAAAAAACTGCTGTCAAAATACTGGGGACAGTACACGGCAATGGGAGATTTATTTTTGGAAAATCTTCAGGGACTGACAACATTAAAGATTTATGAAGCAGACCAAAAATTTCATGAAAGAATGAAGGAAGAAGCTGAAAAATTTCGGAAAATTACAATGCGTGTTCTCACAATGCAGCTGAATTCAATTACTATTATGGATCTGGTGGCATACGGAGGAGCAGCACTTGGTGTGATTTTGGGAGTTTTGCGGTATCAGTCAGGTCAGATAGAAATGGCGGGCTGTCTTGCGATTATTTTGTTATCGGCAGATTTTTTTATACCGATGAGACAATTAGGATCTTTCTTTCATATTGCGATGAATGGAATGGCGGCAAGCGAGAAAATTTTCAAGATTTTAGACTTGCCGGAAGAAACGGAGAAAAACAAGAAGATAGATCCAAAGCACTGTACGATTGTCTGTCAAAATGTTCATTTCTCATATGAGAAGGGACGAAAGATTCTAAAAGGAATTGATTTAGAATGTCCGATGGGCAGTTTTACAGCCCTAGTGGGAGAGAGTGGATGCGGAAAATCCACAATTGCCGGAATTTTGTCAGGAAGCAGAAAAGGATACACAGGCAGTATCACAATCGGAGGTCTGGAGTTGTCAAAAATAAAAGAGGAAAGTCTGATGAAACAGATCACTTATGTGGGACATAATAATTATCTGTTTAAAGGAACAGTAAGAGAAAACCTTTTGATGGGAAAAGAGGAAGCAACAGAGGAGCAGCTCTGGGAAGTGCTGGAGAAGACGAAGCTTGCTGATTTTCTCAGGACAGAAAAAGGACTTGATACCATTTTGCAAGAAGAAGGGTCTAACTTTTCAGGTGGACAAAGACAGAGACTTTCGTTGGCAAGAGCCCTTCTTCATGACAGTCCGATTTACATTTTTGATGAAGCGACAAGCAATATCGACGTAGAGAGCGAAAATGATATTATGGAACAGATTAAGGAGCTGGCAAAGCGAAAAACAGTTCTTTTGATTTCACACCGCCTTGCAAATGTAGAGAGCGCGGATCAGATTTTTGTATTAGAAGATGGTCAGATGAAAGAACACGGAACCCAACAAGAGCTGTTAGAGAAACACGAAACTTATGAAAAACTCTGGAACAGTCAGCAGATTTTAGAACAGTACGGCAAAGAGCAAAAGACGAAACATAGCTTTTTTGTTGCATGAAAGTAAAAAAAGGAGAGCAGACCGATGAAAAAAAGAAGCAATCTAAAAGTGATGAGAGATCTCACCAAATTGATACAACCATTGATCGGATATATGGTTCTTGCTGTTTTGATGGGAATTGCAGGCTTTGTGTGTGCGACATTTATTACCATTTTGGGAGGATATGCGATTTTAAATGTTATGGGTCTTTCAACGGCAGCTTCACTGAAAATAATGTTTGGCTGTGTTTTGATTTTTGCTCTACTTCGGGGGATTTTACGATACGCAGAGCAGGCATGCAATCATTTTATTGCCTTTCAATTGCTTGCTTTGATCCGCGATCGTGTTTTTACTGCACTTAGAAAGCTGTGTCCTGCAAAACTGGAAGGGAAAGATAAAGGAAATCTGATTGCTGTCATTACATCAGATATTGAACTGTTGGAAGTATTTTATGCACACACCATTTCGCCAATTCTGATTGCAGTCGGAATGACGATCATTATGACAGTGTTTGTGGGACAATTTCATCCGATTTTGGGAGTACTTGCTTTGCTTGGGTATGGAGTGGTAGGAGGTGTACTTCCCATTTTGTTCTCGAAAAGAAACGGAGAGAGCGGCATGATGTTCCGGAAAAAATCAGGAGAGTTAAGCAGTTATGTTTTAGAGAGCCTTCGGGGAATCCGTGAGAGTATCCAGTATCAGACAGGAAAAAAGAGAGTAGAGGAACTCAATAGACGTACCGATGAGCTTTCAAGGGAAGAAGAATACCAAAAAAAGACAGCAGGAGAAAATATGGCACTTGCCAATCTGATCATTTTATTTTTCGATCTCTGTATGCTTGGAGCGGGGGCGGCGCTTTATCTGAAGAATGCGATTTCCTTTGAAGGGTTTTTACTTAGTTTTCTGGCAATGATGAGTTCTTTTGGACCAGTGATTGCTTTAGCAGGTCTTGGAAATACACTGCAAAATACACTTGCCGCTGGAAACAGAGTTTTAGATTTATTAGAAGAATCTCCTGTCGTAGAAGAAATGACCGGAAAAGCACATACCGATTTTAGCGGTGCGGACGCCAGTCATGTGACATTTGCATATGGAGAAGACATTATTTTATCAGATGTCTCTTTCACGATTCCTCAAAATGAGATTGTAGGAATTGCAGGACACAGCGGAAGCGGAAAGTCTACATTGTTAAAATTGCTGATGCGGTTTTGGGATGTACAGAAAGGACAGATCAGGCTGTCAGGATGTGATATCAAAGAGATCAATACAAAAGATTTAAGAGATATGGAAAGTTTTGTGACACAGGAGACTTATTTATTCCACGACACGATTGAAAATAATATCCGTCTAGCAAAGAATCATGCAGATTTGGAGGAGATTGAAGAGGCATGTAAAAAAGCGTCGATCCATGATTTTATTATGGGACTTCCAAATGGATACCAAAGTCAAGTAGGAGAGCTTGGGAGTGCTCTTTCCGGAGGAGAACGCCAGAGGATTGGTCTGGCACGTGCGTTTTTACATGATGCGCCATTTATCTTACTTGATGAACCGACAAGCAATCTGGATAGTTTGAATGAGGCAATTATTTTAAAAGCACTGAAAGAACAGAGAAAAGAAAAGACCATTCTTTTAGTCTCTCACAGAAAATCAACGATGTGTATAGCGGACCGAATCTATCAGATGGGAGACGGATCTCGTCTTTCCAGATGAGAAAAGAAGATACTATGTTGATAGGAATCGAGCAGGGGAGGAGGAAAGGATGAAAAAAAGTGCAGAACAAAAAAGAGAAAGAGAAAAGCGGATTGTAGATGAAATGATTCGGCTATATTGCCGGAAAAACCATGGACAGACGAAAGAACTTTGCAGGGAATGTGCAGAACTTGCAGAGTATGCGAAAAGACGCTCAGATCGCTGCCCTTTTATGGAAGAGAAGACATTTTGTTCTAACTGTAAAGTTCATTGTTATAAACCGGAAATGAGAGAAAAAATTCGGAAAGTGATGCATTTTTCCGGTCCAAGGATGATTTTTTATCATCCTATTATGGCAGCAAGCCATGTAATAGAAAGTAAGAGAGAAAAAATACAACTGAAAAAAGGAGGAAATAGATGAGAATCATCTGTATTATATTAGGTTTTTTATGCATGGGACTAGGAGCAGTCGGAGTGATCCTGCCGATTCTTCCTACGACTCCGTTTTTGATGCTGAGTGTTTTCTTTTTTGCACGAAGTTCAAAAAAACTCCATGACTGGTTTCTGGAAACAAAATGGTATCAGAGACATTTAAGAAGTTTTGTAGAGAAACGTGCCATGACAAAGAAGACAAAATTATCTGTTATGGCAACGGTGACAGTGGTGATGGGATTTGCCTTTATCATGATGCAAAGTGTACCGGCTGCTCGTATGATCCTGGTGTTTGTATGGACAGCACATGTATGGTATTTTGTTTTTCGGATAAAAACCGTAGGGAATATTTCGACAGTAGCAAAAGAAAAATAGAAAGAAAATAAGACTGAGAAATTTGGCACAGTATTTTTTAGATGGAGACTGACTCCCGCCACGGATATTTTTTTATGGAATGCTGCCGATAGAGGCGGGAGATTTCATCCATCTGATAAAGTGATTTTTATGATTGCTGATTTTCTTCAGGATAAGCGAATCCCCATGTTTTTCTTATTTTTGTCATAATAGCCATAACATCAAAAGTATAATCTAAGTGCATTTCCTCTGAAATACCTGAGACGGTCTGTTCCATATCATAAACTTCATATCTCAAAGCATCGTCGGAATTCCCGCACTGAATGATTTCCTGACATTGATTTTCTGTATAAGTAATCATTGCTTTTTCAGCACGCGGATAATCGTATATCTCAATATAGCCTTTGTCAAATGCAACCATACCTCTTTTCGGCTGTTTCGCATGAAGCGTAAGAGAGACAGTTGCCATTTCTCCAACTTGGTTCATCAGCAGGATTCCTGCTTGTTCATCTACACCGCTGGGAGCAAATTTTACCTGTGATATTACATTGTCCGGAACAGAAGACATAAACGATCTGATAAATGAAAGAGCATAGACACCAATATCTAATAATGCTCCGCCTGCCAAAGACGGGTTAAAAAAGCGATTTTTCATATCGTATTCTTTATAACTGCCAAAATTCATCTGTATCATTCTAAGTTCACCTAAGGCGTTGCTTTGAATGATCTCATGTAATTTTTTATAAAGAGGCATATGATAAATGGTCATTGCTTCCGCTAAAATGACGTGGTGTTGATCTGCCAATTTTTTTGCTTCTTCTAGTTCCTGTAAATTTAATGTAATTGATTTTTCACAAAGCACATGTTTTCCGTGTTTTAGAGCCTCTTTGATATACTGTATATGTGTATTATGCGGAGTGGAGATATAAATAATATCTACATTATCATCTTCAAAAAGTTCCTGTATGTTTTGATATACTTTCGATATTCCGTATTTACGGGCAAAATTGACTGCATTTTCATATGTTCTGTTTGCAACACTATACAAGGTTCGTCCATCTTTTTGCATTGCCTGAGCTAATTGATTTGCAATCACACCACATCCTAGAGTAGCCCAATGATAAGTTTTCATTTTTCTATCCTCCTAATGGAATCTAAATCAAGAGCAGAACGGATTTGGACAATATGTTCCTGCATTTTTTTATATGCCATATCCATATTTTGCTGCTCAATAGCAGTTACAATTTCTCTGTGCAGAATTTTTGACTTTGTAAAATGGTCTTTGTCAATCGTATACTGTTCTCCGAAAAAATCTTTTTCTATTGTTACATGACGAATTGCTTCAATAATTTGAAGAATAAAATTATTATGTGTAGAAGCAGCGATGCCTAAATGAATTTCACTGTCATATTCCATCATACTCTGTGAGGATATTTTATTTTTTTGATAAAGAGTCAGAGCATTTTCATGGTTTCCTAATGCGGCATGCAAACGTTCCAAATCATCAGCAGTTCTGTTTTGAGCGGCTAATCTGGCTGCATCTGCTTCAAATAAAATTCTTGCCTCAAAGACTTCATCAACCATGGAGCGGTTAAAGATACCATATTTTTTTATGATATTAGAAAAAACTTCTGAATTCGTTTTACTGACATATGTTCCATTGCCTTGATGAGCTTCTAAAATTCCTAAAGTTGCTAAGGTGCAGATCGCTTCTCTTAACGGCACGCGGCTAATTCCTAAATGATCAGATAGTTTCCTTTCGTTTAAGATCTTATCGCCAGGTTTTAAGTTTCCACTTCTTATTTCTTGCAAAAAATACTGAATGGCAATTTCTCTGGCACTTTGTTTTTGTTCCATACCATACCTCCTTCAATGGTATAACCATAATGGTATAACCAATTATAAACTTTCATTTTAATCTTGTCAAGTAAAGTATTTTAGGATAGATTTTTTATAAGCAAACGAGTCGATGAAATTAAATTTCAAAGTTCCCGCTATTACTTTAGATTAGACGGGATTTTTAAAAAATGGAGAAAAAATGAAAATAAGAAATAATTTAATGATGAAAAAAATAAAAACACAGGAGATCATGGCAGCGCCTTCTTATTATAAGAAATTTCAATGTGCTGCATCAAAATGCAAAGATACCTGCTGCCAGAGCTGGCAAATTTCGATTGACAGAAGAAGCTGGAGAAAATATCTTTATTTGATTCGAAAAGAAAGAAAACAAAATAGGAATGATTGGAACGATAAAAAGACCAGACAATGGATTCAAAAAGGCTTAGATTTTAGAACGCATTCTTTTGCCATGAAAGATGGAAAATGTGTATTTTTAGACAGAGATTCATTGTGCAGACTACAAAGAATATGGGGAGCAGAACTTTTGTGTAACATATGCAGGCGGTATCCCAGACATATGGAAGTTTATGACGGATTGAAAGAATTCAGTCTTTCTCTTTCGTGTCCGGAAGCGGCGAGAATGATTTTGACAGAAAAGGAAAACTTACATTTAGATTTAGATTATGTGAAAAAAACGAGAAATGCGATGCGAAAGAGGGCATCGAAGAAAAGATGCCAAGATAGAGAAGTATTCCTGATGCTTTTAAAAATAAGAAAAAATTTTTTTTTGATTCTCCAGAATCAATCATTATCAGTAAAAGACAGAATCATAGAAATTTTAGAAATAACAGAAAAGATACAAACAGCTCTGGAACGAGGAAAAGACTGTCTAAAAAGAGAAATAACAGAATATGAAAAGAACAAAAAGAGAAAAGAAATTTTGAAAAAAAATCCGAAAAATGATCTGTCAGAAATGAAAAAAAAAGAACAGCGATATATTTTCATGTCAAGCTGCTGTGAAGTTTTTGAACAGCTAGAACCAATCCAAAATAAATGGAAGAAGCAGATGCAAAAAGAATGGAAAACATTGTATGTGGGCGGATTGAATGAATATGAACGGAAAAGAGCAGACTTTCAAAAGGAAAATACAGAAAGGATCAGTGAGAAATTTTTGATGTATTTTTTATATGTTTATTTTTTAGGAGGAGTATATGACGGTCAGATCGAGACAAAAGTAAAGTTTGCAATCTTAAGTTGGCTTGTAGTACGGGAATGGGCAATTGCGAGAAAAGAAAAAATGGGAAAAATTTTGCTGGATGATTGGATAGAATTATCCAGTCATTATTCCAGAGAGATCGAACATTCGGAAGAAAACCTGGAAATGATAGAGAAAATGATAGAAAAACATTCAATGTTTCAGAAAAACAATATCTTTGCCGCATTATAAAAAAGAATTTCGGGAACGGAACTTTTGAGCCTTTTAGAATTCCAATCAAAAATACAAAGGGAATCTTTTTTGCATGCAGACAATGGCAGGCATAAATGCCTGCTTTTCGTCTTTATTTGGAAAATGATAAACTCGAATTCATACGATATTCTTTAGGGGTACAGCCGTAGTATGACCGAAACATCTCGGAATAATAACTTAAATGGTTAAATCCGCAGGAAAAGGCAATATCTGTGATAGGAGTATCCGTTTGCAGCAGCAGATACTGACTGACTTCGAGACGATAAGTATTCAGAAATTCGATCGGAGTATGATTCAGATATTTTTTAAAAATCTGACAGCATTTGCTGCGGCATACTCCGCCAGAAGACGCAATTTCTCCTAGAGTCAGTTTGGAAGCATAATTTTGATAGATAAAAGAAACCATTTTTCTTTGAGCCGTGATATCCGGATTTTCTGTATTATGAAAGTAAAGCGATTCCTGCGGGATGAAACGGAAAAATTCAGCCCAAATTAGGTGAAAGAAACCGATAACTTCTAATTCATATCCTGGTGCATGATTTTGCTTTAAGGCATAAATTTGATCTAAATAAGCAAGAACTTTACTTTCTGATGGATGATTAGAATGCAGGTAATAAAATTCAATCTGGCTGTTTCCTATGATGGGTGCGATATAATTGCGATTTAATTTTGGATTATCACAGATCACGGAAGGATGAATCAAAATGCAGAAAAAATCACATTCTGTTTTATCAATGGAATAACCGTAATGCATCTGTGCAGGTGTAATCAGGATGCCATCGTTTTCTTCAATCCGAACATGTTTGCCGTTGATATAGTAATCCATATGACCTTGCAAGACGTGAATAAATTCAATATCTTCATGCCAATGGCATAAGGCTCGGAAATTTGGATAGTTGGAAAGTAAACCATGGCGTACGTAAATCGGGATACCGGGAGTGTCATAGTGTACAATTTCGGAAGCATCATTCATAATATCTACATTCATATCTTTGAATTCCTTTCTTTTTACAAAAAATCAGGGTTTCATTCTGAGGTCCTGGATATATCAGGAAATTTCACAAAATATACGATTGTGATAATAAATATCGAAAAAAATGATATCAAATAAAAAGAAGATACGATAGTATTATATAAAATCATATAAAAAAGATCCAGATAAAAATAAAAGAAATGAAAAGAAAAAGGAAAACAGGTATAAGGAGGGTCTTATGGAAACTTTAGAAATAGCAATTTGCGACGATAATGCTGAGGTACTGCCTTATATTATGGAAAAAGTGAAAAGAAAATTTTTTCAGCATGAAATACCGACAACATGTCAAACATTTTCAGATTCTCAAAAATTATTGGAAAGAATACAGGAAAAGTTTTTTTCCCTTTACTTTTTAGATATTTCTATGCCTAGAATGGATGGGTTTAAACTTGCTGAAGAAATTATAGAGAAACAGCCAGGAGCTTCGATTATTTTTATGTCTGCAAGAGCAGCTAATATTTTTCAATCTTTTTTTGCAAGTCCGATTGCATTTATCAGAAAAGAAAATTTTTTAGAGGACTTAGAAAAAGCAGTGGAGGATTTTTTAGAAAGATACTCTAAAAAACAAGAAACGTGTTATTGGATTGAAGATGAAAATGGACAGAGTGTACCTCTTGAAATCAGTCAAACTCTGTTTTTAGAAGCAAAAAATAATGGAGTTCATGTATCGACAGTAAAACAGAATTTTCTGATTAAAAATTCTCTAAGAGAAATGGAAAGAAGCTTAAAAAACCATCATTTTATAAAAACTCACAGATCGTTTTTAGTAAATCTTGCTATGATTTATCAGATTAAAGAAGATAGGGTAGTCTTAGATAACGGAGTGGAATTACCGTTAAGCCGTTACCGCAGCGGAAAGATTAAGAAAAAATTTGTGGAATATTATTAACAGACGAAAAAATAGAATTTTATTTTAGAAAAAAGAAAAATATTAGAAAAATCTCAGCTTGGATAAGCAATATTCAAGGTGAGATTTTTTGGTTCAAAGGAAATTTTTTTTGTCATGCAATACGAGGTTGGGAGAAGTTTTTGGATGGTATAACAAGGATAGAAAAATGGCAAATATCCGAAAAAAGAAAGGAAAAAATGTTTAAAATACCGAAAAATAAAAGAAAAATAACTGGAAAATTTGTTGTAATATAAGATATATGGCGAAAAATATCGAAAAAAATTATAAAAATAGACAAAAAATTGCTTGCAAAAGTATAATTTAACAAGTATAATGTACATATCGGTGAACAACAGTTATTTTTAAGACAGTAAATATTTAATTGGGGGATTAAATAGAAAAAATGTTTTAAATAGAAAAATTGTGTTTCAACGATGAGTAGTAAAAACAAAAAATGAGTATGGAGGGATTTTATGCGAAGAAGTATGAAAAAAAGAATGAGAAGAGCGACATCCATGTTTGCGGCAAGTGCAATGATTCTGTCAACATTCGCAGCGACAACAGCGTTGGCAGCAGAAGCAGATCCAAACAAATATTCCGTAGAATATATGGAAGCAGATGATTTTTACCGTGTAACGAATCCAAATGGCGGAACAACATTGAGCTACCGTAACATTGAATTATTAGAAGTACAGGATGGAGACTATACATATGCGTTTAAAGATTTAAATAAAAACGGCGAGTTGGATCCTTACGAAGACTGGCGTTTAAGTTATGAAGAGCGTGCATCTGACCTTGCAGGAAAATTGGAACTGGAGAATATCGCAGGTTTAATGCTGTTCAGCGCCCATACAAGACCAGATGAAGGCGGAGCAGTTACAGAGGATCAGTATGATTTTATCATAAATGACGGTGTAAGAGCTGTTTTGTATGCAGGTTCGGTTAATTTTGAGGATGCTATCAAATGGTCCAATGAGATGCAGGCGATTGTAGAGGAAAATGATCCGTTTGCGATTCCTGTCAATATTTCTTCTGATCCTCGAAATGGAGTGCAGGGAAGTATAGAAGATGATATTGCAAGTACGACAGTAGGATCAGGATGGCCGTCAAATTTAGGACTTGCTGCTACTTTTAATCCAGACTATGCAAAATTGATGGGAGAAGTTATCGGAAAAGAATATCGCGCACTTGGCATCGGAACTGCTTTAAGCCCACAGATTGACCTTGCAACTGAGCCGAGATGGAGCCGCTTCTCCGGAACATACGGCGAAGATGTTGATCTGGCAGCGGATATTGCATCTTCTATTGTCGCAGGTATGCAAAGTACCTGGTCAGAAGACGGTGAAGATTTAGGATGGGGCAAAGATTCTATCATCGCTATGGTAAAACACTTCCCAGGTGACGGAGCCGCTGAAGCAGGAAGAGAAGCACATAACAACTACGGAAAATATGCTGTTTATCCAGGAGACAATATGGCAGAACACGTTGCAGTATTTGCAGCAACTATGGATTTAGGAGAGAAGAGTAAGACAGAGATGGCAATGGCTGTAATGCCTTCTTACTCAGCAGCATATGACAGCCAGGGCAAACCGATTGGAGAAAGCGTAGGAAGCGGATATAGTTCCTATAAGATGCAGGATCTGCTGCGCGGAGAACTGGGATTCAAAGGTGTGATCTGTTCTGACTGGGGAATTACAAGCTCTAAAGTATGGGGCGTAGAAAACAAGAGTGAAGTAGAACGCCATTATCTTGCTATTATGAACGGACTTGATATGTTTGGCGGAAACAATAGTTCAGGACCGATCCTTGCTGCTTATGAAGCAGGAAGATACTTAAATATCCAGGAAGAAAAGACAGACCGTGAAGGCAACATAACGCAGGAAGCCATTCCAGACGGCTCTGAAATTATGGATGAGGCATTCTTCCAGATTGCTTACCGTGTATTATATAATGAGTTTATTTTAGGATTATTCGATGATCCATATCTGGTAACAGAAGAAAGCGTAGCAGTATTGACCGATGCAGACAATGCAGCAGCCGGATATCAGGCACAGCAGGAATCTGTTATTATGTTGAAGAACAAAGGTAACCTGATTAGCCAGGATACGGGAGAGAAGAAGACAGTTTACATCCCGATGGAAGTTGTAGAAAAAGAAGAAAATGCAGCTGTAGCTGCAGCAGAAGAAGAGGCAGAAGGCTCTGAGACATTACAGGCGCATATCTTAGGAGATTGGAGCAGTGTTGGATATGAAGATATGAGCTTTGATGGAAACATCGAATATGCGTTTGATCTGGATCTTGCTTCTGAATATTTCAATGTAGTAACTGATGAGTTAAGACCAGAGACAGATTTAAACAACATCACAGCAGAAGACGTTGTACGCCGTACCGATTTTACAGATGTTGATTTTGCATTAGTAAGACTGACTGCTCCAAAGAATGGTGTAGGTTATGTGGCTGAAGCAGTGAATTTAGATCCGTCAGCAGGAGAAATTGACAATGGATATTATCCGATTTCTCTGACATTTGGTTCCTACACAGCTGATCCGGCAGTTGTTCGTGAATATCCGCTCGCAGTAGATCCGGATGAAGAACTGGCTTGGCAGGCAGCTGGCGGTGAAGTAGGAAAATCTCGTTATTATGGCGGCAAGACAAACGAAGGTGACACGACAGACCTTGATCTGATGCTGGAAATCAGAGAAAACATCGGCGATCTGCCATTAGCTGTCTATGTATCTGCGACCAATCCATTCTGCTGCTACGAATTTGAGCCATCTGCAGATGCGATTGTAGTAGGACTTGGCGTAAGCTCGAATGCAGTTTTGGACATTATTTCCGGCAAAGTCGAACCTAAGGGATTACTGCCAATGCAGCTTCCTCTGAATATGGAAACAGTAGAAACACAGATGGAAGATGTTGGAAGAGATATGGAATGCCATGTTGATACAGAAGGAAACGTATATGATTTCGCATACGGCTTGAATTGGTCAGGCGTTATCAATGACGAACGTGTTGAAACTTATAAATAAAAAGCAATAAAGAATCGAAAGAAAATCCAAAGTCCACAACGGAGCGCTGCAAAACAGAGGAGTGAATCTTCTGCGGAGCAGCGCTCCCTTTTTTGACAGATGCAAAAATTTTACAAAGCTGCTTTTTGATTGGGCAAAAAATATGGAAAAAGCAGAATAATTCTGATATAATAAATCTATCTACGCACGGAAAAATAAGCGTTAAAATAAACAGAATAGGAGAATCATGATGGATTACAGGACATATTTAAGAAATTATCCGGATAAAAACGGACGATTCGGACCATATGGCGGAGCTTATCTGACAGAAGAATTAAAACCGGCTTTTGAAGAGATTGCAGAGGCATATCAGACAATCTGCCATTCTTCTCAGTTTATTAATGAACTGCGCAGAATCCGAAAAGAGTTTCAGGGAAGACCGACACCGGTATATCATTGTGAACGTCTTTCCAGATTGGTGGGAAACTGTCAGATCTATTTAAAAAGAGAAGATTTAAATCATACAGGTGCACATAAGTTAAATCACTGTATGGGAGAAGGACTGCTTGCAAAATTTATGGGGAAGAAGCGGCTGATTGCGGAGACAGGAGCAGGACAGCACGGAGTTGCTCTTGCCACAGCAGCGGCATTTTTTGGGCTGGAATGTGAAATCCATATGGGAGAAGTTGATATCGCAAAACAGGCTCCTAATGTGACGAGAATGAAAATTTTAGGAGCGAAGGTTGTGCCTGTGACACATGGATTAAAAACATTAAAAGAAGCAGTTGATTCCGCATTTGAATCTTATGCTAAAAATTACAAAGATTCTATTTATTGTATCGGATCGGCACTTGGTCCGCATCCGTTTCCTCTGATGGTCAGAGATTTTCAGTATATTGTCGGAGAGGAAGCGCGGGATCAGTTTAAAGAAATGACGGGATTTCTTCCTGATGTGGTAACGGCATGCGTAGGAGGAGGCAGCAATTCTATCGGTATGTTTGTTCCATTTTTAGATGATCCGGTAGACATTGTCGGAGTAGAACCTCTTGGAAGAGGAAGTCAAATTGGAGATCATGCTGCATCGATGACATACGGGGAAAAAGGTATTATGCATGGATTCGAAAGCATTATGCTGAAAGATGAAAACGGAGATCCGGCTCCTGTGTATTCGATAGCAAGCGGACTGGACTATCCTTCTGTAGGACCGGAACATGCGTTCTTGCGTGACCTAGGAAGGGTGCAGTATACGACTGTCAGCGATGAGGAGGCTATGGACGCATTCTTTAAATTATCCCGGTATGAAGGGATTATTCCGGCGATTGAAAGTTCCCATGCGGTTGCATATGCGATGAAAAAAGCAAAAGAAATGGGACAAGGTTCTATTTTAGTATGTTTAAGCGGACGTGGGGAT
>CALWCS010000071.1 GCA_944376425.1 uncultured Lachnospiraceae bacterium | reverse complement strand
TTACTGTCTCTGCCACTTCTACCCAGCGGAATCCATATTCAAATTCCTCAGAATCTGTCAAAACATATCCGTCTGCGCTTCCGTTTGCTTCTGTGTATAAATCAACTTTAACGGTATACAGATACGGCGTTCCCAAATTCCACGGATACCAAAGCTGTACGTCTTCGATTTCAAGAGCCATTCTTTCTTTTAATGACAAAGAAAATGCGGTTGACGGATTGATTGCCATTTTTTCTGTCTGTTCTTTTGCGACTTCGTTTCCATCGGCATCATAAACCGTCACTTCCATATACGCGTTAGAATTTCCGGCGTCAGAATAGCAGTCTGCCTGGACTTCCAGGTAAGCAGTCTGTGAATATTCATAATCTTCTGCCAGCGTCGGCGCGCTTAAAGTGATACCGTTTCTGTTAAAGCGTGCCATATTGTCAATCGTCAGATGAACTGGTCTGATGATTCCGCTTCCCGTATACCACCGTCCTGACGGAGACATATTTTGCACTTTCACTACCAGTACATTTTCACCGCCATAATTTAACTGATCTGTGATATCAAGTGCAAATCCTGTATATCCGCTTGGATAAGCCCCAACTTCTTTTCCATTTAAGTATACGACACAATTTTGATACACACCTTCAAAATCAACTGTGATCTGTTTTGTTCCTTTCATAGAAGCAGGGATCGTAAATTTCTTTCTGTAATAAGCAAGACCGCCTTGCAGATAACTCTGAGAGTCTACAGACTCTGATACTTTTTCTCCTTCAATACTAAAATCATGCGGTACATCTACCGTTCTCCACGCAGAATCATCAAAATCTGCCGCGATGATCTGTTCTGTTGTGTAATCTCCGGCATCCTTTACTCCGTTTGCAGCAAACTCAAATCCCACAGCTTCTGATGCGGTTGCCAGTTCCGGCGTTCTTGTAGCAAGATAAAACTGCCAGTTTTCATCCAGATCAATTGAGCCTTGTGCGTCTTCTGCAATGTTCTGAACCAGGCTATTTTGTGTGCTTTCTTGTACTTCTTCTGCGCTTTCGGCCTGTACTGTCCATACCATGCCTCCCTGAGCAGTTCCCAATACCATTGCTGCAGCTAAAGCTACCGAACAGTACTGTTTTTTGTACCTGTTTTTTCTCTTCATAGACTTTTGTCATCCTTTCTTTTCGATTTGAAAATCCATTCCATCTTTCCTGTGCTGATAGATTACCATTTTTTTCTTTCTTCATCCAGAATACATTCTATAGAATTTGTTCTCATTTTATAGAAAAATCTTCGTATCGAAAGGAAAGCGAAAAAATCAAAGAAGATTTCTTGTCTATTTTTCTATAAAGTCCGGCAGCTCTTTTTTCAGTTCGCTTTTTAACAGATCTAGCGCTTCCTGTGCGCTGATATTTCGATCTTCATTTAACACATTTACAATCAAACCGAGACGATCATGAATCACACTGTCTTGAACCGTCAAGGTTCTTGTCTTAATGTTAGGAAGGATCCTATCCATATAGTATGCTCCGATATCCTGTTCTCCAAACCATCCGCTTTTGTAGCTTTTCAGACTCGGATCCTCTTCATACGGCTTCTTTGCCGCTGTCAAAAGCCCCATAGAATTGAGCGCTCTTGCCCCTTCTGTAGAAAGTGTGGCAAATTTTAAAAATTCCCAGGCAAGCCGTTTATCTTTACAAGTCTTTGTGATTCCCATTGCGGTGCCGCCCCAGTTTGCATTTCCTTCCGGAGCACTCATAAGTCCCCACCGCCCCATCGTTTCTCCTTCCGGGTCATTTGCCTCAATCGTAAAGCGTACAGACCATGTAGCACAGACCGTAAAAATATACTTATCCTCCTGAAACGATTCATTCCACGATGGGGTCCAGGCAATCAGATTGTCCGCAATATGCTCATCCCGAAACTGACAGATCAAATCTATCGTTCTTCCAAAGGTTCCTTCCAGATCAATTTCTCTCCCGTCTGTCCATGCCTTCTCCTGCTGTTCCTGCAAAAACTGACGGACATCTCCCAGTCCGGCAAACATATAAACCGTTCCTTTGCTCTTTTTATAGACTTCCTTGCCTTTTTCCATAAAGGTCTCCCAGTCCGGCATCATTTGTTCCAGCTCTTTTGGATCGTCTGTCCCCAAATACTGTTTGGCTAAATCTCTGCGATAAGCAAGCCCTGCCGGTGAGAGTGACTGTTCAATTCCACAGACATTTCCTTTTGAATTGACTAAATGAGGGTGAAGATATTCATACACCTCAGACAGATCAAACTCATACGGCTCCTGTTCCAGCGGCTCCCACATATCCAGTTCAAAGGCCTCTGCCCTGGAGTCTACTACCGCCCAGGCAATATCCGGCAGCTCTCCTCCTATCACAAGCGCTGTCTCATACTGCTGTACAAGATCTCTGTTTTGTGTAGGGACATACTGAAACTCCACCTTAGGATAGTACTGGCAAAAAGCCTTTGTGATCGTCTCAAAATACTCATCATCCCATCCCCACATCGTCAATGTTCCTTCGTAGTCTCTTGGAAGCGGTTCATCGTAATCGGGTACCGTCTGCACCTCCTTATCCGAAGTGCTCTGCGTCTGTTCCGATTCTAAAACCTGATCGTATGGACTGCTGCATCCCGACAGAAAAAAAAGAAGTGCTGCCACAGTAAAAATTCCTCTTTTTTTTCTGTTTTTTCTATCTATGATATCTCTTTGTTGTCCCAATCTTTTTCTCATTCTTTCCTTTCTCCCACATCTTCTGTGTTCTTTTTCTCTGTCGGCTGTGCTTCTTTGACGAACGGAAGACTTAAGAGCACGATGGTTCCTTTCTCCTTTTTTTTGCAGATTTTCATGCCGTAAGGTTCTCCGTACAGGTATCGAATCCGGTCTCTCACATTACTGATTCCGATATGCTTTCTCTTGCTTTTTTTCGACCGGACACTTTCTCCTTTGGCAAACCGCTCCAGACATTCCTCACTGATTCCGATTCCATTGTCCTCTACTATAATTTTCAAGATCTCATCTTCCTTAAAAATCCGAACCGAAATTTCTCCGAAACATTCCTGGGGCAAAATTCCATGCAAAATGGCATTTTCCACTAAAGGCTGAATCATGATCTTTGGAATCAGACATTGTTCCAACTCTTTTTCGCATGTAATCGTTACCGTATAGAAATCAGGATAGCGATACGCTTGAATCGTCAGATAGTTTCTTGTAAACTCCAGCTCTTTTTCTATCGTCGTTTCTACATTATTCTCTCCGACTTGCAGTGTCTCCTGAAGTGTGTAGATTAAAGAACGAACAATCGTCACTATTTCTTTTTCTTTTTTTGCTGCTGCCATATAAACGACCGTGTTCAGTACATTGTAAAGATAATGGGGATTAATCTGAGAAAGCATGATATCAAATTCCATCTCTTTTTTCTGTTTTTCGTATCGGTCACGTTCCTGCGCCCCTTTTTTGATTTCACTTAACATATGAGCAAACCGCTCATACAGCGTCTCAATCTCATCGCCTGTATGAACCATCTCAATCATCTCAAATTTTCCATATTCGATCTTTTCCATCTGTCTTGAGAGTTTCTCCACAGGCTGGATGATGCCTTCCATTGTCCGGATGATAAAAATCGAGATCAGCCCTGTAGAAATCAGAAACGACAGCAAAAAAAAGATCAAAACAAACTGACTTCTCTGCCACAGATAGTGATGTGTAACCAAGGTACACAGTTTCCATCCTGCCTCTTCGACAGAATCACACAGCAGATATCCCTCTTTTATTTTGCAGACTCCTTCTTCTGGAAGCACATTACCCTCTTTTAAATAATTTTTTATAATCTCTTTAGAATCCTGATCGTATAAGATAGTCTGTTCATTTCCCAACAGACATACATTATCATAGGAGACGCTGTAAAGCCGAACCTGTTCCAGAAAATATTCCAGATCAATTTCCAGATACAGCGTCGCCTCCGGAAATCCGAAATGACGTTTATCCCACATCTGTATTTTATAACAGATCAGTTTTTTTTCTTTGGAGGGATCCTCTAGGTAAGGATCAGAGTATACAAAATCGCCCTCCTCATAGCGCACCATTTCTTCTCTTTGCAGTTTTTTCTCAATGTAGTCTGTATTCATCTCTACATAACTGGTTCCGTAACAAGTTCCATTTTCCATCTCTATCATAGAATTGTCTATGTAAGTGCGCAGACCATTGTAAAAAGACAGTCTCTTTGCAATCCTATCATATGTACTTTGACGTTCAAACTCACTTTCATATTCCTCTTCTTCCAGTAATTCCTGAAGTTCCCTGTCAACTAAAATACTCTGTGCAAATTTCTCAATGTCCTCGGTCATAAATACGATCTGATTCGAGACTTGCTGAAGCTTAATCTGTTCATCCGAAATCGTCTGATTTCTCACAACAGCCTCAAAGTAAGCAAAACCAATTAAAGTACTCAAAATCATCGAGACGACAAGAATCAAAAAAATCTTTTTTAAAATTCTCCATTTCAGATGTCTTTTTTTTAATTTTCTCTCTTCCATTTTTTGTTTTTATACTCCTGCGGCTTCATTCCTACATTTTTAGCAAAGATCTGACTAAAGTACTGACTGGTCTGATATCCCACCAGATGTGCCGTCTCAGAAACCGTGCTGTTTTTTTCTCTGAGAAATCTTTTCGCTTCTTCTATTCTGACATTGGTCAAGTATTTTAAAAAGGTCACGCCTACTTCTTTTTTAAAGATCTGTCCCAGATACACGCCATTCATCTGAAATTTTTCTCCAAGCAGATCCAGACTGATTTCCTTTCGGTAATTCTTACGAATATAGCGCATAATCTCCAACACGATCCGGGAATAATTGCTTTCTTCTCCCATACTAATCTGACTGTGGAGACTTTCCACGCAATTTTCATAATACTGTGTCAGTTCTTCCATTGTATATCTCTTTTTTTCCCCTCTGACTGAAATTCCCTCCTCATTTTCCAGTTCTTCAATCAAATCATTTAACAATCCCATCAAAAACTTCCATGCTTCTGCTTGGTTGTCCTGATATACCTGGTCAATCAGTTCTTTTACAAATTTTTCGGGTCTTTCTTCCGGCTCATAGATCTTTCTTTTAAGCTCTTTGATCTGATCTGTCCAGATTTTCTTTTCTTCATGGGGTATTTTCTGTATGGGATACACACGGTTTAAATTCCAAAAAATTGCGTGTCTGACTTGTTGCGACATCCATCGAAACGTAACGCTGATTTCTTCTTTCGTAATTTCATAGCTGTAAATCACATTAAAACGGCATTCCGGCAATTCTGACAGTTTCTGCGCAACTTGTGCGCTTTTTTGCTCAATCACATGATTCACTGTCGATGTACTTGGAGTATTTTCAATCTGATATAGCACAATCCAGTTGTTTGATGTAATCTGTACGTCCGCCACGTAAAAAATCTTATTTTCCATCTGTTTTTCCAAAATCTGCGCAAGCGCTTCCTTTTCGTTGACGTTCCATTCTTCTTCCGCAATTTCCCCGTAAATAACCGGGTTTCTCTTATGGATCAACATCAAAAACAACCGGTTTCCAAGTCCGGATTTTTCATATTCTTTTACTGCGTCGTGATGATAAATCAGCTGATTCATAAAGTATTTCTGATAAATTTTTTCTCTCTTCTGCTCTCTTTCCAGCCGTTCTCTGATTTTCTCTAGCTCTTCAAAAAGCGTCTCCTCGCACAGCTCATGTTTTACCAGATAATTTGATACTCCGTACTGAATTCCCTTTTGCGCATATTCAAAATCTTTGTATGCTGTCAGTAAAATAATAACAACGTCCGGATTTTTTTCTTTTAATCTTCTTGAGAGTTCCAGTCCGTCCATCCCTGGCATCTGAATATCGGAGATTACGATCTGGGGCAAAGTTTTCTCATATAAATCCAACGCTTTTTTTCCGCTTGTCGCACATCCTATAATCTGATAGCCGTGTTTTTCCCAATCCATTGTATTTTTCATATATTCTAAAGCCAGTACTTCGTCATCCACCAGCATAATCGAAATCATGGTTATCCTCTCAACTTTCTCATAAAATCTCTCTGTCCCTCTCATAACTAAAAAGCGCCGTTGCTGTTTGCTCCTTAGTCTTTTTTCAGGAATCACAGATAAAAAATAGGGGAACCGTCCTGCGAATCCCCATATTTTTATCTTTTTATAACTCTTTGAAATGCCAGTCCAAAAGCTTTTTTATCATTATGCCGCTTTATTTTCGGATCTGTCCGTTTCCATAGATAATATATTTTGTTGTTGTAAGCGCCAGTAATCCCATCGGTCCTCTGGCATGCAGTTTTTGTGTGCTGATGCCAATTTCTGCTCCAAATCCAAACTCAAATCCGTCTGTAAACCGAGTAGAAGCGTTGACATAGACAGCAGCCGCATCAATCTCATTTAAAAATTTTTGTGCATGAGTATAATCGTTCGTAATAATCGCCTCAGAGTGTCCCGTATTATACCGATTAATATGTTCGATTGCTTCCTCAATCGAAGAAACCGTTTTAATAGAAAGAATATAATCCAGATATTCTCTGCCCCAGTCATCTTCTTGGGCATCTTTGATATCGGGCAGCACTTCTTTTGCCGCTTTGTCTCCTCTTAGCTCTACCTGTTTCTCGTCCAGTCTTTTTTTCATCGCAGGCAAAAGCGCGTCTTTTACTTTTTCATGGACAACTAAGGACTCACAGGCATTGCACACTCCGATTCTCTGCGTCTTGGCATTAAAAATAATATTCACTGCCATCTCCAGATCTGCCGTCTCGTCCACATAAATATGACAGTTTCCCGTTCCCGTTTCAATAACCGGAATCGTACTGGTCTGCACAACTGTGCGGATCAGACCTGCACCTCCTCTTGGTATCAAGACATCTACATACTGATCCAGTTTCATAAATTGCTGTACGGTCTCTCTTTTGTTGTCTTCGATCAGCTGTACCGCATCTTCGGTAATCTGAAGTTTGGCAAGCGTTTCTCTGATAATTTTTACAATCGCTCCATTCGAATTTGCCGCATCACTTCCGCCTTTTAAGATCACGGCATTTCCTGTCTTAAAACACAGTCCAAAAGCATCTGCCGTCACATTTGGTCTTGCTTCGTAGATAATGCCGACCACTCCAAGAGGAACACGCTTTTGTCCAATCAAAAGTCCGTTTGGACGCGGCTTCATTGAAAGTACTTCTCCGATTGGATCTTCCAGACCTGCAATCTGACGCAGCCCTTCTGCCATCCCTGCAATCCGTTTCTCATTTAGCATCAGGCGGTCAACAAGTCCTTCTTTCATGCCTCTTGCTTTTGCCGCTTCTACGTCTTTTTCGTTTGCCTCCAGAATCGTCTGTGTTCCCTCAATCAGAGCTTCTGCCACTTTTAAGAGTGCCTCTTCTTTTTTTCCGCTCATCAGCCGGACAAGTTCTGGTTCGGCTTCTTTTGCTTTTTTGCCAATTTCTTCTACACTTAGCATACGATTTTCCTCCTTTATTGAATCTTTATTGAATGACTCTTTCTTCTGTCACCAGCATCTGAGGGAACACATCATAGGGACTTGCAGGAACTTCCTCTACGATCTGAAATTCGAATCCGACTGCAATTGTCTTATGCCTTGTATGTACACTTAAATACCGGTCATAAAATCCCTTTCCGTATCCGCACCGGTGTCTGTTTTCGTCAAATCCTACTCCCGGAACGATCAAAAGCGCTTCCTCATCCCCTGCTTCTTCCTCTTGACTTACTGGTTCGGGCACGCCAAAATATCCCGGTTTGACATCTTCATAGGAATGAATCACAAAATATCGCATCTCTTCTCCAAATACCTTAGGAGCAGCCACACATTTTCCCTGTCTCCAAGCCTCCTCAATCAGCATCTTTGTTGAAACTTCTTTATGAAAGTCCATATAGACATAAATACACTCAGCTTTTTGAAATGCTTCCATCTCTAAAATTTTCTTGCAGATTTTCCGGCTCTTCTTGTCACATTCCTCCTGTGTCATTTCCTGACGCTTTTGAAAAACATATTTTCTAATTTCCTTTTTTTCCATATTTTTCCCCCAGATTTGTAATACTTCCATCCGGTTCCAGAATATCAATCCGATCCAGATTCCCTTTTAAGTTTCTGCGAAATGCCTCCACGTATTCTCTTCTTAAATCTGCCTGTTCTTTTTTTTCCGCCTCTTTCAGTCCCTCTACTTTTGATTTCCAAAACAGTTCTTTCATTCTTGCAATCTTCTTTTCATCCATAACGCTTCTTTATCCCTTTCTCTACATTTTTCTTAAATAGTCAATCAGATGAAAGTGTTCATCTCTCTTTTGCAAAAACAAAGTTCCATAATTTAATCCATTCATAATCCTGTGAATAATATGGAAATCTTCTCCGTTTGCAATCAGCATATCTGCCCCTGCGGACGTTGCAATTTTGGCGGCGGAAAGTTTGGTCGCCATGCCGCCTGTTCCCACACTGCTGCTGCTTCCTTTTCCCATCTGCATCAGTTTATCATCCAGATTCTCCACAAGACTGATAAATCTCGCATTTTTACACTGATGCGGATCATCTGTAAACAACCCGTCTATATCAGAAAGTAAAATCAGAAAGTCAGCTCTCACTAAAGCGGCAACAATGGCAGAAAGCGTATCGTTATCTCCAAACTGCATTTCGTACGTTGAGACAGTATCATTTTCATTTACAATCGGAACTGCTCCCATTTTTAGAAGTTCTTCAAATGTATTATACGCATTTTTCCGGCTGACATCATTAAGCATTGTATTTTTGGTAATCAAAATCTGTGCCGCCATCTGTCCATACTCTGCAAACAATTTCTGATAGATCATCATCAGCTTTGCCTGTCCGATCGCCGCACAAGCCTGTTTTCTTGCAATCTCAGTTGGTCTTCTTTTTAATCCTGCCGTCTGTTTTCCGACCGCAATCGCTCCTGAAGAAACCAAAATGACTTCTTTTCCCTGATTTTTCAAATCACTTAATTCCCTGATTAAAATTTCCAGCTTTGTCAAATTTAACGCACCTGTCTCCTGGTGTGTGATGGAAGATGTCCCGATTTTAATGACAATTCGATGTTTTTCTTTTAATCGTTCTCTTTCGTTCACTGTCTTTTCCTCCTCATTCTGTCTTTTTTATCTTACACCACTTTGCGTGAAACGTCTAACCTTTTTTGCCATCTCCCTCTTTTTTCTCTCCTGTTTTTTATCAATTTCCTGTCTGCTCTTTTTCTTGTATCATTTTTTCTATCTGTCTGGCTTCTATCTCGTACATCGTTTTTTGATAATCATAGCAATAGGCCAAGCAGAGCAAAATTACGCATAAAAAAAAGCTGATTCTCCATTTCCACTTCATGCTTTCACACTCCTTTGAAAATAGTATCAGCTTTTTTTTGCCGATTATTCTTTTTAACCGATCAGATGAAATCTTCTCGCCAGTGCCACCAGCAGATCACCCTTTGGAAAAGAAGCAATCTCTCTTGCAGAGACTCCTCTAAGCCGAATTAAAAGAATAAAATAAATGATTGCTGCAATTAAGATAGCAAGGATCGTTGCCACAATATTGCCAACGATTCCAACGAGTACTGTATGAACTCCCCATGCTGCTACGCCCATTACAATAGAACTTAAAATCGGAACCAAAAACGTCTTGACTACTTCCTGACGGTAACGCAGATATCTCTTTACTGCTACCGCATTTAAGATACAGATAACAAATGCAAACACGGTATTGGCAAGAATGACTCCATAAATATTCATTCCGCCGACGCGCAGACTCAGATATAAAACGACCACATGGATGACAAGCGCTACTGCAGTGTTGATCAGCGGAATTTTCATCTTTCCAATTCCTTGCAGCACTCCGGTTGTCAAGGTAGAAAGTGCAAATAGTATCAGCATCGGTGAACCCGCCTGCATGATTCCCTCTGCCAGGGAATCGCCGTCATGAAACAGCATCTGCATGATCGGACTTGCCAATACCATCATTCCTACCGCACACGGAATCGTAATCACCATCGTATAGCGGATCGCTTCTCCTGTCTTTCTTTTTGCTCCTCTTCTGTCTTTTGCCGCCCATGCCGCTGCCAAGCTTGGCACAATGGAAGGAGCAAGACAAGAGGCAAGAGCGAGCGGCACATTCATAAGCACCCGGAATTCTCCTGAATACGTACCCCAAATGATATTATACTGCTGAGAAGAATACCCCTGTGTCGCCAGGACACTGTTAAAAATACTCTGATCTAAAATCGTTGTAATATTGTACAGTACACTGCTTAAAACAACAGGCACAATTGTGACAATAATCGCGCGGTAAATTTTATGACTGGATTCCCGCCTGCGCGTCTTGTCACGGTGCATCTTTCTCTTATATCGTTTCATATAAGAAACATAGATCACACCTAAAAATAGAAGTGCTACACTGACGCTCACAATCGTGCCAATCGTTGCCCCTGCTGCTCCAAATGCCGGCTCAAAGGAAGGATTGTTCTGTGTTTGTGCAATGCCGGCTCCGATTCCAATCATGATAGCCGCGCCTGCTACCGATACAACAGCATTGACAACTTGTTCAATTACCTGAGAGACTGCAGTCGGAACCATATTTCCATGTCCCTGAAAAAATCCTCTGACTACGCCTAAAATCGCAACCAGAAATAAAGCCGGGGATAAAATACGGATTCCATAGACTGCCATCTCATTGTGTACTAGATCTTTCGCGATAAATTCAGCGCCCAAAAAGGTAACAATGGAAAATACTGCTCCTACTGGTATAGATAACTTTAAAGCGCATCGAAACACGCGGTAAGCATTTTTATACTCCCTGTTATTTAATCGCTCCGATATCAATTTCGATACGGCAAGAGGAAGATTAAAGCTGGAAATCAGCAGCAAAATGGTATAAATCTCATTTGCCGTCGAATAGTAGCTGTTTCCCTCCTGTCCAATGATATTGGTAAGCGGAATACGATAAATCATACCGATTACACGGGCAATAATAGATGCAGCCGTTAAAATGGTTCCCTGCACTAAATAATTGTTATTCTTTTTCTTTCCCACAACATACCTCTATTCATCCTATGTTTTTCTTTCTTTTCTGCAAACATAAGAACCGTCTTCTATTCTAAGACAATATTGTCGCGGTAAGTATCCTGAACAATGCAGACCCATGTTTTTCCCTGGTTCAGCGTAATCTCCTGACCGTTTGCATCATAATAGCGGGTCACTCCAAATTCCGAATCTTTCTGCCATGTAATCGGAATCGCATAGCCTTTTGTGATATAATAGCCGTCCAGTCCATTGTACGTATCAATATTTAAATAGCCATTATCGTCATATGGCGTCCACTGAGAGATCTGAATAATAATATTGTCATAGGAAAGCTGTTCTCCGTCCAGCTCATCCACCTGCGCTTCTCCATACTGGAAACGATAGTACTCTCCGTCTTCTGCATGATATTCAAACCACGGACTGTTAAACGAATATCCCGGTGTTACCGTGTTTGCGCTGATGCCGCCCTGAGCTGCAAGATCAACGACTTCTCCGTCTGCCGCGAATTGATAATGTCCTGTGTAGTCCTCCGGATAATACCGATCGTATCCGCACAGTGCAATTCCTTCTTCGAGCATCTGTGCATTCGTATAGACATTATGCGGTGCCACACGGTCATCAGACCGATAATAGACGGTGCTGCCATAACTGGAGAGTCCGCTTAAATTGTCTACTTCCTGTCGATCCAACAGGTCAAGCGCATAAACCGCCTGTCCATAGTGACAGTAAATCGCATCAAATTCTGTTGCATAATAGACATAATAATTTCTGCAGCTTCTGACGGAGCCGATTCTAGAAGCGTCTGCATAATCTTCCATAATTCCCATCAGTCTTGTAATGCCGCCTTCTACCGGTGCTTCATACACAACGTCTGCACAACCGATACCTGCCTGAGGAATTGCATTTAAAATATTGTTAAACATGATTGCAACCGGTCTTTTGCTTCCGATTTCTGTGCTGACTTGTTCTCCTGTCAAATAGCTCGTCATCGTATCCTGCGCTTCTTCCGCATGGACTGCAACTCCTGCCGTCATTGTCAGTGTCATCGCCATTGCCCATAGTTTCCATTTTTTCATTTCTATAGCCTCCTGCTTTCCTTAGATTTCTAAGATTTCTATCGGGAAATTCCAAGATCTTCTAAAATCTCAGCCTGTTTCCTCTCCATCACATTTGCTTCCTGCTCTGTCATATGGTCGTATCCCATCAGATGGAGCATACTGTGCGCAATCAAAAATGCATACTCCCTTTTTTCGGAATGACCATAGTTTTGTGCCTGTTCTATCACCTTGTCTTTAGAAACCACAATGTCTCCCAACATCAGTTCCCCTGAATCCGGATGAAAATTATAAATTTCTTCTTCTCTTTCCAGAAAATCAAAATTTCCAGCCCTCTCATACGTCAGGGATGGAAATGACAATACATCTGTCGGACGATCGATTCCTCTATACTCCCGATTCATCTCACAAATTCTCTTATTATCTGTAATCAGCAGATTGACCTCCGCCTCATAGGGACACCGTTCATACTCTAATGCCTTGTTAATCACATCGGCTGCCACTTCCTCTTCCGGAAAGGAAAACGATGTCTCGCACTCTTTTTCGAAATTAATTGTCATAACGACCTTTGCCTTTCTTTGATCCTGTCTTTGGAATTACTGTTCTTTTTTCATACGCCTCATATGCCTGCACAATTTTCTGTACCAATGGATGACGCACCACATCTTTGCTCGAAAGTTCACAAAAACTGATTCCCTCTATTTTTTTTAGCACTCTTTGTGCTACTTCCAGACCGGATTTTTCCGATTTTGGCAAATCTTTCTGCGTTGAGTCCCCTGTCACAATTACCTTTGAACCAAACCCGATTCTCGTCAAAAACATCTTCATCTGTGCCGGCGTTGTATTTTGTGCTTCATCTAAAATAATAAACGCATTATCCAGCGTTCTTCCTCTCATATATGCCAGAGGCGCCACTTCAATCAGACCGCGTTCCATATTTTTGGCAAAACTTTCTGCACCCATAATCTGGTACAGCGCATCATATAAAGGTCTTAAATACGGATCTACTTTACTTTGCAAATCTCCCGGCAAAAATCCCAGTTTTTCACCTGCTTCAATAGCCGGACGCGTCAGAATAATACGGCTGACTTCATTATTTTTAAATGCCTGAATCGCCATCGCCATTGCAAGATACGTTTTTCCTGTTCCGGCAGGTCCAATGCCGAATACAATCATATCTTTCTTTATCGCATCCACATATGCTTTTTGTCCAAGTGTCTTTGGCTTGACAGCTTTTCCATTTACCGTGTGGCAGATGCATTCTTTATCAATTTCCACAATTGCATCTTCTTTTTCTTCAAATGCAAGAGAAATGGCATAATCTACATTCTGTTCCTGAATAATATTTCCTCTTTCTGAAAGCGTTGCAAGTTTTTGAATAATGCTTTTTGCCTTCTGTGCTGCTGCTTCGCTTCCTACAATTTTGAGCATTCCATTCCGTGAGACAATTGTCACATTCAATGTTTTTTCAATCTTTTTGATATGCTCATCAAATTGTCCAAAAACATTCCGTTCCTGTTCTGCCGGAATGGATGCCGTGACTTCTATAATGCTCATTCGCTCTGTGTTCCTTCCTCTATGTCCAATGTTTCCTGCAACGGTACTCTCTTTATGGCCTGTTCATGCAGCACCAGGGACCCACTCGCTGTGCATGCAGAGATACCTGTTACTATTTTAACATCATTTTTAAATATTTGAACCCCTTTTTCCTGATTTTTTTCTGAAAAGACTATAAAATTCTCTTCTGCCTTCTTTTTTGCCTCTTCTTTCGTATATGTTTTCTCTACAATTTCGTACTCCCGAACCGTATAGGTACCGACAGAAACGGGCAAATAAAAATTTCCCCAGAGCTTTAACTGACTTCTCTGATCTACCACGTCATACGTATCATAAAGTTCTCCCATCCATGGAGTTCTTAAAAAAGTATCCCCAATTTGTATGTAGTACTTTTTCTTTGTCTTTCCGGTATATACTTTTTCCTGATATTGCATGGAAAATTCTTCTTCATAGGTATCAGCTGTTTCCAAAATAATATCGGCATCCGCAGCGCATTCCTGATAAGAAATCACCTCGCCGGCATCATTTTTGATTTCCAGTCTGCCAAGGACTAAGACATCGCCTTTTTTTACGGTATCCCCGACAGAAACCATCGGTTTTCCGCTTCTGGTAATCATCTTTACAATCTTTCCATCCTTTGTCGCCACAAGGCTGCTTGGTTCCTTTTCAATCTCTTCGTTGAGCGTTACATCTGTATTTTCCTGTACCTGAATCTTTAAAAGCGTTCCCTTCATCTGAACAGAAACCCAGATAAACTGTTCAAACTCTCTTCTTAAATCTGCTGCAAGTTCCTGAGCGTCAATTGTATTCTTCCAGCTTCCAAAAGAAATTTGTTCTTGTTTCAGATAATCTAAAATCACTTCATCTGTCTGCGCCAGATTTCCTTCAATCTGAATATCCCAGATAAAAAGAGACAGCACAAAAATAATTCCCAGGCATACGATCAAGCCGAAAAAAAATCCTGTTCTTTTTTTGTGTTTTCTAATCCAAAATGGCAATCCCCTTTTGTTTAAAACAGTAATTTTCGATCCGCTTTTTTTTGCAATTTCTCTTATTTTTCGGAAATCCTTTACAAAAATCTTTCCTTCATACTGTCCGTCTGTGTGATTTAAATCCCAAATTAAAATCTGGTGGTAGGCACAGAGATTTAAAAAACGCTCATAAGAACTGGAACGTATGACAATCTCCACATACCCTCTGCTATAACACATCAGCTGATCAATCAAAGATGTCCTCCCCATCAACCATAAATCTTAATAATGTATCGATTCCAACACTCCTTCAATTCTCATCTCTGTGCATGTGTAATATGCAATATGCAGATTTCTTCCTTTAATTTCCACTCTTCCGCTTTTTGTCTGCAAAAGCACTCTTTGATTTGTATATTCTAAAATACTTTTATAATTTTCAATAAAAATCTCTTCTCTTCCTGTGACAGACAAAAGCACAGCACCTTCTGATAAATCCCTCGGAATCTGCATCTGTGCTGCCATAATCTGGTAAAATGGCTTTTTTTCCCGTCTCATAGATCCCCTTTATGCTGTTTTGTTAATTAATATTTGAAATTTATAAGAGGATATACCTTTCGTTTTTTTATCGAAAAAAAATCATGCTGAACCATGTCACTGTCTGACTGTCGCAAAAAAAATCAATCTGTGCCTTTTCTGCCGCATCCGTAACTAAGATTCCATAACTTTCAATACATGGTTTCATAATTTCCGGATGTCTGCACGGTGCGTCCGGATACGTACATCTCTTGCAAAAATCGCACGAATCTGTAGACAGTCCCAGAACCTCCTGTGCTTCTTTAGAGATCTCTTGACAGATAGATCTCATCACTTCTTCATGTGCCTGACGTGTCGGAAGCGTATGATCCATATTTGCGATGTCTTCTACTTCCGCCACTGTCGTAAAGACAAATACATGCTCAAATTTTAAGCAGCGCTCTTTACACTGCGCCACTGTCCCTGTTGCAGGAGGACATGACCACGATTTTCCATACCGCGGACACTCTGTTTTGCAGATATAGCGTACTTGTTCCGAAAATACCAGATCTTTCGTCTTTAAAAAATCATATTGACAGATCGGGTATTTTCCGGCAATTTCTTCGATTCGTTCTTTTGTAATCATCGTATTTTCCTTTTCTGTTCCGTCTTTTTATTCTCCGCGCCTTTTTCCGGTAAAAGAATTTACTTCAATGCAGTAAACATTGACTCTGTCAATCATCTCTTGTGTAAAATTTAACTTTGCTTTTGGCTCCATATGTTGCATCAGCAATTCTAATCCATGCAGTTTCTCCTCACTGCTTTCTAAATTCCGAATGGTCCCGTTCCCCATAATACTGCGAAAAGCGAAAGAATAGGCACATGCATAATCTCCTTTTATCATCTTATGGTCACAGTCCATCTCAATTGCCACATTCGGATTTTTTTCAAATGCCTCTGCTTTCCTTCCTTCTTTTGCCGAGTGAAGATAAAGAAAAAGCCGCTCTTCTCCATTTTCTGCTTTTTTTATCTCATACCCGTAATTGACGGGAACAATAAACATTCCTTCTTCATCTATTGTTCCAATCCGAACGACATTACAATCTTCTAAAATCTGTACCAATCCTTCTCTTTCTTTTACCTCTCTTTTTTTTAAACGCATCGTTCTCATCTTTTTTCCTCCTTTTCTTCTCTGGTAGTGTCGAAACTACCATTCTTTTTTATTGTTTAAAGTTACGTTTTACCTTGATTTTTCGGAGGTTTGCAAATAAAAAGAGCATTGACCTCCCTTTTCTGGTATAATGTCAATCGCCAAACCA